>CALCKU010000090.1 GCA_937965735.1 uncultured Caulobacterales bacterium
GGTCTTTTGTCGGCGATGACCACAGCGCAGACCGCCCCCTCTGGATCAAAACTGTCGGGCAGTTTCTCAATCAGTGGTCTTGCGGCGGGTTTTTCTTCCCAAATCGGCGAACGGTCTTTACGGCATGAGGCGCTGGATACAGGTGCAACAGCGCGGCAAAACGCCATGAAAGACGCCGAAATAGGCCACTCAGCAGTTGATACAGACCAAGAATTACAAAACCTACTTCTGATAGAAAAGTCATATGCGGCCAATGCGCGCGTTATTCAAACTGTAAGCGATATGTTGGATCGCTTACTTCAACTCTAGAGATCTGACATGCAATTAACGAATTATCCAGATTTACTAGGCTATTCACGCCAAACACGCGCAACCGCACAATTGCGTGAGCGTTTGCAAACAACTGCAACAGAAGCGGTCACAGGCCTTAAATCCGATCTCACAAAAGCCACAAACGGAGAAGTGGGGCGCGCCCATCTTTTGGGAAAAGCGTTGAATGACGTGGATCAAGGCTTGCAGATTAACACGCTTTCAAAAACGCGTGTCACATTGATGACTAATGCACTTTCAGGCGCTGATACTGCGATCAATGGTCTTGGCCCCCGCGGGAGTGTCGCAGTCGCGATCGGCAATGATATTACGCTTAAAGCGCTTTCAAATGAAGCCAGCGGCACCCTTGAGAGTGTCATGTCCGCATTATCAACCTCACAAGGCCCAAGAAATCTTTTTTCGGGTAGCAAAACAGACGCGCCGACATATGCAGATCCCAAGATATTATTAGAGGATGTAAAAGATATTCTCTCTAATGCCAGCAGTGTTGATGACGCCAATACTAAGCTTGATCGCTATTTCAATGATCCAGACGGAACCTTTGAAACCAAAATTTATACAGGGAGCCAAAACAACGCCGCTCCGCTTCAAATCGGAAACAATAAATCCGTTAATCTTGACCTCAAAGGTAATAATCAAGACATTAAAGACACGCTACGCGGCCTTGCCGTCATGGCGAATGCTTTTGAATTTACTGGGACAGGTCGTGAAGACGATTTTGATGCGATGTATTCGGCAGGCGCGGCTTCTGTGAGTTCAGGCACAACAGGTCTTACCAATCAACAAGCGAAGCTCGGCCTGTTATCAGCAACCCTAAACCAAGCCGAATCCCGGTTTAATGTTGAGCGCACAAGCCTAACCAATGCGTATACAGAAATGTTTGGTCGTGACCAATTTGAGGCGACAACAGAGCTTAAGACCCTTCAAGTTCAACTCGAAGCCTCTTATACGCTCACAGCCCGCCTATCAGATCTAACCCTGACGAATTATTTACGGTAATCTTATGATTTTTAAAGCCTTTCGTCTTATAACGCTTTTTATCGCGCTCTGTATTTCAAGCGCGCCTCTCGCTATGGCTGAAGTTAAAATCAAAGATATTGTTGATGTCGAGGGGGTGCGCGGTAATGATCTCGTCGGATATGGTCTTGTCATTGGCCTTGATGGGTCGGGCGATACGATCCGAAACTCACCCTATACCGAAGAAGCCTTGTCTAATTTGCTAGAGCGGCTCGGCGTCAATATTCAAGGCAGTGATTTCAAGCCCAATAATGTCGCGGCAGTCCTTGTGACCGCGTCGCTTCCCGCCTTTGCACGTACAGGCTCTAAGATTGATATCAATGTATCCTCCATCGGTGATGCCAAAAGCCTTGCAGGCGGTACATTAGTTATGACGCCCCTCAATGCGGCTGACGGCGAAGTTTATGCCGTGGCTCAAGGCAGTGTCTTAGTCAGCGGGTTTTCCGCCCAAGCGGAAGGGGCCTCGCTGACAGAGGGCGTTCCGACATCGGGAACAATCCCGAATGGTGCTAGAATTGAACGCGAGATTAATTTTGATTTTGGCAAAATGAAACGCATTCGCTTGGCTTTGCGTAGTCCTGATTTCACCACAGCACAAAGAGTTGAAGAAAAGATCAATAAAAGTCTTGGTAAAAAAGTCGCGACATTTTTAGATGCGGGTACAGTCGAGCTTAATCTTGCGCACTATACACAATCGCCAGCTCGCCTGATCGGTCATGTTGAAAACCTGACCCTAACACCTGCTCAAAAAGCACGCGTCGTGATCGACCAACGCTCTGGAACAATTGTCCTTGGACAGAACGTCAAAGTCTCTTCTGTCGCGATC
The DNA here is from genome assembly GCA_937965735.1 of uncultured Caulobacterales bacterium. GTDB lineage: Bacteria > Pseudomonadota > Alphaproteobacteria > Caulobacterales > Maricaulaceae > CALCKU01. The sequence continues at coordinate 2,174 of CALCKU010000090.1, forward strand.
GCACAAGGGAATCTCTCAATCAAAATATCTGAAAACCCGACCGTGTCACAACCCAACCCTTTTGGATTTGGTGAGACGATTGTCGTGCCCCGTTCTGAAATCGAAGTTTATGATGGCCCGCCAGGCAATATCGCCCTTGTCGATGAAAACGTTACCCTACCCGATTTGGTTGCGGGTCTGAACGCCCTCGGGGTCTCTCCGCGCGAGATGATAGACATTCTCAAAACAATTAAAACCGCGGGCGCTTTACATGCGGAACTGGTTTTACAGTAAAATCAACGATGTATATTTAAGTTGAAACGGATATATTTGGGACAGACTCACAACCGTGTATCCGACCTTTAAAGCTGACTGTGGCCACAGATTGATGTGCCTTCGCCCCACACTTATTTGGCTATGAATTAGCGGTAGCTTTTCAGTTTAATACGGGATTGGGCTTTCTCGCCCTCTTCTGATGCGTATTAAGTCCGATTAGACCTGACGGGGGTCTAATATATCCTGCACACGCTTCACCTGACAAAATTCACCGTGAAGATTGGCCAAACTTATATCATGGACACTTTGCGCAGGGTAATGCGTTCCGTCCGAACCCATTCGGTCAAAAGTCGCACAAGCCTCACCCACTAAACGGACATCAAAGCCTAAATTTCCAGCCATACGGGTCGTTGTCGAAACACAATGATTGGTAGTTAATCCGCAAATCACTAAATCCCCAATATTGAGGGCGCGCAAATTGGTCTCTAAATCTGTTCCAATAAAACAACTATTCACGTTTTTGACAATCTGAGCTTCGTTTGCCAAAGGTTTGAACCCTTTGATGTAATCACCACTGGGTTTTTCAATGCGTAAAAGGCTTTCAGGATCTTGACTATGATGAATACAATGGAAAATTGGCCAATCAAAACGCCGCCAAGTTTCGAGTAAAGTTAGCGCTTTACTTTCCGCATCCAGATTATTGCGATTTCCACCCCAATATGTGTGATCCTCAAACCCCACCTGCCAATCAATCAGTATCAGAGCGGTCTCTGTCATATAAAATCTTCAATATTCAATATGGTTCTAATATTGAACACGGTTCTAAGCTGCCGCCACATCATCTTCAACAGGTTTGGCAAGAAGCGTAATCCGTCCGTCTTTTTCTAAACGTGAAATGAAGCTCATCAATTCCGATAAAGCCTTATCACCCTCTTTTCCACTGAGGGCTTTCATGCCTTCAATTTCCTCTTTCATTTGTTCGGCCATGCGTTGGGAAATATTACCAAACAAGAACTCAACCGAAGCAGGCGCGTCATCAGCACCGGCTTTTAAAGCCGCCAGAAGACTCGGCTTCTCGACCTCTTTGAAAATAATTTGCACTGCCGTTGGTGGCAAGCGGGTCGCCAAATCTTCAAACACAAGCATACCGTCGCGAATTTTCTTAGCTTTATCGGGGTCGGATTTCTCAAGGCCCTCCATCACCACATTACGCTTATCTTTCGATAAGGCCGATAAAAGTCCCGAGACAAATTCAATGGCCGCACTGCCAGCATTTTGCTTAGGCGCAGTCAGGAAATCTTGCGCGATCAATTCTGTAACGGCCGTTTTGGCATGCGGGGCGATTGCTTGCGTTTCAGACAAACGCGCAATATAAGGGATAGACATCTCTTGCGGGATTTCTGACAGAACTTCACCTGCTTTTTCCGTTGGTAATTCCGATAAGATCAGGGTCGCAATTTCAAGTCTTTGGGTTGTGATATATGCTGCAATCGATTCTGGTGTACGCTTATTTAGCTGCTCCCACACGGATGCTTCTGACACGCTACGCGTGATTTTAGGCTCTGGTACCGTGCCCAAAAGACGCGAAACACGCTCTGAATTCAGTAAATCTTCAGCGATTGAACGTGCCCGGTCTGGCCCCGCCCTAAAATTATCTTTGCGGCTTTCAAGCGTTGTAATAAAGTCGGCAATCGCCGCCAAAAGATCTTTGCGTGGTACGTCGGGTAATTGTTCGAGCGCACGAATAAAGGCCCGCAAATGATCGTCACTCAGCTTATCAATAATCGGGGTTGCATAATCCTGCCCCATAGACACAAGGATAATCGCCGCCTTTTGCGGCGGGGTTAACGCTGTCGTAACCGATACAGCCTGCTTATCTAACACATCGTCTACCATGAAATTCCCTAATGTGAGCCTTGGAGTTTCGCCTCGCTATCTTATCGTCTTGAGTCTTACATTTAACACCGTCATGCAACCCCGTATCCGCGCAACAAGGCTTCTGTAATTTTTATCCACCCATCGGCCATCACAAAAAAGGCGAGCTTGAACGGCAAGGATACAACGGCAGGTGGCACCATCATCATCCCCATCGCCATCAAAATAGACGCAACAATCAAATCAATAATGAGGAACGGCATAAAAATCACGAAGCCAATCTGAAACGCTTTTTTAATTTCAGAGAGCATGAATGAAGTAATTAAAAGCGGCATTGGAATCGTTTCAGACAGATCGTAATTGCGACTTGGCATTGTGTCAGCAAGCCTTTGAATCGTCTCTCGCTCTACGCGCGCTTCCATGAAAGTTTTAAACGGATTAAGTGTGCGCTCAATCGCCTGTGTCTCAGTGATTGAGCCGTCCATATAGGGTGACAAACCTTCATCCCATGACTTGCTAAAAACGGGTTCCATTACAAAAAATGTCAGAAACATAGCCAGTCCCATAATCATCATATTCGGCGGGGATTGTTGCAAACCTATCGCTTGGCGCAAAAATGAGAAAACAATCACCATAAAGGGTAAACAGGTAATCATCATCGCCAAACCCGGTGCGAGCGATAATACAGTGACAATTAAAAATAGCTGGATCACACGTGCATTTAAGGGGACGGGTTCACCGTCTGCGTCAACACCCGTGCCGAGAAGATCTTGCAAGGCCTCTACATCAGATTGCGCAGTAGATTGAGAGAGGGATTGAGAATCTAAATTTTGTTGAGCGCTTTCTTGGGTCGTTTGTGCAAAAGCCGTATCTGCCAGAACGCTACTGCCAACACAGTTCATCACGAAGATGTATAAGACAACCCAAAAGCCTTTTAAAAAGGCACGCCCTAATTTTTGACACAAAACGCGTGTCAGTGTTCCAGAACATGCGGCTGGAACCGCAAAAATCATGCGAGCATGTCTTCGGATATATCGACGATTTCTGTGATTTTTAACCCGATCGCCCCTGTCGATGGGTCTGTTTCAACCAGCTCGCCCCGCGCAATCACGCGATTATCAATACAAAGATCGACCAAATCATCAATGGACTTATCCAGATCAAGCAATGAATCAGGCTTAAGCCGTAAAAGATCCGCAATCGTTGGGCGGGCCGTACCAATAACGACTTGGACGGTTACAGGCAGGGCATAGATTGAGCGCTTATATTGTGACCCTGTATCATGGTCACGCCGTTCGGCGTAAGGGACGTCTTCGTCTGTTTGTGAATTTTCAGAAGCAGCGGCATTGGCTTGGGTCATAAGGCATCTCTTTTTTCTGACTTTACTCCAGATTGGGTTTCGGACTTATCAAACGAGGTATTATTGTCACCAGATTTGTGACGCTCATTGGGTGGACGGTTATGTGGCATGCCGTTAGGGGTAACCGTATCCGTCAAGCTTGGATCCACTGGATCTAAAAGAGACAAACAAGCCTCGGAAACCTGTATAGGATCCAGATCCACGCCGCCGCCTTGCCATATAAACGCCAAGCCCGTTAAACTTTGTTTTTCATCATAAAGGATTGATATGTCCGCATGTTCAGCCGTATCAAAATATTGCGACAAGCCTCGGTTTTCGGGATGAATACGCACTGATATCTGTCCCTCCAAAGCCGTTTGGTTTGCTTCTTTGATAATTCGTGCCATTTCAGTGATTAAGGTTTGTTCTGCAAGATCAGGCAAGAGCGCGCGCAGGCTTTGTACAATCGCACGATTATGACTGGCTTCTATGTCGCGTGTCATCGCAGATATATCATTTTTAAGCGCACTTAATACATTCTCCATCATCGTGATGGTTTCTTTATACATGCGTTCTGTCTGGTTTTTTCCCGCAGTAAATCCAGCCTCATATGCATTTGGCTCACCCGCTTCGGACATTTGAGGCGAACGCGGCTCTGGCATAGGATGAAAAACGGAAGCATCGGCTTTATACAAAGTTGAACTGGTTTCTGCGGCGTCTTCAGGTGAAACAAACACGGTTTGACGCGCAAATAAGCTCGTGGGCTTGACCGCTTGCGACTTTAAATCAAGCGGCTTGAATGCCGCTTTAGGGCTTTGCGATTCTGAAGCCATTTACGTGGCCCCTTGCGGTTCTTGAGCAAGCCAGCTTGCGAGGAGGTCCGCCGCGTCTTCTGGGTTTTCTGCCGCCGTATTATTGAGCGCCTCTAACGGGTTATTGGCGGCGGGGCCCCCCAATCTAAGACCTGATTGACTACTGGTAAGTGCTGGGGCCATACTTGGTGCCATATTTTGCGCCTGTGCTGTCCCTTGTGACATGTTTTGGGCCATATTTTGAGCCAGAGCAGGAACATTAGCGTCAGCGCCCTGCATTGATGCCGCCATACCATTCGGAGCTTGCAATGCGCCGCCCGATTGACTCGCCATTGGCAAAAGATCCGGAAATTCTTCTTCAATAGATTTCTGCGAAGGCGATAGAAGCGGACGGACAACAAAAAGACCCAAAATCAGGATAACGAGGCCCAAGATTACAGATTGTACCGTGCTCCATAAATATTGCTCTTTAAACTGATCAATGACGCTGGGCCTTTCAATAAGGTCTGACGCAATCGGTCGATCAAACGGTAAAGATTTCACCGAAATCTTATCGCCGCGATCCGTATCAATACCAGCGGCAAGCGAAACCAGTTCGGTCAGCACTTCCATTTCTGTTGCATCGCGCGGGGTCACGCTAATCACACCGTCTGCGTCCACACTTTCAACATCTGAAACTAAAACAGCAATGGTCATGCGCTTAATTGCACCGGGCGCGATCTCTTTATTCCGCAAGATTTCTGATATTTCATAGGTGACTGTTTCGGTCGTATCGACGCTTTCCGTTGTACTATTTCCGCCGCCACCCGCACCTTCAGGCAGATTACTGGCAACCGTCACATTCGCACTCGCGCCCGAGCTTGACCCTGAGGTCTCAGAACTGGTTTGGGATTTCAAGACGCGCCCTTCAGGATCAAAAATTCGCTCAGTCGAGCTTTCGCGTGTGCGGTCAATTTCAAGCGATACATTGACGCGCGCATTACCGGGGCCAACCCGGGCTTCGAGCATATTGGTCAAACTTTGTTTTAAATCGGCGGCCCGTTCAATTTCTCCGCCGCCCCCCGCAGACAAAGTCTCATTCAAGCCCGGCCCCGCAATCAGTCCGCGAACCGTATCAATTACGGCCACGTCTTCAGGCTTTAACCCAACAACCGACAAGGCGGTTAAATATTGTATGGCTTTGGCTTGGTCTAAATTAATTCCAGACGCGGTAGACAAGGTAACAGATGCGGTTGACGCGCTTGGTCCAGAACGAAATCCAGAGGCCTTTTGCGCGCCGAGGTGAACCCGCGCCGCCTTAACATTGACCATGGATAAAAGCGTCCGCGCCAACTCGCCTTCTTTGGCACGCCAATAGGCCGTATCAAACATTTCAGATGACATAGCAAAACTGTTGAGATTATCAAAAAGCTCGTATCCGACAACGCTTTGCCGCGGTAGACCTTCACGCGCCAGTTCTAATCTAAGCGAGTCACGCCGACGCGCATCAGCGTAAATCGCATCACCGCGGACGCTATATTTAACATCCATACCGTCAAGCTTTGAAATAACGTCACCAGCCGAAGCGGGATCCAGTCCCGCATAGAGCAAATCCATCTTTGGCTTAAGTGCAATCGTGGAAAGGATATAGACAAAGGCAAGCGTACCGAAGACGCTGACGAGCGAAATGATGCGTTTTTGCAGCGGAAGCGCCCACCACACATTGAAAATATTCATCCTGCCGCCTTGGCTATTGCCCCTAGCGAGTGCTTTGACTAATGCCCTGTAAATTCATCCCAAAAACGGTTTCTCAAAACAAAATTTTGATATCCCATTCGTCTAAATGTAAATTAGGCATTAACCATTAACAGATAGTTTACCAATAACTGTTTTTTATGTTTACACTTTATTAAAGCGTGTTGTGTGTGCCGAAGACTGTGTAAGCGAAATAAAACAATGTTCTGACAGAACATGTTTTAGGCAAATGGACGATTGGGATATCTGGGATGGCCAAGAAGAAAGCCGATAAAAAAAAAGACAAAGCCGTTAAAGGGGCTGCGCCTGATGATCCCAATGCACCGGCGCCAAAAAAAGGGAGCTTGCTTGGCCTTGTTTTAACACCCGTTGTTCTGGCTGCGGCATCCTTTGGAACTGTCTATTTCCTCCCAGAAAAGGAGCCTGTCATAATGGCTCCAACAGAGAGTGTTGAATATAAAGAACCCATTGATATTGGCATCCCCAAAGATATGGAAACGGTCACACTTTCACAAATTACCGTTTCAATTGGTCAAAACAAACAAGTGCTTCGTATTGGGATTACGCTTGAAGCACCACCGGAATCGATTGCCTATATTTCGCCAGATGATCCACGCTTGCGGGATGCCTTTATGGGCTATTTGCGAGCGATCGATGTTCAACAATTACAAGACGCAGCCTTTATGGTTCAGCTCAGAGCGCAATTATTAAGGCGCGCAAAACTTGTCCTTGGCCCTGAAAACGTTTACGGCGTACTTATCACTGATTTTCTGGTAAGGTAATGTCTGCGCTTCTTGTTCTTTCGTCAAATTTAATCGCGACCTTACAAGCGCCTGTTTTTACAGGCCTGATCGCGGCGCGCTTGCAAGCTTCTGGCTTCTTGTCCTTTGGCTTGTTTCAAGATCTGATTTTGATGATTATTTCAGGGCTTGCCTGCCTCTATTGCGTTATTCTCAATCGGCGCGTTCAAGCCCTCAGCAATATGAAAACCGGACTCGGCGCATCCATCGTGTCGCTAACAGATGCCATTCGGCAAACCCAAAGCGCGGCAAAGGATACCGAAGTCACCACGCTAAAAGCCTTGCACACTTTGCAAAACTTAATGGATGATGCCGAGAGTACGATTTCGCGTCTTGAAGCTAAAAAAATTGACCTTGACCGCCAAGTGACCCGCGCCGCTAAACTCTCAGGCTTGCAAAGCCAACTCGTTGGGCAGATTGAAACTGAACTCCCGAATGCGATTTTGCAAGCCGAGGCGATATTAGCCAAAATGGATGCGTCTATAGACGCCGTAAAAACCCTAGACGCGAATAGCCCTTACGCGCTGTTACGAGGTGCGGAGGCTGAGCCGTTATTCGGTGATCGCCCGTTCGACATTGAAGAGTCGCCCGCGTCTCAAATAGACATTGCGGATCCCTTAGACACGCCAATATATTCAGGGCAAGCCCCGCAAACAGACATGCAGCATCAAGCACTCAAAAATAAGAATGATGCGCATAAAAAAGAAGAGCGTAAAAAAGGAGAGCCGCCAAAAGAGAGCCCTCACAAAGGCGTGGATTATAAAGCTCCATCCCATGACGATTTTAATGCAGTCAACCCAGAATGGGATCAGGCCGAAGCAGAGATTGAACGTGCGCGCCGTGGTCTTTCGACTAAACCCACGGATAGATCGCCAAGAAATGCTGGCTCGGATAAGGTGACATCGCGTAAAGCCACATCCACTAAACCGCTAAAAGCCGCGACACGTAAAAAACCGTCCCCTAAGACAACATCCAAAACGACAACAAAGTCAAAGACCGCGAGTAAAGCCAAAAAGGTCACACCCCTAAAACAATCGAAATCACGAGATATTGTTAATCTAGCGTCGAGTGAAACAGGTGAGACATCGAATACAGGTAAAAATGCGGGTCAGAAAATCGCATGAAGACAATCATATGATTAAACAGCGCCTCCTACCCATTATTGCCATCAGTTTTGGTCTGCTTTTTATTATGAAAGCGACGAATTTTGCCTCTGCCGCCTCTGAAAAAACAGACGCCTCTAAGGCTGAACAGGCGGCGGGTAAACCCGCCCAATCTGCGGCGAACACCGAAGTCTGTTTAACGGCCTCTATTGCTGAAACGGTTTCCCGTGACCGTAAAAATTTGAATGCACGTTTGATAGATTTTGAAGCGCGCGAAACGGCGCTAAAAGCGCTTGAAGTCAAGCTTAATGGCCAGATAAAAACGATTTCAGAAGCCAAAGCCAATTTGCAAGAACAAGCCGATATGATGAGCCGTGAAGCGAATAGTGATTTGGCACATCTTGTGACAATGTATAGCACGATGAAGCCCAAAAAAGCGGCTGAAATTTTCGACAATATGGATCCCGCCTTTGCCGCAGGGTTTCTGCGCGAGATTGACGGCTTAAAAGCGGGGCTTATCATGGCCGAAATGGACACGAAGAATTCTTATAAAATCAGCGTCCTGATTGCCAATCGAAATGCAAAATGGCGTCAAGCCAATGTTAATGCCAATGAAGGTGATGCGGCGCAATAAATCCCTTGCCCCTTGTGAGGCGTTTCGCGTCTGGCTTTTAAGCTTGTATTTGGCTATATCACAGACAATCACATTTGCGTTAAGACGGATTTCAGAGCCTTTTTTAACTTCCCAAATCTTTAAATTCACCTTAATCTTTGTGGGAGTAATATTGATTTATTATAAAGAAACGGCGCTCATATATTTAGAGATATATTGACAAATATTATTGAGAGCCACGGCGTTCATAGGAGGCATTATGTCCAAACGTCACCGTAAGTCCAAAGAGTTTCTTCCTGTCTCGCATGACAGTGAATATGACCATTATGACCTCTCTATGTATGTGGCCCCAAAAGGTAAGAAACCGAAAGGCCGTCAGAAACGCGAAACGCATAAACGCGCCTATTACGACGATTAAGGCGTTTTGAGCCTACATTCCTGCACAAGGTTCGATAACGCTGTGTTACGACTGATTTAATGCTGGTTGTATGCAGGCTCTATTTCAGTTTTAAAATTGTTTTCTTGCGTCTCATTCGCTACCTTTACAATATCACACTCTTTTGTGATTGAATTTATGTTCTAAATTGATTGGAATAAATGTGCGCAGACCCCAAACATTTGGACTCATTATATCCCTTCTTTTGACAAGCACGGCTTGTCGCGCACCCCTTGAAACCATAGAAGCCCCAAAAACTCAAAAGCCTGTAAACCTATCAGAAACCATAACAGCTTCTGATAGTCCCGAAATGTCCGATACATTAGGCAAGCCGAGACCTGTCCCAATGAAGATGGTTTTTGACAAAGCTGAAGCTCTGAAAGATTGGCGCGCGGTCAATGATAGCGTAATGGGCGGGCTGTCCGAAGGGACGGTACATTATGCAGATGGACATATGGTATTTTCCGGCGCCCTGAATACAGAGGGCGGCGGGTTTTCATCAATACGCACGCCCGTTCCACCGGGTATATATGCGAAAACTCAGGGTATGAAACTCCGTGTACGCTCTGATGACCGCACATATAAATTATCGATACGCACAAGCCTTCGTTACAGAGGTCGCCAAATCGCCTTTCAGGCCCCTTTGAATATTCCGAAAACCAAGCAATGGACAGACATAAGTCTCGACTTCTCCGAACTCATACCAACCCTTTTTGGTCAAGCCCTTTCAGGGGCTGTTTTCGCGCCAGAAACGATTGAAGAAGTCGGCTTCATCATTGCAGATGGTAAGAATGGTCCCTTTCAATTAGACATTCAATCTATTGATGGCATAGTTGTTCCGTAATGCTTGTGAAACCCCTCTTTATCACGCTATGGCGACTGACCTTTTATCGCCTATCTCTTCCCATTTATCTGTCTTTGCCCATTTATCTGTCGCTCTTATGTCTACCGCTCCTATATCTACCGCTATTGGCCCATGCACAAACACCAACGAATACAGTGGAGCAAAGCGCACACAGCCAAAAATCACAAACACTCTATACAGGCGCCACTCTACCTAAACTATCTCAGGGGCCTAAAACCTCTAGGATGTCAGAGGCTGTTGCGGCTTCTGGGGATTGGTCATTCACTATAGGAGGCGGGACGCTCTTATCACCGAATTATCTTGGTGATGATGCCTATTCGGTTTCTGCCGTGCCGTTTATTCGCGTCACAAAAGGTGAGAAATTTTTTACCTCTGTGCAAGAAGGGATCGGCTTTAGAGCGCTAAATATGAAAACATTCAAGGCAGGCCCACTCATGTCCTTGGAATGGGGACGGGATGAGGATGACGGCGGCCCGTTTCGTATTGCCGGATCCCGCACGCGAGACCTTATAGGTTTAGGTGATATAGACACATCCATCGGGCTTGGCGCTTTTGCAGAACTCGATCTCGGCAAAGTCACAATCTCTGGAAAAATGACACAGGCCATAAGCGGCCATGACGGCCTAACGGGTCAATTGGCTTTGCGCTATAGCGGTATTTTAACGGGCTATGGCCCGCCTCTTATTTATAGCTTTGGGCCGAATGTCGATTTTGCAGATCGTTCATTTATGAACGCATATTTCGGCATATCTCAATCCCAAGCCCTTGCCTCTGGACTGGCCCCTTACACCGCCTCTAATGGGATTTCCCAATACGGCCTTTCAGCCAATGGTATTGTTCCGCTCAGCCGTACCGTATCTATGAATGTTATCCTAAGCCTATCACGCTTAACGGGTGACGCGGCCAATGCGCCTTTGGTCATGGAGCGTGGATCGAAGAACCAAGCCTTTGGCGGCCTATTCTTTGCGCGCAAATTTTAAGTTACGTTCTTTTTGCGACCCTAACCTGCCTTTAAATCCCGTAATATTTAGACAAAAATCGCCACGCTTTGCATACCTTCGGCCACTAAAACCCCGTCCGTATTCCAAAACCGCATGATTTGCGACGCATAACCGCCTTGCGCGGCGGTTAGCTTCGTCTCGACATGCCACCACCCGTCCTGTGTCATTGGATTATCGACTAATATGTTGAGCATGAAGTTCACAGAACTGACAGGGCCCATTGTTTTAAACAGGGGCATTGCAGCGGGGGGTAATACGTCCGAAAGTGTTAGAAAACTACCAAGCCCAGCCCCGTGAGAGGCCGCGTCATAATGGCGTGACCAGACACGGATATAACCGTCTTCGGCCCCGCTCACAGGGCGATGTCCAGCAATCAAGCGCGTCTCAAATTTATGAAAAAAGGCCGGTACAAACTCTGCCGCGGCTTTGGGGGTAAACCGTTCACATGTACGGGGCAAAGGCGCGTCAGGGGCGGGTAAATCCGCCGTCAAGGTGGATATGCGTTTTGCCCCAAATGTAAACACCGTTGTCGCGACAAGGGCTGCATCGCAGAGCACATCCACTTTGAGCGTTGTGACATTGCGCCCTTGTCGTAAAAGCTCTGTCTTAAATGCGGGGTCGCTCGTGACGGGGCCGATAAAGTTAATCATAGCACTTCTAAGCGGCGGAAGATTGGGAAATGACTGACACACGGCGCTATAGGACAGCCCCAAGGTTAAGCCGCCATAAGCTGTGCGCCCTTGTCGCCAGCCCATCGGAATCGAAACCTGTTTAGGGTTTTGTGTTGACTCGAGGACTTTGACTAAGTCTTGAAAATTTAAATCCGTATCAACACGCATGTTACATCTCTCATTTATAATCCGCCCATAGAGACTGTTTAACACGCCATTGTCTCTTTAAAGTATTTGCTGCTACTCTACGCAATGAAATTCACACAAACGGCTTTGAAGTCAATCCGTGAAATCTAAATGTTCATATTTTAAATTTGGCAAAACCGGCGGCCTACAGGTTTAAGACCACAAATATATCCGCCTAAACGCGTAATCGCGCGGTACACGGAAGTTTGAACTTGACCGCCCTTATTAGGCAAAAAACGGATTACTCAGTAAGAATAGTCTTGAAATGATAGGCTTGAAAACCATAGTCTAAAAATGCCACACTTGATGTATCTCTCTCGGAAACCTTGATATGACAGACCGTACGCTCGATTTTTATTATGATTTTGGCAGTCCCAATGCTTATTTCGCATGGAAAGCCCTGCAAGCCATATCGGGGCGTACAGGCCTTGAAATTAGAATGCACCCAGCCCTGATTGGCGGCATATTCAAACTCACAGGCAATAAGCCGCCTTGGATGGCATTTGGAAATATTCCGCAAAAAATGGCCTATATGATGCTTGAAATCCAACGCTTTGTAAGTGAGCATTCGCTAACAAATTATAAAATGAATTCAGCCTTCCCTGTCAATACACTCCTGTCCATGCGGGTCGCCATAGCCGCGCAAAATGCGGGCCTGCATGATCTTTATGTCCCAATTGTATTCAAAGCGATGTGGGAGGATGATAAGGACATAAGTGACCCCACCCTCTTTTTAAACGTCTTAAACGCGGCTGGCTTGGACGGCGAAGCCTTACTCGAAGCCGCACAGACAGACGCAATCAAAAACGCATTAAAACAGGCAACACAAGCCTGCGTAGACCGCGGTTGTTTTGGTCTCCCGACATTTTTCCTAGGGGATGATATGTATTTTGGCAAAGACCGTGTTTGGCAGATTGAACGCGCAGTAACGTCCACATGACGGTAAAGGTTGCAGTTTTTGGTGCGGGGTCAATTGGCTGTTATTTAGGCGGGCAGTTGGCCAATGCGGGCCTACACGTTACATTCATTGGGCGTAGAGCTTTTCAAAAAGACTTAAATTTAAACGGGCTGACTCTAACCCATTGGGCGCGGGATGACATTCATATCCCAGCAGAGGCTATACAATTTGAAACCAATCCGGAGTCGGTTCAAAACGCAGATATTATTTTAGTCACAGTCAAATCCCAAGATAGCGCCCAAGCCGGTACCGAGATTGCCAATTATGTTAAAGACGGCGCAGTCCTGATTAGTTTCCAGAACGGTGTCGGGAATGTCGAGGCCTTGCAAAACGCTTTAGGCAAACCATCTATACTCGGGGCTGTTGTCCCCTTTAATGTAACCGCTACTGCGCCTGGCCATTTTCATTGCGGCACAGAAGGTAATCTCACAATAGCCGATCACGCCAACCCGAATGTAAAACACTTACAAGATGCTTTCGCACGTAGCGGCCAAGGCTGTGACCGTGTGCAAGATATTCTCGCCGTGCAATGGGGTAAATTACTGGTGAATTTAAACAATGGCCTGAACACGCTCCATGGCGGCACGTTAAAGACCGCGCTGGTTCAAGCCGAATACCGGAAAGCTTTAGCCCTCAGTCTTGAAGAAGGCCTTGCAATCGTCAAAGCCTCAGGCGTGACCCCTGCCAATTTTGGCAAGGCCTCACCAGAAAAAATGATAAAAATGCTCCGCCTCCCCAATATTCTCTATAAGCCTTTAATGAATACAGTTGTGAAGATTGATGAGACTGCGCGGTCTTCCATGCTTGACGATTTAGAATTGGGTCGCCGTTGCGAGATTGATTACCTGCAAGGTGCGGTCGTGGATTTAGCCAAATCATTAGGCCAAGACGCCCCCATTAATGCCGCAATCATGCGGGCGGTAAAGACAGCTTTCGCCAAGGGCGTATCGCCAAAAATGACAGGCACAGAAATTTTAGAGATCACACGACGATGAAGCGCATCAAATATGGGGTTATTATTGCCTGATTACGGCCTGTGTCCAATATGGGTAACAGCCAGTACAGAAACTTTTCAAGTTACAGAGTCAGAATACGTTTCAAAGGGCGTAATACTCGCATTAGCGGATCTTTAGATTCGCATCGACAATCGCTATGGCCCTTTGCAACACCGCATCTATCGACAAACCTGTTGTATCCATCAAATGCGCGTCTTGTGCAGGCTTTAGCGGCGCAATATCTCGACCTGCGTCTCTTTCATCGCGCTCTTTTAACTGTGCCAATACCGTTTCCTGAGTAATCTTTTCGCCGTAACCCAAAAGTTCTTTATAGCGACGCTCGGCCCGCTCGGTTTGACGGGCATCCACATATAATTTCACATCCGCATCTGGGCAAATCACCGTACCAATATCACGTCCATCCAGCACAGCGCCGACTTTCGAAGACGTTTTAGCAAAATCACGTTGAAATTTTAGCAAACTTGCACGCACTTCGGGATGGACGGCCACTTTGGACGCCGCCGCGCCGACAGGGCCGCTCTTTAAAACCGGATCCGACAAAAGTGTAATCTCCAGATTTTGAGCCGCTTGCGCTCCGTCACGAGCCGAAGCAACATCGCCGCCACAACGCATGACACTATGTGCCACTGCGCGGTAGAGCTTACCCGTGTCTAAATAAGAAAATCCGTAATGTTTGGCCAAGGCCCGTCCAAGCGTGCCTTTGCCGCTCGCAAAGGTTCCGTCAATGGCAATAATTGTCATTTATGCTCTCTCTTGCGGCCCGTATTTTAACACACACTCTGCACATCCAAACTTATTCAGGCCAAATTATTCATACTAAATTATTCAGGCTAAATTATTCAGGCCAACGGATTCGCGGGCTTTGTTCACATCTTTATATATCTCTATTTTATAGATTTATAAGGTTTGC
>CALCKU010000091.1 GCA_937965735.1 uncultured Caulobacterales bacterium
AGACACCACTGTCGGGTGAAAGCTTATCAGAAATTGAATATGTTAAAGATGACCGGACTCTGCGGGTCAAAGATATACGTTTGCATTTTCTTGACCCGTCTAAAAACTATCAATTAGCATCGGTTTCAGCGCGCGATCTAAAGGCCGAGTCTGTGCGGGTCATGGATGTGAATGCGCCGCTCGTTTTAAACCCAAGTTATGCGCGTTATGTCTGTGACCAAATTCTGACTCGTGCGCATCAAAGCGCACAAAGCTTGACCCTGTCTCTACCGTTGAATGCTCTTGCACTTGAGGTTGGGGATTTAATTCGCGTAGACGGAAATTTAGCCGATTGGCGTGTTGAGGGTATAGAAGCGGGCGCGGTGCAAACGGTCAAAGCCCGACTTGAAACCCAGCGTGAAACAGGCGGTTTTACACCTGCACTTTCAGCCTCTACACCTACGGCCCTTGTGCCGCCCATTTGGGTTGGCGACCCTGCTTTAGTGGTCTTAGATATTCCGCGTATTGAGGCCGATACAGGCCCGAAAATTGGCGTGCAGCTTACACCATTTGCACGGACGCGTATTGCGTCAAAATTCAGTGTGTCTGATACGGAAACGGTGTTAAACCGCGCGGTTTCAATCGGGACTTTGCTAACGGTATTGGAAGCCGGGCCAATAGCACGCTGGGATTACGCAAATGTTTTTGAGGGGCAGTTTAACTCCGTAACGGGCGCGAGCCATTTAAACGCAGTGACCCAAGATGCTCTTTTAAACGGGGCCAACCGATTTGCGGTTCAAACGCCTTTAGGGTGGGAAATTCTTCAGGCGCAAAATATTGAGCTTTTATCGGACGGGCGTTACCGTTTTCATACACTTTTGCGCGGGCTTTTTGGATCTGAGGCCGAAATGGTGAACCGTATTGAGGCGGGGGCGCAAATCGTTAAATTAGACAAAGGGTTTACAGACCTCTCGCTTCAGGCTGATTTTCTCGGCGAAGTGGTTACAGTGCAGACTCAGACGGCAAAGCGGACGCCAATCCAGCATGATTTTTTGTATAAGGCCCGGCATTTAAGGCCACTTGCCCCTGTTCACGGATATTTGACACAAGACAATGCGGATCACGCCGATTCTGATGAAGGTGATAATGTTTATGTTTTAAGCTGGATACGGCAATCGCGAATTGACGGGCAAAATTGGGCGGCCATTGAAATCCCATTAGGAGAAACGCGTGAGTTTTATCAAGTGCAATTATTCTCAGGCGCTGTGGTTTTAGAGACCTTTATGGCAACAACATCACAGCTCACCCTTACAAAAGCTCAAATTCAAAACGTAGACTCTATTGAGGTATCTCAAGGCTCGGATTTTTACGGCTTTGGTTCGCCGCTTAAAATACCGCTAGACGGTCTGAGTTAGATAAACAGTACGGGTTCTATAAAAGGTCGATTAAGCGATTTTATTGGCATTGTGAGTGAATGTTCTTGATATTCTCAAGCGCGTTCAGCCCCCTTGCAAGCTGATGGAATTTGCCTAAATAGAGCGGGAGAGGAGTCCGCTTTGGCAAAAGACCCATATAAACTTTTAAATGTTCCGAAATCCGCTAGTGAATCTGATATTCGCAAAGCGTATCGTAAGCTTGCAAAAGAATTACATCCTGATGTCAAGCCGAATGATCCTGTTGCGGCGGATCGGTTCAAAGAAATTTCTGCTGCGTATACACTCCTATCGGATAAAGGGCTTCGTGAACAATATGATAGCGGTCAAGTAGACGGTAGTGGTCAACGGACAAATCCTTTTGGCGGTATGGGAGGCGGTGGTCGCGGCGGTATGGGAGGCGGTTTTCAACGGGCATCCCGCGGAACACATCCCAGTGAAATGGAAGATTTGTTTTCGTCTTTATTTGGCATGAATACGCATGGTCGTGGGCGATCAAATGGCGGGCCATTTGGCGGGGGTTATCAAAGACAAGCACCGCGTCCACAAAAAGGTGCAGACGTTCGTTATAAGGTCTCTATCCGTTTTCAAGAGGCATTAAAGGGTGGAAGCCGTAAATTAACAGGTTCAGATGGCGCGATGATTACCGTTAAAATTCCGGAAGGCATTAAAGATGGCCAAGCCTTGCGCGTTCGGGGCAAAGGACGCCCCGGTGTGAACGGGGCCCCTTCTGGGGACGCCATAATAGACGTGAAAGTTAAAGCGCATAAATATTTCTCTCGCATAGAAAATGATATTTGGTTGACCCTACCGATCTCGCTTCAAGAAGCCGTTCTGGGAGCAAAGATTATTGTGCCTATGCCAATGGGCGGGGTACAAGTCCGTATTCCGACAGGTTCAAATTCAGGGACAGTCCTCAGAGTAAAAGGCAAGGGGGTCAAAGGTAAGGATGTAAAAAGAAAGGGCATTAAAGCCAAACGGGATGACGGCAAACAGGACGAAGATGGTGATCTTTATTTAACCCTGCAAATTAAACTCGAAGACCCAAAATCAGCTGATCTGGTTCAATGGGCTAAGCAATCACAGTCAAATTCTGAATACGACCCTCGGGAAAAACTATTAGACTAGGCCGTCTTAATCGATCTTAAGATGTTACCACGGCTATATGCGTTTTAAAGCGCACATCTGGCTTTACCATGCTTACTTCACTTATTTCATCTTCTGGTTTGCATTTTTGTTAAATTCAGTTATCTAACCAATATGAACTCATTATTCAGATTGAGTTCAGGGGCGCGCGTGTATTCAATCTTAATGAAACTTCTTCTGCAAAAATTTACCATAGCGTGTGCTACGATGGTTATATTGGGCGGATTGGCTTTGCCTTCCGTGGCCAATGCGGCTAAAATTATGCCGAGTTTTCCAACCAAAAATCAAAACCTTCTGCCGACAATTCCAGCACGCATCACCGCCACGAATGCAACACAAGCATTGGGCCTTGAAACCGTTACTCAAACACTTCTTATAGCACAAGCGACGATTACAGCCAGTAAGGCTAAAAACATTGCTTTACAGAAGAATAAAGGCAGTGAAGTCGTTGATATTTCGCGCGAAGGGGAAGTTTACCGTGTGCGATTAATTCGCAGTGACGGTGTTGTGATCGATGTTTTTATTGACGCCGCGACAGGGAAAGTCAAAGAATAATCTATCCACATTTAAGAATAGATGAGATTTAAGGGTAGCCATGCGAATTTTAATCGTTGAAGACGATAAAGATCTTTCCAGACAATTAGCCGAAGCATTCAAACAGGCCGGATATGCCGTCGACGTGGCCGCTGACGGTGAAGAAGGCCACTATCTTGGGGATACAGAGCCATATGATGCTGTCGTGCTTGATCTTGGTTTGCCCCTGATTGACGGTGTTAGCGTTTTACAAAAATGGCGGGCTGATGGTCATAAATTTCCTGTAATTATCCTCACTGCACGGAGCCAATGGAGCGAAAAAGTCGCAGGCTTTGACGCGGGTGCTGATGATTATTTGACAAAACCCTTTCATACCGAAGAGCTAATGGCGCGTTTGCGAGCACTTTTGCGTCGCTCTGCGGGACACACAACGGATAGTTTGGAAATTGGCGGTTTGATGGTCGATAATCGCGCGGCGCGTGCTTATGTTGACGGGACTTCGATTAAACTTACCTCCCATGAATTTAGACTTTTGAGTTATATGGCAACGCATAATGGGCGGGTCATTTCACGTACAGAGTTGGTTGAACATATTTACGATCAAGACTTTGATCGCGATTCGAATACGATTGAAGTTTTTGTAGGCCGCTTGCGTAAAAAGATCGGTGTTGAGCGGATCGAAACTGTACGCGGTTTAGGCTATAGATTAGTGGATCCAACGATTTCTAAGGCCTAGATGTTTCATTCCATTCTTTGAGCGCTTGCCCCAATTTACGATACCTGTTTTGCCCCTGTTCTGTATCTGGACATTGGTGATGCTTGCGGGAATATGACCAAAGATGTAGGCTTAGCGAGTATATGCCCAGAGATGAAATAAGCGAGTGGATGTGAACGAAACAGGGCGCAATTTATTTAAAGATAACCGCTCACTCGTCGGGCGTTTGGTTCGCGGGGCCGCTATTTGGGTCGTGCCTTTACTGGCCTTTATCGCGATTGCTTTGATTTGGTTTTACCGAACGTCTACTTATAAATTGTTTGATGACCCGTTGCGAAGTGAAATTACGTCGTTGATTGCCGCGTCTGAAACCGTTCTAAGCCCGAATGGTTCGCGTGTACTTGTCTTAAGTCGGCAGCCTTTGGATCCGCGTTATCAACAAGCCCTATCGGGACGCTATTGGGTGATTGGCAATCTTTCATCCAGTGGTCAGATCAAGCGAATCGTCGCTTCGCGGTCTCTTTATGAAACCTCCCTTGAAATTCCTGAAAATGTCGCTCGGTATTTGCTAAAAAATCCAGGTGCAGAGGTGCGCGCCTATGCTGAAGGGCCAGACAATAATGAGCCGTTACGGCTTGTCGCCCGCTCGGTTATTTTACCGAATATGAATGCGACGCCTGTTGTCATGGTGGTGGCGGCCAATAGTGGCCCAGCAAATTCAACTATTCGTCAATTTACTTTTTTTGCGATTGGATTGATGATTATGCTGTCCAGCGGATTGGTTATTGCCGTATTTGCGCAAGTCCGCCTTGGCTTGCGGCCTTTATTCGCTTTGCGAGAACAGGTCGCGAATGTCCGTGAAGGTCGGAATGATACGGTATTGGGTGATTATCCGCCTGAAATCCAACCTTTGGCCACAGAGTTAAACTCTCTGATTTCGCATAATAAAGACGTGGTTGAGCGGGCGCGTACCCATGTTGCAAATCTTGCTCATGCCTTGAAAACTCCACTTGCCGTTCTTTTAAACGAGTCGTCAAATCATACGCAGACATCGTCAGAGATTGTTGAGCGGCAAAGCCTTTTGATGAAAAATCAAGTGGATCATCATTTACAACGCGCAAGAGCGGCAGCGAGAGGGCAAATGATTGGTACCAGTGTTTTGGTCGAGGACGTGCTCTCGCCCATGGAGCGCACACTCTCGCGAATTTACAAAGATAAGGACATTGATTTTGATATCATTTGTCAAAAAGGTCTGCATTTTCGCGGTGAGAAACGGGATTTAGATGATCTTTTAGGCAATTTAATGGATAATGCCTGTAAATGGACAGGTAATATTGTGCGTATTCGGGCGATGATTTTAGACAGTGATCCAACACAGTTAAGTCTAAGTGTCGAAGATAATGGTTCTGGCTTACCAGAGAGTGAATTTGTTGAAGCGGTAAAGCGCGGAATACGCCTTGATGAGAGTACACCGGGCACAGGGTTTGGTTTAGCGATTGTCAATGATTTGGCTAAGGCTTATCAGGGCTCGCTTATACTCTCGAAATCACCACTCGGCGGATTACAAGCGAATTTAATCTTGCCAGCTCGACTCTCTTGACCGAATAATCGCTATGACAGACAATCCCATTCATCTTGAAACCCGCGCGCACGAAGGTGTAAAAATCTTCTCTCCAACGGCAAATCGTAATAAATCGCCGATTTTTGAAGCCTTAAACCCGTATCTTCCTAACGGTGTTAAAGTTTTGGAAATCGCATCGGGTACGGGTGAACACGCCCATTATGTCTGCACACAGAGGCCAGATATTGTCTGGCAACCAACGGATCCTGACGCGCAATCAAGAGAGAGTCAAAATGCTTGGCGGGCTGGAATAGAGGCGCAAATGCTCTCTTCGCATGACTTAGATGTGATGCGAACTGGCTGGGCGCAGGCATATTTATCCTATTCAGCCTTGTATTGTGCAAATATGATTCATATTGCCCCGTTGGAAGCTTTGATCGGCTTGATTGCTGGCGCAAAAGAGATTTTATCAAAAGGTCAAATTTTGGCCCTATATGGCCCGTTTCTAGAGGGCGATAAGACGGCTGCCTCTAACCTTGAATTTGATAAAACCCTATCCTCAAAAAATCCCGATTGGGGGGTAAGAGATTTAACGGTTGTTAAGCATATGTTTGCAGATGCAGGGTTTAATGTAAAAACCCGAATCGAAATGCCAAGAGAAAACAGGCTCCTAATTTTTGAAAACGTTTCGTGATGGGTTAACATGACAGTTTTGTCATGTTTTAGACACATTTACGATATGTGTTATGCGTCATGCTAACACTCAATAATGGAGATACGTGTGCTTACACGACGACTCATCAGTTCAGCCGCAATTCTTGCAGGCACATTCATGGCAATGGTTCCGTGCAGTAGTGCGGCGCAATCGAGTGTGCCTCAGCTTGTGCCCGCGATACAATCGGGCGCTGGACTGCCTGCATCCTTGGCGGATTTGGTTGAAAATATCAGCCCTGCGGTTTTAAACATCAAAGTCACAACGGATGACGGCGAAACAACGACATTGGGACAGGGGTCTGGTTTTATTATTTCCGCTAAAGGTGAAGTGGTTACAAATTATCACGTGATTGAAGGCGGCGATAATATTGATGTTGAGTTTAACAATGGCGATTTGTTACCAGCGCGTGTGATTGGCATTGACCCTGAAACGGACTTAGCACTCTTACAGATTGAATCTAACCGCACATTTCCAATCGTCAAATTTCATAAAGGTAAAAAAATTCGTATTGGGGATTATGTGATTGCCATTGGGAATCCCTTTGGGATTGGTCAGTCTACGAGTCTTGGTATTATTTCTGCAATTGGACGGGATACGGTCGATAGCGGATCTTATGTCGATTATATTCAGACAGATGCTACGATAAATACGGGTAATTCTGGCGGCCCTTTGTTTAACCCAATCGGTGATGTTGTGGGTGTGAACTCTGCCATTTACTCACCCACGGGGGCAAGTGTTGGGATTGCCTTTGCAATTCCACACACGACGGCTGAAGAGGTGATTAAGGCGATCCGTAAGCACGGCGAAGTCCGCCGAGGTTGGTTAGGCGCTGGTCTGCGTACGGCTGAGTTTACAATTGAAGAATCGAATAACGGCGTTTTCAAAGCCGGTGCAACGGTGAATAATTTATATGCAGACAGTCCCGCAGGCAGAGCGGGTCTGCAAATTGATGATATAATTTTAAATATTAATGGCAAGACTGTTATGAATGCGGTTGAGGCCACACGCATTGTTGGGCGTTTGCGCCCTGGCCAGCAGGCAAAATTGATTATTGAACGCAATGAAGTTGCGCAGACGATCATTGTCACGATTGAAGAACGTCCTGAAAAAGAAGAAGTTGAACAAATGATCCGTGTCGCGACCTCTGCTGATGCGAATGCCACTGCCAGTACAGCCCCGCCTACGATTGATTCGGGTCTATCGATGGTTGATCTCAGTTCTACGTTTCGGGATTCAATCGGTATGCGACCCGACCAAGTCGGTGTCTATGTCGATTCTGTTAGCCCCGGCAGTATCGCCGAGCAAAAAGGATTTCGGGCAGGCATGGTTATATTAGAGGCCGACCACCAACCGATTGCCAGTGTGAGTGCGTTTAAACAAATGTACCGTATCAATATGCAAAATGGTTTGTCCTCAATGACTTTGAAAGTCCGATTAGAGAATGGCGGGGAGAGTTATGTCTCTTTGCCTTATGTATAAATTAACGGGGTAAATGTTTTCGGTTCTGATTTTGAATCTGAAATACCCTAGGAGAATAAAATGAGAATTTTAGTCGTCGAAGATGATGAAATTGCGGCCGAATATGTCCGTAAAGGTTTGATGGAGGCAGGGCATGTCGTTGATCTGGCTTCTGACGGCGATTTGGGTTTGGAAATGGCCAAGGCGGCGGATTATGACGCCCTGATTCTAGACAGAATGCTGCCTAAGCTTGATGGTTTGGATTTACTGGCCGCTTTGCGAATGGATGGTGATGCGACGCCCGTATTAATTCTTTCGGCCCTTGGCGAAGTTGACCAAAAGGTTGAAGGTCTTCGGGCTGGCGGCGATGATTATTTGGCCAAGCCTTATTCCTTTACTGAACTACTGGCTCGGGTTGAGGCTATTGGCCGAAGATCAGACCCTAGCGCGGCGGTAACAAAGTTAAAAGTCGGCGACCTTGAAATGGACTTACTCGCACGCACGGTAAAGCGCAATAATCAGAATGTCCTCTTGCAACCGCGTGAGTTCCGTTTGCTTGAGTGTTTAATGCGTAATGCGGGTCGGGTCGTGACCCGTACAATGTTGCTTGAAAAAGTTTGGGATTATCACTTTGATCCTCAAACCAATGTTATTGATGTACATATTTCCCGTCTTAGGGCCAAAATCGATAAAGATTTCGACGAACCCCTTCTTCATACAGTTAGAGGTGCAGGGTACCGATTACAGGTTTAGCGATGACGCTTAAACAACGTTTTCCTGCGGCCCTGAATGCGGTTCTTTCTACAGGCAAACGTCTTTACAGAAATACACTTTTCAGGCTGACGCTTTTAGCGGCCAGCCTGTTTGCGATCTCTTCTATTGTGAGTTTGGGCTACGTTTATTTTGCAACGATTAGTTCAGAATTACGCCGTGTCGATAATGATATTCTGACAGAGATTGAAGAGTTGAAAGTGCTTTACGGCGATAAAGGGCCGGATGCACTTTTGCGTGAAGTCATTTTACGACAAACGTCTGGAGAGGGGCTATATCTTTTACAGGCGACGAAACCGGGCGGCGGCATGGTCGTGGCGGGCAATATTAATGAATTTCCGCAATCGGATGAAAAGCCGAAATATGGCCTGCTACCCGGTCAAAAAGAAAATGAATATAAAACGGTCGAGTTTGAACTGACCTTTCGCGAAAGCGAAGCCTCGGATCTTCAAGCGCGAAGATCGCGTGCGATTGCAGGGCCGCTTAAAATCGAAGATGAGATTACAGGTGTTTTGATTGTCGGGCGCGACGTTGAACCGACCATGCGTAATGAAGAGCGTATTTTAAAGGCTATTCTGACCTCGACCATGATTGCCCTTATCTTAGGCTTGTTATCGGGATGGTATGTATCGCAACGCTTTTCTCGACGAGTTGAACATTTTAACCGTCTGGCAACCGATGTGCGTGCGGGGCATTTAGATCGCCGCGCGCCCAGAAACTATTCCGAAGATGAATTGGATTTACTGGCTGAGCATTTGAATTCTATGCTCGATCATATTGACCGTTTGATGAAGGCTATGCGCTATGCGGGTGACAGTATTGCCCACGATTTACGCTCGCCTTTGACGCGCCTTAGGACACGTTTGGAAACGGCGGCGCACGATATTCAAGACGGTGAAAGTGCGCATATTTTATTATCCGCTGCGGATGACGCTGATGATTTATTGCGCACATTTGATTCCGTTTTACGAATAGCCCGATTAGAGGCTGGTGAGCGGCGCGAGCTTTTGGTTGAATTGGATCCTAAAATTATTCTGGATGATATAGCGGAATTATATGAACCCGCATGTGATGAGTCGGGTTTGACGTTTAAGGCCGATATCAAATCG
>CALCKU010000092.1 GCA_937965735.1 uncultured Caulobacterales bacterium
TCGCTATCACACGCATTGTGACCCGCGCCTTAATGCAGACCAAGCTTTGGAACTCGCCTTCCTAATTGCTGAAGAATTGCGGAGTTACCGCAAAGAAGACCCTGTTAAACTGGCGAGCTAACGCTTGCCAGTTTCTTAAACCTCAAACGTTTGAAAAGTTTTCAGTCGTTCACTAAGCCTTCCCTACCCTCTAAACCGTTTTAGTATAATTGGGGCAGAGCGTAGAATACAATAGAGACGGTTTTACGGGTTAGCTTTCAAATATCTAACCCGTAAAAATAATTTGCTTGCGACCATCTTTTTTCAATGCCGATTTATAGGCCGCGTCTTCGTGAATTTGTGATAGCCAGCGCAGGCAATTTGGATGCGCGTTCGTTATATAGCCTGCACTTTGGCTGGCCTCCATTCCGTAAGACATAACAATATCTGCCGCCGACACACTATCACCAGCAAACCATTTATGTTGCCCCAAATCAAACTCGGCTTTTTCTATAATAGCCTGCATACGCGGGGTTAGAAACGCAGCGTCAACTTGGGCAAAGATTGTCTTTATAAGCCCTTTGAGGAAAAACGGGACGCGGTTTTGAATTGAACCAAAAACAGCTTTAAACAAAAGAAGCGGCATATGACTACCTTGCGCTGTATGGAACCAAAATAAATAGTCAGCTCGGTTTGCATCCCCCGCTTTCGGACGCAGCCTACGCTCTGGATATTGATCCAAAATATAGTCCACAATTGCATTACTTTCAGATAAGACCAACGCGCCATCCGTTAAAACAGGTGCCGTCCCAAGCGGTGAAATCGCTTTGTAAGCCTTGGGTGCCAAACGTGTTTTGGGATCCCGATCATAAACTTTTAAATCATAATTTGCGCCCAACTTTTCAAGCAACCACAAGATACGAAAAGACTGCGAATACTCTAAGTGGTGTAAAGTTAAAGTCATCTCTAGGCCTTAAAATTATTGAAGTTCGAAACTGTAGAGACACAAAGCCTGTGTCTATAAAAACTAAAAAACCGTCGCAATCCTTGCGACGGTTCAGACTTAAAACGGGTTTATACCCTTATCAAGTTTAGAGGTCTTTTAAACCAACAGAGGGTTTAAACTGAGCAGAGGTCTTCGCTTTACTCATCATCATTTGACCCGTTGATGGATTACGCATTTCACGGGCTTCACGATGTTTTGCAACAAACTGGCCAAACCCAGGCAAGGCCACACCATTTCCTTTTTTTAGCTCATTCACGATTGTATCACAAAAAGCGGTAACAAATTCGCCAGCTTGCGCATGGCTTGTTCCACAATGATCGGCAAGTGCGCCCACGAGTTCTTTTTTATTCATCAAAGTCTCCCTTTCGATTCGATGTTACTAACGTTCTGAACCTATCAGATTCGTTAAGTTCATCCTAATCAACAAGGTTAACAGAACATTAAAGAGTGGAATTTACTGTGGTTTTTGGCGTGTTTTCAGCAATTTATCCATATAGTTAGGATGAAAATCACACCTGACTCGCCTCAAAAACACAAACGAATCGAAAACTTCGATACAATCAGTTTACAAAACTCGACAAGCGGTGAAAGATTAAAATACATGCGCAAAGCCCTATTTGAACCTTATCAGAAACCAGCCAAATCCTAATAAAGTGAATAAGAAGAGATCTTTTTATGTCAAAGAAACTTAATCTTGCTGTGATCGGCGCAGGCGTGTTTGGCAATTATCATTGTGCCAAAATTCACACCCACCCAATGGCCACTTTGATAGGAATTGTAGATTTTGATGCGGAACGCGCGAGCGCATTAGCGCATAAATATAAAACACAGACTTACACAACGATTGAATCTGTTTTACCGAATGTTGACGCGATTATTATTGCCTTACCCGCCAGTGCGCACGGCGACATTGGACACAAAGCACTCAATGCAGGCAAGCATGTTTTAATTGAAAAGCCCCTTACAGCTGACCGCATCAGTGCCGCAAGCCTTGTTAAAATAGCGCAAGAAAAAGATCTTGTCCTACAGGTCGGACATCAAGAACGCTTTGTCCTAAAAGCGATCGGGATCGATAAAATCATAGACCCCCCAATACGGATTGAATCCAAACGGATGAGCCCGTTTTCAGTTCGAAACACGGATGTTTCTGTCACGCTTGATCTGATGATCCATGATATTGATATGGTGCTAAGCCTGATGGGCACACCTGAAACATGTCACGGACACTCATTACAAATCAAATCATCGCATGCAGACGCCGCGCTCGGGTTTTTAAAATTTGCTAACGGCGGAACCGCGCGGTTAGAAGCGAGCCGTATTGAGACCGAAAGTCAGCGCAGTATGCACATTATCTACCCGAACGGAGACATCCATATTGATTTCAACGCCAAGACGCTAACACATTCAACGCCTTTTGATTTAAACTTGGATTACGGACAAGATTTCATGGCCAAAGACTCGCTCGGTGCCGCCGATGATGCCTTTATCCGCGCTTGTTTATTGGCTGAACCCGTGCCTATAAGCGGGGAAGATGGGTTAGCGGCTTTAGAAATCGCCCTTAAAATAGACGAAATAGATTAACGAGGATATATGAGAAAGTTTGCGCGCATAGCCATAGGGCTCGGTCTTGTTTTATTTATTCTGGCGGCCTTAAATTTTAACAAAATTCAGCGTTTGAACACGGTCAATACACTCTTTGACGCTGACAAAATCGTACATAATTTTTCAAATATGGATTCCGCGTTTTTGCACCATGCTTTAGACGCAAGTCCAGAGACGCAAATTTGGCCTGAAAACCCGACTCCCCTGCCAGAGACCGTGCGCATCAATGAAAAGGACTATCCGCTTAAAGCTGTCCTCGAAGAACTTGATACAACGGCCTTTATTGTGATCCAAGACGGTAAAATCCTAAATGAGCAATACTATAAAGGAACAAAAAAAGATGACCTTCGAATAAGTTGGTCTATGGCAAAGTCCTTTATGTCAGCCCTATACGGAAACGCTTTAAAAGATGGGTCTATAAAATCGCTAGACGACACTGTTGAGACCTATGTCCCAAGCCTGAAAAACAGTGCCTACGCAGGCGCAAGCATTCGAAATGTACTCAACATGGCAAGCGGCGTTCGGTTTAATGAAGATTACATGGATCCAAAGTCAGACATCAATAAAATGGGTAAGGTCTTAGGGTTAGGCTGGTCAATGGATAAGTTTGCCGCGTCCCTCAAGGACAGAGACGCCGAAGCTGGCGAGCGTTGGAAATATGTCTCGATCGATACACATGTCGCTGCAATGGTTTTGCGCGCGGCCACTAGCAAAACCATGCACCAATTATTCAATGAAACTTTTAGCGCCCATTTAGGGTTTGAGCGCGCCCCGTTCTATCTCACGGACGGCAAAGATGTTGCCTTTGCGCTTGGCGGCCTAAACCTTACGACCCGTGATTATGCCAAATTTGGACAGTTATTCCTGCAAGGGGGTATGTGGAACAATAAGCCAATCATACCCGCAGAATGGGCCTTTACATCAACACGCGAAAGCGCACCAACACGCTCTAATCGAGGCGTCGGATACGGATATCAATGGTGGGTACCGTTGCCACAAGACGGCCCGAATACGGGTGATTTTTTTGCAGTTGGAATTTACGGTCAATATATTTATATCAATCCGAAAGCTGGATTGGTCATTGCCAAAAATGCCGCAGACCGAGAATTTGCCTATCCCAACCCAAAATATGGCGCTGAATTTGGCCATAGTATGAATGTGAACATCGCGATGTTTCGAAGCTTGGCCGATTATTACCGCAAACCCAATAGCGATTTTATAGAGCCACTGCCGAATTAGGGCCAATGCCTTAGGGATTATTGACAACTGGGTTTGAGTTAAGACAGCCTAAAGCCAAGCCTCGAAACAGGCTTGCCCCATTGAAGCCACAGGTCTAAACCACGCTAATGAAAAAGACAGTACGCACGCATAGTTTAAAGATTGCCTCGGCACAGTTAAATGCATGTGTGGGTGATCTAAACGGGAATATGGAAAAAGCCCGTAAAGTTTACGCGCGCGCCAAAGCGGGAGGGGCTGACATTCTGGTACTGCCAGAACAATTTGTTATTGGCTACCCAGCTGAAGATCTTGTTCTCAAGCCTGCCGCCCTCGCCGACTGCCGAGCCCTTGCTGAAAGTTTTGCTAAATTAACCCAAGATGGCCCTGCTGTCGTTTACAATTTACCTTGGCTCGATAAAGGCAATATTTATAATGCGGCGCTGTTTATGCAAGACGGTGAAATCACGGATATACGGTATAAACACCATTTACCCAATTACGGTGTGTTTGACGAAGCTCGAATTTTCACGCGCGGCCCGCTGCCTGAACCTGTAGATTTTAAAGGTTTAAAAATCGGCCTTCCGATTTGTGAAGACTTGTGGCAGCCGGGTGTCGCAAGCCATCTTGCTGATCTCGGTGCAGAAATTTTGATTTCGCCAAACGGCTCGCCTTGGCGCAGAACCGCTCTAACAGAACGAGTCGCCGCACTGGGTGAAAAGGTACATAATGAAGGCTTGCCTTTAATCTATGTCAACCAAATCGGCGGACAAGACGAGCTTGTTTTTGACGGCTCTTCCTTTTCCATGGATGCGGACGGCGAGATCGTGCAAGCCCTAAAATCCTTTGTCGAGGACTTTGATATTGCGACATGGGAAAGACATGTTGAGGAAAGACATGTTGAAAACACTCAAAAAGGGCTTTGGGTTTGCACAAACGCAAAAATAGAAACGCAACTTTCTGGCCATGAAGCCGATTGGCGCGCCATGTGTCTTGGCCTCGCAGATTATGTCAATAATAACGGGTTTAAGCAAGTCGTTCTCGGTATGTCAGGGGGAATTGACAGCGCTATGGTTGCCACCATCGCTGTTGACGCCCTCGGGCCAGAGCGGGTTTGGTGCGTGATGATGCCAACAAAATATACTTCGGGAGACAGCCTAACAGACGCTGAAGAATGTGCCAAAGCTCTCGGTTGTCGTTACGACTCAATCGCAATCAAACCCGCCATAGACGCCTTTAGCGATATGCTTGATTCCCTATTTGATGGGTTAAGTCCGGATACAACTGAGGAAAATATCCAATCGCGAAGCCGTGCGCTTATCTTGATGGCGCTATCAAATAAATTCGGCCCTATGGTCGTGACCACAGGTAATAAATCGGAAATGGCCGTGGGCTATGCTACGCTCTACGGCGATATGTGCGGTGGCTATAATCCCGTCAAAGATATTTATAAAACCGAGCTGTTCAAGCTCGCTCATTGGCGTAACGCCCATAACCCAGAGGATTTATTCGGCGCGGAGTGTCCAATTCCGATCCGAATTATTACCAAACCCCCATCCGCTGAACTCAGGGACGATCAGAAAGATAGCGATAGCTTGCCTGAATATGATATTCTTGATGATATTTTGTTTGGTCTTATTGAACAAGATTTACCCGTCGAAGATATCATTGCGCGGGGCCATAGCCAAAAAGACGTAAACCGTATCCAACACTTGCTCTACATTGCAGAATATAAACGCCGTCAAGCACCGCCCGGTGTTAAAATTGGGTCCAAAAACTTTGGACGCGATCGGCGTTACCCCATCACAAACCGGTATCGGGACATTGTGTAAATATGAACTGCATTTTTAAATTCCCGCCTCCAAATTTTCTGCCTTCCCCCCTGCCCTCGAAAATTTAAACCTTCGCAATTCAAGTCTGAAACAGATATAGTTTCAGAAATAAAAACCTAGAATTTATACGTTATTGAAAGTTACCTATGTCCGTTATTGTTCGTTTCGCCCCCTCGCCGACTGGTAAGCTTCATGTCGGAAATGTGCGCACCGCACTTTTGAATTATTTATTTGTTCGCGAACAAGGCGGCAGCTTCATATTACGCATTGACGACACCGATCTTGAGCGTTCAACCAATGCCTATGAAGACGGTATTAAAACAGACTTAGAATGGCTGGGTATCAATTGGGACGCAACATTCAATCAATCACATCGTTTTAAATTATATGAGGACGCGGCCAATAAACTCAAAGCCGAAGGTCTCCTCTACCCTTGCTACGAAACTTCGGAAGAGCTTGATCGTCAACGCAAATTACAGCGCGTACAAGGTAAACCACCTGTCTATAATCGTGGAGCGCTTGAATTAACCGCGGATGCGGTAAAATCACTTGAAGACGAAGGGCGTAAACCGCATTGGCGCTTCAAACTCTCGGGCAAATCTGTGACATGGTTAGATGTTGTAAGAGGCGAGCAGACCATCGATACAAGCTCGATCTCTGATCCTGTTCTTATCCGCGCCGATGGGTCGTTTTTATACACGCTTCCGAGTGTGGTCGATGATATTGACGCCCGTATTACCCATGTCATTCGCGGGGAAGATCATGTCACCAATTCAGGCGCCCAGATTGAAATCTTTAAAGCCTTGTCAGATCATGTACCCAATTTTGCACACACACCTTTGCTCGTAGGCTCTGACGGGAAAGGCCTGTCAAAGCGACTCGGCTCATTATCTATGGACCAATTGCGCGAGCAAGGGTTTGAGCCTCTGGCGGTGACGTCTCTGCTGAGCAAAATCGGTACCTCTGACCCCATTGAAGCGCGGCCTTCACTAAGTGTATTAGTGTCTGAGTTTTCATTTTCAAAAATAGGTCGTGCGCCGGCCCGGTTTGATGAAAACGAATTATCACTTATCAATGCACGACTCTTACACGACACAGATTTTGCGGATGTCAAAGACCGTATAGAAGCCTTGGGTGTGACTGACGGCGAAGCGCTCTGGAACCTTGTACGATCAAATGTGGAAAAACTCTCTGATATTGCCGGTTGGTCGACAGTCATCAATGCCCCTATGCCAGGACAAATCGCGAATGAAGACGCAGAGTTTTGTCAAATTGCCGCTGAATGTTTACCCAATACTCTCACTGCAGACACGTGGTCTATTTGGACAAAATCCCTCAAAGAAAGCACGGGTCGTAAAGGCAAAACCCTCTTCCTGCCGCTACGTCTGGCATTAACAGGGCGCTCACAAGGCCCTCAAATGGGCGGCGTTCTTGTCCTGCTTGGTGCAGAGCGTGCTAAAGCCCGCTTAATGGGTCAAACAGGTTGACCTTCGGCGCTTAATGGCGATCAGGCTCTAATCATAGTGAAATAGAAATCAGGGTTGGCAGTTTAAAATACCGAACTGGGTTTAAAGTTTTGCGCCTCACGCACCTGTGAGACGACTTGACTTGTGAGTACTTTCAAAAATGCGGTAAAGTCTAAAATCAATGTAATAAAACCGATTAAGAGAGACTGATATGACAAGAAACCTGAAACTTCCCTTATTTTTAACCCGCCTATCCATTGCAATTTTTTTGTTACCTTGGGTTTTATTGCGTCTCACCAAGGTTGAAGCGGGCTCTGGATTATTTGAAAAATATTACTTCATAAAAGACATGCCGAATTCTGTCGCACTCTTAATCGCTATATTCTGGGCTGTTTTACTTTTGGCATTTGTCTCTGGATTTAAAAAACGCATCAGTTACGGACTTGTTTTAGCCCTACATGCAATCGGCACCATTCTAACAATTCCGTATTTAATTCCAGGAACCGAGAATTTCAAAATATTATTTATGGCGGCGATTCCAACAATTGCCGCCATGGGTTTGCTTTATATCCTTAGAGACCAAGATACGCTTCTGACAATTGATCGTAGATAACTCAAAATAGTGGGTGATCAGTGGTCTCATTAGGATGAGATAAGGCCACTGACCACACCACCGAAATCGGTAGTTTCATGTGTGGGTTCCACTACCAAAGACGAAACAGTGAGTTGGGATGTGTGCTTCGTCGCACTTTTAATAACGCATAAGTTGTAAATAATCAATTAAAATAAACCATAAGTAGTATTATTTATAATTTTTTGAGATACAGAGACTTTAATGCTTCGCCAAACACTCTAACGGATAAAATTGCATTGAGGCTACTAATTGGATTTTGCTATTACTTTAAGCTCTTTTTGGGTCGCCAATTTATAATCGCTTTGAGAATCACCCACCAAGTTCGGTCAAAAAATAGAATTAATCCAATCACACCAAGTCCAAACATCCAATGTGCGTCTTTTATATATAACCACAGGAATAAGACGATCATTATAGGGTAGAAAAAAAGGGCGAAAAATAATCGCCAAAAAGCAAGTGCGACAGAATGAATTTTTTCTTTATCCATAATCGGGCTCTCATCTTTGGCGGTGTTAAAGCTTAAAATCTCTAAGGGTCTAAATCTCTAAGGGTCTAAATTTCTTGGCAAAAGCAAATCTGCGGCGCGCCAAACCTTAGGGTCATACCACTCGCCGCTTACATTCTTGCGTCTTTTAAACACAGCACAAGCGCCCGTTGGGAACTGTGTGAATGGAGAGGCATCACCCTCGCAAAAATAGTCATATAAATCCATCCATGCAGGGTTATGCCCCAATAGCATTAAACACTTACACGGCTCCCCCTTCAGATCACGAACTTCTGATCCCTTTACACCTTTAGGTGTTTCACGAAAGCAAACCTGTAAAACGTCATCGCGAGAGGCTTGATAAAATTCTGGGAAATAACGAATACTTTGTGCCCCAGGAATAATTCGAATTAATCGAGTCGCGGTTTCTTTGGTTCGGGCAGAATCAGAAGACCAAATTATATCTGGTGAATATCCGCGCACGGTTAAAACACGGGCAACCGCATCCGCAGCCGCCCGACCTCGCTTATTTAAAGGACGTGCATGATCTGTTAAATCCGCATTCGCCCAAGAAGATTTCGCATGCCGCATAATTAGTAAATAATTCAACATTATCAGCCCTATACACAATCCGTCACGAATCTAATTATTGGATATTGATAAAATAGAATTCGAAATGTTGGGCCAATACTTTTATCTAAAACGGTATAAAAGCCATATCGGCACTACATGCGGGCTTAAATCCGCATAAATGATGTTAGCCAGCCAAATGAGCCTTCACAACAGCACCAGCCTTGCCCATGTCTAAACGACCCGCAAAGTCAACTTTAAGACGCCCCATGATTTTGCCCATATCTTTTAGGCCGCTCGCACCTGTCTCATCAATTAAGGCGGCCACTGCACTTTTCATTTCATCGTCAGATAAAGGGGTTGGCATAAATTCACGGACGATTTCAATTTCCGCACGTTCGCGATCTGCGAGTTCTGGACGTGCGTTTTCATCATAGGTTCGAGCACTCTCTTCACGTTGTTTGACCATTTTAGACAAAAGAGACAGTATTTCATCATCATTAATGCCTTCACACCGATCTTCGGATCGCGCAGCAATATCGCGGTCTTTAATCGCCGCACTTACAAGCCGAAGTGTCGAAACTCGCAGGGCTTGCTTAGATTTCATAGCCTCTTTAATAGCCGCAAAAATGTCCGTTCTGAGTGACATATCAATCCTAACCGAGCCAAACTCGTCTTAAATACGGCGTCAATGTGAACGCTAAATATAAATTTATCGAATAGTAAATATAGTAAAAAGGAAAAAACGCAAAGCCTTCATCACCTTTTATCTTGCCTATCACGACACTCTGCGGCAAACACTCAGACGTTTATAGTGAGTTATTAAGCTCACACGTCATCGTTGACCAAGGTGTGATATTTATGAAGACGATCAATAAAAAGCAAGCCTCTGAATTAAAACAAGGCACGAAGCTCTTGCAAACAGGCATTCTTAAAACGGGTGTCCTCGTTTTTGCAAATGGTGAAGTTTTTTATGGCCAAGGTGCAGGCCATGTTGGGCAAAGCGTTGGAGAGCTATGTTTCAACACGGCGATTACAGGGTACCAAGAGATTTTGACCGACCCGTCCTATGCCGATCAAATCATCTGTTTCACCTTTCCGCATATTGGCAATACTGGCACAAATATCGAAGATGAAGAGGCCTCTATACCGCGCGCAGAAAAAGCCGCTACGGGTGCTATTTTTAAGGCCCCCATAACACCCCCTTCAAACTGGCGTTCAGAGAATCATTTAGACGCTTGGTTAAAAGCTCGGAAAATCATTGGGCTTTCGGGCGTCGATACGCGCGCCCTAACGGCATATATTCGTGAAAATGGTATGCAAAACAGCGTGATCGCCCATAATGAAAAGGGTGAATTTGATATTCCAAATTTGACTAAAATGGCACAAAATTGGGCGGGACTAGAAGGGTCTGATCTCGCTAAAGACGTCCATACGCAGCAAGCCTATAATTGGCAGGAAGCGCGCTGGATATGGCCCGTCGGTCACGCCCAAAAAAAGGGCTTGAAAAAGGTTGTTTTGATTGATTACGGTGTCAAGCGCAACATTATGCGCAGCTTGGTTAGCCAAGATTTAGCCGTCAGTGTTGTACCCGCGACAGCCAGTGTTGATGACATACTGGCCCTATCGCCTGACGGGGTTGTTCTCTCAAACGGCCCTGGCGATCCTTCAGAGACGGGCAAATACGCTATTCCTGTAATTCAAGATCTGATTGCAAAAGATTTACCCATTTTAGGCATTTGCTTGGGGCACCAAATGCTGGCACTCGCCTTAGGGGCTAAAACCGTAAAAATGGATCAAGGACATCACGGCGCTAATCACCCTGTAATGGACCATACCACAGATAAAGTTGAAATTGTTTCGATGAATCACGGCTTTGCTGTCGATCAAGACAGCCTGCCTGACACTGTGATAGAAACACATATATCACTTTTTGACGGTTCTAATTGCGGGATCCAACTCAAAGACAAACCCGTTTTTTCTGTACAACATCACCCCGAAGCCAGTCCTGGGCCCCAAGATAGTTTCTATTTGTTCGAGCGATTTGCAGAGGCCCTATAGGGCCTTGCAATAACCCAAAGCGGTTATTTATCGGACATAACCGATCCAGTCGTCAAAGACTAAAATATAACGCGCGTATAAATGACCGAAAACAGGACTGTCTAAAATGGCGGGCTGTATTGACTGTTCCCTTAACTCAATCTCACAGCCCCTATTGCAATCAAGCTCTCTGCTCCCGCCAAGATCGCTTCTTGGGCGGATCGAGGCACAACCCCCGTTAAATTTGTTACATAAGCCGCTTCAGCCGTATAAAAAGTTCCAATATCTGAAAGTAACGGGCGCAAACTATCATCGAACAGGGATAAAATTTTAATTACGAAATTTGGGATTTCCCCTTTAGGCAAACTCGATAATTCTGGATACGCTTTTCTTAAAATAGCCGCAATGTCTTTAAACCAAAGGCTTTCCCCTGTGGCGAGCAAGCGCCTCCCACCCGCAGCTTTTGTTGTCATGGCGCTGACATGAATCGCCGCACAATCCCGCACATCAATAATGGGAACACCCATTTTGGGAGATCTCGGAAATTTCCCAATCATCATGGCTTTCAATACACCTAATGACGCGCCGCCATTACGAAATGTGTCGGGACCAAAAACGACACCAGGACAGACTGTCGTCAAATTATCCTCATAGCCCTGCGCTTTAGCATAAGCCCAAGCCGAACGCTCTGCCCGTGTCTTAGAAATCGGATAAGACGTCATAGGCTTCCAATCTGGGTCAGACCAATCGTCTTCGGTAATCGTCATTTTTGGCCCCTTACCTGATTGCCCAATCATGGCAGCAATCGAGGAGGTCAAGACAATGCGTTCTGCCCCAGCAGAAAACCCACATTCTAAAACCCGTTGCGCCCCCGCTCGGGCCTCAGGCACAAGCGCTTCTCGCTCTCTCGGCGCTTCATGGGGTAAGGGGGACGCGATATGTTGAATATACCGGCAATCCTGCACGGCGTCTTTCCATCCGATATCAGAAGCAAGATTTGCCTCGACCAATTCGAACTTTGACACATCAATGCCTGTATCAGAGAAAATCTTTTTTACCTGTTCCCCTTTTGCAAGATTACGCACTGTACCGCGGACACTATAGCCTTGACGAAGAAGCCGTTGTGCCACGTGCGAGGCAATAAACCCTGAAACACCTGTTACTAATACTTTATCTGACATAATCGCCCCTTTTGTCTTGTGTACGCACACTCACCTATCAAAACGTAAAACTTACCGAATTTTTGGACTGCAATTTTGATTATATATTTCAATGGCCTCTGGCATCCATCGTTTGAAATCATTCACACGCGTTTGCGGTGAAGGATGTGTGCTTTGAAACTCTGGAGGATTAGCCCCACCAGCAGCGCCCATACGTTCCCACAATTTCGGCGCTTCACGGGGATCATAACAGGCGCGCGCCACAAGAACGAGACCAATAAAATCAGCTTCTGATTCATGTTTTCTCGAGAATGGCAACGCATAGCCATATTGCGAAATGCCTCCAAAAACCCCCATTACGGCGCGTTGCGCACCATAATCCATGCCGCCAGCGCCCATAGCAACGCCAGCGCCGACAATTCTTTGCATATTTTGTTGAGCCATACGTTCAGCACCGTGATGGGCAAGGGCATGCCCAACTTCATGGCCCATGATAACCGCCAAACCGTCTTCATTTTCTGCAATTGGTATCAAACCCGTATAAACAGCCGTATATCCGCCGGGCAAAGCAAAAGCATTGGCTTGTTCGGATTCAATAACATTAAACGCCCATTCAAAACCGGGATCTTCTGGACGGGCAGCCCGTGCAATTCGACGCCCGATTTCATTAACGGCATCGACAACAGGCCCGCTTTGTAACACACGGCTATCGCTTAAAATTTGCTGGTATGACTGTAAACCCAATTGCATTTCGGCATCATGCTTCATCGTCCGAAGCTGTTTACGTCCTGTCAAAGGCACTTCTTTTTGATTGGCAAAATAATATACGCCCGCACCAATCGCGAATAAGAGCATGATCTGCCAACGAAAGCCGCCGCGCCCATTTACACGCCCTCGTCCCCCCAAATTCATCCGATTAACCATAACCTTACCCTCATTATGCCCTCAATAGGATCGATGCGCTCAAAGTCTATTTGAATCAAACTCTGACATGCACATAGCCGACATGCATGTACCAAACATACGTTCACGAGACACATGCGCACGAAACAGACGCATAATTCCATCCCGCACATTATCTTTTGGCATTTGAATAAACCGCTAACCCAGTCTCGTCAAATACTGGTTTCATGCGTATTTATTCACAAATAACAGGAAATTTTTGAAATTATTTCAGTTCACCTTGTAACCTTAACTTGAATTCTATAGAGGAGGATAATTTGCTTTTTCGGCCTCGATTCATTGCATATTTTTGCACGGTTTGGGCTAGTTTTTGACGGAATATAGGTGAGAATTATGGGTAAACGCACAGATATACAGAGTATTCTTATTATCGGCGCAGGCCCAATTGTGATTGGACAAGCCTGCGAATTTGATTACTCAGGCGTACAAGCCTGTAAGGCCCTTAAAGATGAGGGCTACCGTGTCATTCTCATCAACTCTAATCCCGCCACGATAATGACGGATCCGGGACTCGCAGACGCCACCTATATAGAACCCATCACGCCTGAAATGGTTGAAAAAGTTATTGCAATCGAACGGCCAGACGCGCTTCTGCCAACAATGGGCGGACAAACGGCTCTAAATACGGCTTT
>CALCKU010000093.1 GCA_937965735.1 uncultured Caulobacterales bacterium
TTATGTTCCTTTTCAATTACGCTGACACTGCAATCAGGTTCGTAACGCATAAAAGTGCAATGCGGCAATTTTAGGGCCCAAAACGCGCAATAAAGTTCAAATTAGGTCATGTTTAAACCTTAAGACAGGCCTTCATTTTGGGTATATACACCCTAAAAAGTCAATACACGCCCGCTTAAGTTATAGATTTTAAAATTGAAGACAAGAATTCAACGACTACACAACCAATACATAAAGGCGCGAAACCCGATAATGCATTTGTAAAAACATAATCACGCAATGATCTTTAAACATAAAGCTATGATGCCCAAAACGGTATAAACCCCGTCACTGTAAAATTTACACCTTTATCAAAGTCATACCATTTTATCTTGAACGATTTCGACTTGTTGTGTTTTTACGAGGCGTATTCCGACCCGTGTTTTTTGGATTTGAGTTTTTTCTTTGAGGCGTTGCTTTACGTGTCTCTGGTTTCCCCGTATTTGATTTTCGACTCTCTGAACTTCTACCGTCTTTTTTAGGGGTTCCAGATTTGGGCTGGTTATATCCATTTTGAGGTTTTGTGGGCTGCCGGGCGCCTTCACGCTTATGGCCGCGTTTTTCGCTTTCAGTCGTTTTCGACTCTGACTCTTTTGAATTAGAACGCTCCGAGCGCCCCTGATTAGAGGCGCCTTCTTTACGCATTCTACCTTTATCATCACCTTTGGGCGACGGTCCTTCTGGTGACCATTTACCGGCTTGTTTCCGACGTTTGTTTTTTCCACGCTTACGGCCTTCTCCCGCATTCGGATCCGTTTTAACTTTAGGCGGTAAAGGTGTTAATTTTGACAAGCCTGCACTCAAGCCTGTGAAATTTTCAGGTAAAGGCACAACAGGGATCGTCATCTTCATAACTTTTTGAATGGACTTTAGGTAAGCCTTTTCATCAGACGCGACATAAGCAATGGCGAGACCCGAGCGCCCCGCCCGTGCCGTGCGACCAATACGGTGCACATATTGCTCGGGTACATTTGGAATTTCAAAATTAAAAACATGGCTAATGCCTTCCACATCAATACCGCGCGCGGCAATATCGGTTGCAACCAATATCTTGACTTCACCATCCCGAAAGGATTTCAGGGCGCGTTGCCGTTGGGATTGACTTTTATTGCCATGAATAGCCAAGGCCTCAATCCCGCGTTGAGCAAGTTTTTTGACCACACGGTCTGCACCGTGTTTTGTACGCGTAAACACCAAAGCTCGGTCAATCGAGTCGTCAAGTAGCGCCAAAGTCAGCAAATCTTGCTTTTCTTTTTGATTGACGAATGTCACGGATTGCGTCACCCGCTCAGCTGTAGAATTCGCAGGCGTTACAGACACACGTTTGGGATTGGTCAAAAACTGCGATGCTAATTTGGCAATAGAGTTTGGCATGGTTGCAGAGAAAAATAAGGTCTGACGCTTTTTTGGAATCAGTGGGATAATTTTTTTCAGAGCATGAATAAAGCCCATATCCATCATTTGATCCGCCTCATCTAACACCAAAATCTCAATATCTGAGAGTTGAAGTGCCTTTTGGTCAATTAAATCCAAAAGTCGCCCTGGTGTTGCAACAAGCACATCATTGCCTTTCACCAGTTTTGGAATTTGGCGGGAGGCCGGTACACCGCCAAAAATGGCCGCAACATAAAAATCATCAACGGTCGTCGCATAACCGCGAAACGATACCGCAATCTGTGAGGCAAGTTCGCGTGTTGGCGCGAGTACGAGGCATCGTGCCCCTTTGCGCGGAGCGGGTTTAGGATTGCTAAAAATGTGATGCAATATCGGGAGTGCGAAGGCCGCTGTTTTTCCAGTGCCCGTTTGGGCTATTCCCAAAAGGTCATGTCCTTCTAAAACAATAGGAATCGCTTGTATTTGAATCGGTGTAGGAGTCGTATATCCTTGGACTTCTAACGATTTTTGAACTTCAGAAAAAAGACCTAAGTCTTTAAAATTATTAATTTTTTTATCAGTCAAAATAGATCTCTTTAGTAAAGTTAGGCCCAAAAAGTTAGGTCCTAGAAAGTCAGGCCCAAAATAGCTAGGCATATGCGGGCTCAAATTCGACAATGCAAGAAAACGTAGTGAAAAACGAACACGCGTAAAACGCCACTATCGCCTATAGAATATAATAAGAATTTTAGTCACAAGCGCCGCACTTCTGACCTGCCGTTTGCACTTCAACTATTCGTGTTATTATGGGTTTGTATCGGCCTCGCCATCATCGGTTTCAACAATGCGTTCAACAGATACAAGTTTCTCATTCTCTTTAACATTGATAACCGTTACCCCGCGTGATGAACGAGAGACAATTCGGATATTGAGGACAGGGCAACGAATGAGTTGTCCACCGTCTGTTACCATCATAATCTGATCGTCATCCTCAATGCTAAACGAGCGTACAAGGCGTGCAGGGTCTGAATCTTTGCGCGTAAGCTCTTGAGCCGTAACACCCAAACCGCCGCGATTCATGCAACGATAATCATAAGAAGATGACCGTTTACCCAATCCATCATCCGCCAAAGTCAGAAGAAATTGCTCATTAGCCTGCAAGAAGCCGAGGCGAGCCTCATCTAATGACGTTTCGATCGCGGTGTCCTCTGTATCGATATCCTCACTATCATCCCCCAGAGCACGGCGCATCGCATTCGCGTGCTTCATATAGGCCCGCGCTTCATCCGTTTCGACATCAATATGGCGGAGTACCGCCATTGATATGACCGTGTCACCCTCTTGTAATTTGATGCCGCGAACACCCGATGATGTCCGTCCGACAAAACGCCTAACATCCGTCACACGAAAGCGAATGGACTTACCCAGTGCCGTTGTTAGCAATACATCATCATCTTCTGTACAAAGCCGCACATCCACAATCCCGTCGCCTTCATCAGGCTTCATTGCGATCTTGCCATTTCGATTAACACGCGTGAAATCTGCAAGAGAATTACGTCGCACGCCACCCGAACGCGCAGCAAACATTATATCAAGGTCTTTCCAACTGTCTTCATCTTCAGGCAGCGCCATAATGGAATTAATCATCTCACCTTGTTCAAGCGGGAGTAAATTCACAAAAGCTTTCCCGCGTGTCGCAGGGCCGCCCAGCGGTAGTTTCCAGACCTTTAATTTATAAGCCATACCTGTGGATGAGAAAAACAGAACGGGTGTGTGCGTAGAGGCCACGAAGACCGTTGTGACGTAATCTTCATCCTTCATCGACATGCCTGAACGCCCTTTACCCCCCCGTCTTTGGGCA
>CALCKU010000094.1 GCA_937965735.1 uncultured Caulobacterales bacterium
TCGTCCCAACGCTCTGCGTTTAAAGAAGAGAGACAACACACAGCCGTGCGGTCTTCACCATATTTATCCTTGCCTGTTGCGAGCATAATTTCAGCACAGAGATTCGACTGCTGTACTTTCAAACCCGCCTCACGCTGATGCGGAGCCAAGGCTTTGTTCACAGTGTCAGAGAACACCATGTAAGGTTCGCCTGTTTGCAAACGCATTTCTAAAATCTTCTGCCATAAGCTTCGTGCATCTATCGTCTTTACGATTGCCCCTGTATGCGGACTCCGCAGACCATAGTCTTTTCCGTCACGCACAGCATGCATGAAATCATCCGTAATATTCAAACCATGATGAAGATTTAAAGATTTACGATTGAAATCACCACTTGGCTTGCGGATTTCTAGAAATTCTTCGATTTCGGGATGGTGAATATCCAGATAAACAGCCGCAGATCCGCGACGCAAGGACCCTTGAGAAATTGCCAAAGTTAAACTGTCCATCACACGAATAAACGGAATAATCCCGGATGTTTTACCCGCGCGACCAATTTTTTCGCCAATAGAGCGAACATTGCCCCAATAAGTTCCGATCCCGCCACCATTGGATGCGAGCCAGACATTCTCTGTCCATGTCTGAACAATCGAATCCAAACTATCGTCCACAGCGTTTAAGAAACATGAGATTGGCAAACCCCGTTCCGCGCCCCCATTCGACAAAACAGGAGTTGCTGGCATAAACCAAAGTTTGGACATATAATCATATAAGCGCTGCGCGTGTTCCGTATCGTCGGCATAAGCGCGCGAAACGCGGACAAACATGTCCTGATAGGTTTCTTCAGGCAAAAGATAACGGTCAACCAGTGTCTTTTTTCCAAAATCAGTCAGCAATGCATCACGGTCACGATTAATTTTAATCGCGCCCACTTTTGGGTTCACCACATGGAGTTTTGCCATCGGTTTACCCGAACGTTTGTTCGCTGTTTTCGCAACACGACTCACTGAACTCGAAAAGTCTTGATCGTCTTCAATATCTAAAATGGCGAGCGCCTCGGATTGCACTTGATCTGACATAATACCCCGTTTTCCCTTATTTCCCTAAATGCGGCTTGCAAACTAAGCTTTAGTCGACTGAATATTCTTCCCAAAATATTGTCTAAAAAGCTTGTTCTTAAACGCATTCCTCCCAAATTTACCAGCCTAGCCACGAAAATGACCGATCTGTCCCTTTAACGATAAATGGAACCCCAAAACTGATAAGCTTTTGTCTCAATACCATATATAGTGTTGATTTGTCCCGACTCGTCAACACCTTGTGTTACGAAAAATGGTTTATAAATCGTTAAACCGTCAACAAACTCCGGTAAGTGCTTGCAAACTCAAGGAATTTTTTATGCAGAAAAATCGCCCATATTTTCAAAGCGGCTTTGACGTTCAGAGCCATGCAAGACCGAGTCCTGTAAAATCATTGATCGCCTTGCAAACCTTTTGAATAAAATCTTTGAATCGCCTCACTTTTGCGACAAAAGCGATATCCCTCTTATTTACGAATCCTATTCGCGTTGTTGGAAACCGATAAATCTCTCTAAAAGTCTTATAAGACTATAATAACAAAAATATATTTCGAGCTTTGCGTAAAACGCTTATGCTAGTTACAGCAGATAGACAGAATCGGGTAACAAGAATACATGCTAAAACACAGCTATTTAGAAGGCAAGCAATGTGGATATAACCCGCACGATTGGCGCGGTCATCAATCGTGAAAATCCTACTTGTTACGGATGCATGGCACCCGCAAATGAACGGCGTGGTTCGAACACTTGCAGAGACGGTCACCGCCCTGCGCGCGTTAGGGCATGATGTCGAAGTGATCGCGCCCAGTGACGGTTATTTCACCCTACCGCTTCCAACCTATCCCGATATAAGATTGGCCCCCTTTGCCAAACGTGATGTTGAACGCCGAATATTAAAATTCGGGCCTGAAGCCATTCATATTGCAACAGAAGGCCCGCTTGGACTGGCCGCCCGCGCCTTTTGTTTAAAGTGGGAGGCTCCGTTCACGACAAGCTATCATACAAAATTTCCCGAATATATTAAGGCTCGCTTTCCGTTTATTCCGCTTAAATGGCCTTATAATTTTGTGCGCACATTTCATAATAGCGGAGGACGAACGATGGTGACAACTCCGTCCATGGTTGATTTTTTATCCAAACAAGGCTTTACCCATCTTGCGCCTTGGGCGCGCGGTGTTGACACAGATTTATTTAATCCAGACAAACGCTTTGCCCCGACCGATGTTTATAAAGACTTAGCCCGACCCGTCTTTGTCAATATTGGCCGCGTTGCGGTTGAAAAAAACATTGAGGCCTTTTTAGATCTTGACTTGCCGGGTACAAAAGTCGTGGTCGGAGACGGGCCGCAATTACAGAGCTTGAAAAAAGCCTATCCAGACGTGCATTTCACGGGGGCAAAATTTGGCGAAGATCTAGCCCGTCATTTTGCCGATGCGGATGTGTTTGTCTTCCCGAGTAAAACCGACACGTTCGGCCTTGTCATAATTGAGGCTATGGCTACAGGCACACCCGTGGCCGCTTATCCCGTTACGGGCCCGATTGACATCATTCCAGGAAGTCGTGGCGGTCGAGTGGATACGGATCTAAGACAAGCCTGCCTAGACGCGCTAATGATTGACCGAAAATTCGCCGCAACCCATGCTAAAAAGTTCTCGTGGGCCGCTGTCACCCAAATTTTCTTTGACCTGTTAACGCCAGAATACACGCCCGCCGCCCGTAAAAAATGGCGGCGCGTAAGGCGTCTCGTCAGGATTGCTGAAAGTCCCTACCATTTGACAAAAAAAACAGTTCGTCGCCTTTGGCGTTTTTTGCGCCGTGAAGCCGGTTAAAGCATTACCGAACAAGTCTTTTTCTATGCTTATCATGCTCATGCTTATCATGTTCTATACTTATTATGCCGTTTTATTGCCTATCTCTGAATGCGGTTCTGGAAGCAGAGGCATAATTCACCCCCTTTCCGCCTTATCTAACACTTGCCCCGATGCTCACACCTCGCTAGAGCCAGCTTATGTTTGATCTTGACCTTTTCCTATCGGCTTTTGCTATCTTATTCGTGATTATTGATCCGCCAGGATGTGCGCCTATTTTTGCGACACTGACAGACGGCACATCGCGGCGTCATCAAAAAGAAATGGCGTTTAAAGCCGTTGGCGTCGCCGCCATTGTCCTGATTATCTTTGCTTATTGCGGGGAATGGGTGTTTGGAAAACTCGGCATTAGCCTTGATGCGCTACGGATCGCAGGTGGCATCATGCTGTTTATAATCGGGCTGAACATGGTGTTTGAAAAACGTACCGAAACCCGCGAAGATCGAGCCGAAGACATTTTAGAAGAAACCGAAAACCCAGAAGACATTTCTGTCTTTCCGATGGGCATTCCTATGATAGCAGGCCCAGGCACGATGGCCTCTATTTTATTGATGTTATCAAAAGCGCAAGATTGGCAAGCCGAACTCACAATTCTTGCAGCCCTCATTACCGTACTTATAATTACACTCCTTGCCTTTTTAGTGGCGAATCCCTTAATGCGGCTTATGGGCAAATCCTTTACCAATGTTCTCACACGGGTTTTAGGCATACTGCTTGCGACCCTTGCCACTCAATTTGTCATAGACGGGATACGCGGCGGGCTCATGGCGGGGCTGTTCTAAGGCCAGACGACTTTAGAGTTACATGACTATAGCCCTGTTATACAAGTTCTGACTATAGTTCTGCTCTTTGGAGCGCATGTTGCAGGGCTTTTTTCATAACAGTGGGTAAGGCGTAATTTTCAATATCCGATAAACGAATAAATTTACCCGCCTCTAACGCCGCAATATCAAAGTCTCTAGAAGCAAAGTCCCCTGCACCAGAGCCTTCATGCCCCGA
The DNA here is from genome assembly GCA_937965735.1 of uncultured Caulobacterales bacterium. GTDB lineage: Bacteria > Pseudomonadota > Alphaproteobacteria > Caulobacterales > Maricaulaceae > CALCKU01. Next base: position 3,925 of record CALCKU010000094.1, read on the forward strand.
ATTAATATTATGCCCGCGGTCTGAATCTGAGATTTGAGCGCGGTAAACCCGTAAGCGCAAATCAAAATGTGTAAACACATGTCGAATTTCGCCGTCGAGCAATTCCCAGTTTTTTGGGTACGGTGCATATTGCAAATCCTGACTCGGATCATCCGCTTTCATATCTCGCCACTGCGTCCCGACAAACCCCATCATGCCGCCCAACAAACCGTCATCAGGTCTTTGCGCGAGCCAGACAGAAGTTGCGTCGCCGTCACCGCAGGTTAAAACAAACACTGCGCCAGAACGTATGGGACGCGAGGTTTTTTTGAGCTTTTTAGGATAATCCGTTACAGCGCATGCCTGTATCGTGCTGAGAGAATACGCCTTGCACTTCCATTGCCACGGACATTCAACACAAAGCGGCTTGCGCGGCGTGCAGGTCTTGGCTCCCAAATCCATAATCGCTTGACCATAATCCCCGGGACGAACGGGATCGGCTAAACTCCCTGCCAAGTCACGCAAGATTTTACGCGCTTTGGGGAGGGGCGCATCCACAGCAAAAAACCGAGCGATCACACGTTCAACATTACCGTCCACAATATTAGTCGGCTCATTAAAGCAAATGGCTGCTATGGCGGCCGCCGTATAGAGACCAATTCCGGGGAGTTTCAACAAGGCGGCTTCTGTTGTTGGAAATACTCCGTCGTGCAAATCCCGCACAGTCTCAGCGCATTTATGTAAATTTCGCGCCCGCGCATAATATCCGAGCCCCGCCCAAAGCGTCAAAACTCTATCGCGTTCAGCATTCGCCAAATCTATCACTGTTGGGAATTCAGATAAAAAGCGTTTCCAATATGGCGTGGCATGCGCAACCGTTGTTTGTTGCAACATAATTTCAGACAACCAAACAGAGTAAGGATCCGCCTGTACACCACGCGCACGGTCTTCGGGTCGAATGCGCCATGGCAAAGTTCGTCCGTGCGCGTCATAATGTGACAGTAAATCTTGACGTAATTGCTCAATATCAGCACGAGAAGGAGCGGCCTCAGAAACGTGTGTAACGGGCAAAGGCGCGCGCTTAATGACCGTCTCTTTCGTTTGGTTTTGCGGGTCGAGTTTACGCGTCATATTGAGATTTCATATAATTTTTAACTTTTGCAACACGCCGCGCTTTACCTTGCGCATGCTTTCGTCCATTTTAAGCATATGAACAAGAGCCTGCCACCGCTAAACGAAGATTTACGTTTAGCACAAATGCGCAAAGAGCGCATGAAAATCGCAAAATGGCTAGAAACACGGCGCGGGAAACCCCAATATCGTCCGCCGCCACAAGCCGCGCGAGCCGTTGCCCGTGTCGTCAAACCGTTGTCAAAGAAGTTTTCGGGCCATAAATCCGCCGCTCAACTTCTGCCGCATTGGCCCACGATTATTGGACAAAAATGGGCTAAGTTTTCTCGACCTGAAAAATTCGCAGGTGATAAAAATGGAAAAACGCTTATTATCAGCGCCCCAGGCCCTGCGAGCGCCCTGATTATGGCCAATGCTGGCCCGATTTTAGAGCGCGTTAATCTTTTCATGGGTGAAGGCTCTGTGACAAATTTGCGGGTTATTCAAAAGAAAATGAACTCTGCAGTACAATCCAATCTTGATAAAAACCCTGCCTTACGCGGCCTCTCCCCTTTGGAAGAAAACGCCCTCAAAGCAGGACTTGACCATATTCAAGAAGAGGATCTCAAAAAAGCTTTATCGGATTTAGGGCGATATATATTACAAAAAAACACTCCAGATACGGCTAGCCAGACGGATTTAGATCGGTAAAAGCCAAACCGACTGACTAAATCAAGTGACCCTGTCATAGGTAAAGTCTATAAGCCATTATGACCGCGTCCGTGCAGAGACGCGCACTAAAACGCCAATAGAAATGAACACGTTTACAGAAACAAATGACATTAAATCCGTCAAAAAAACCATGACGCAAACGCTTTAAGAGGATCAAATGCCCACACTCTATTGTTTTAAAAATTATATAAGGCCATCCCTTTTCACCCTTTTATTTACGCTCACCAGTATAACACCCGCGCTGGCGCAAATGTCTAATCAGACATCCAATCAGGCGTCCGGTCAAGCATCAGACCCAATCATTTCCGAGACCCCTTCGGATTCGCATGCGGGTCACAATCATAACTCAAACCAAAATACTGCAAACGATACAGATTCGTCAGCGGGCGTCTCCGATATTGATTTTATTTTGACTGAAGCGCCTGATGATAACAGTATAGGGTCAAATATTGCACCGATTACAGTGATTGCTTACGCGTCTGTGACCTGCCCGCATTGCGGGGACTGGTTCACCAATGAATGGCCGCAGGTTAAATCAGACCTTATTGAAACGGGTGATGTTCGGTTTATTTTCCGCGAATTTCCAACCCAACCGATCAGCTTAGCCATGGCTGGTTTCTTAATCGCGAATTGCGCCGATGACGCCTTATATTTTGACAGTATTGAATACCAAATGGAAAACCAAGAGGCTATTTTTGAAGCGGCTCAATCCGGTAAGGCGCGCGAAACCTATGTGGAGATGTCTAAAACATTGGGTTTGGATGAGAGCGATATGGAGACCTGCTTACAAGACCAAACAGAAATTGCGAAGATTACACGCGCTGTGGAACGGGCCCGCGCGAGTGATGTAAAAGGCGCGCCATCTTTTTTTATAAACGGCGTAATGTATAAAGGTGATGCCGCTTTTGATCCGCTCAAAAAGGCCATTCAATCGGCCTTTGATGTCGGAATAACAAAAATAGAAAAGCCCTAATTACGCCTTTCCGCGATTCCTAAAACATGGCTTGGCCTATTTCAATAGGCTGATAATCACCTTATAAGCGCGGATTAAAGCGTAAACGTGTTGATGCGTCTGGGTTTATCCACAAAAACCCCGTCAATCGCCGCGCAAACCGATTAACAAAAGGTTAAACATTTACTTGTGTTTTGATCTTAAATTGAGAGACTTAAATATGACATCTATTTTCAAAACCGATTCTCTGGGAGATTATGGCCCTGCACGCTCCATTACCGTCAAACGCGTTTTTACTAAGAAGCGAGCCATTGCAAAACAGCTAACTTTGGGCTTAACATTTTGCATATCAGTCTTCGCCTTAACGGCATGCGGGGGGGATAGCGCCAACACGGCCAGTAGAAGCACAGACAGTACAAGCACAGGCAGTTCACTTTATGAAGTTGAAGGCGATCACGCGATTGGCAATCCAGATGCCAAAGTGACGGTTGTCGAATATGCTTCCGTGACATGTGGGCATTGCGCGAATTGGCACGAGAGCGTCTATCCAGAATTCAAGAAGGCTTATATCGATAGCGGTAAAGTCCGCTTTATCTTCCGCGAGTTCCCAACGGCACCCGAAACTTTAGCAACAACAGGATTTTTAATTGCCAATTGTGCCGATGATACAAAATTCTTTGAAAACATCTCGCTTCAGTTCAAACGCCAAAACCAAATCTTCAAAGCGGCTGGCAATGGCACTGTAAGACAAGAATATGTCAATATCGCCAAATCAGCTGGTCTGAGTGAAGATGATTTCATTGCCTGTCTTTCGAATGAAGAAGAGAATGCACGCTATCAAGCCGTTGTCCAAGGCGGGATTGACGCTGGTGTGACAGGCACGCCGTCATTCTTTATAAACGGCGAAATGGTCAAACAAACACCAACGGGTTCACCGCTCTACGCACTTGAGGCCTTCCAAGAAGTCCTATCCCCGTTACTGGGTGAACCCATGCCAAAAGTGGAATCAAAAACAGAAACAGAAACCCCTTAATCTCTATGGGGTCTTTGGCATTTGATAAGATCAAGCTGACAGGATTTAAATCCTTTGTCGACCCCACCGATTTTTATATCGAGCCAGGTCTGACGGGCATTGTCGGACCCAATGGTTGCGGGAAATCTAATTTACTCGAAGCCATTCGCTGGGTGATGGGCGCAAATTCTGCCAAAGCTATGCGCGGGAGCGCTATGGATGATGTTATTTTTGCAGGAACCAAACAACGCCCTGGACGCAACCAAGCCCATGTCACCCTGACCATAAATAATAAGGCGCGGCTTGCCCCGCCTATGTTTAATGATGATGATGTTTTAGAAGTCACACGTCTGATTACAAAAGGTAAAGGGAGTAAATACCGCGTCAATGGCCAAACCGTTCGCGCCAAGGACGTACAGCTCTTATTTGCCGATGCCAGTACAGGGGCCAATTCCCCAGCTCTGGTTCGCCAAGGTCAAATTAATGAATTGATTTCTGCTAAGCCTGAAAACCGCCGCCGTATTCTCGAAGAAGCGGCGGGCATTTCTGGCTTACACACACGTCGCCACGAAGCGGAATTACGCCTGAGAGCCGCCGAAACAAATCTGTCTCGCCTTGACGATGTTATGGGACAAATTGAGACCCAGCTTGCCTCTCTGCGACGGCAATCCCGACAAGCCACACGCTATAAACGGCTCGCGGGTGAAATCCACGAATATAAAGCGCTCCTTTGGCTCAAACGCTGGGAACTCGCTTTGCAAACTCTGCATCAAAGCCAAGAGGCTTTGGCACAGTGTGAAAAGGACGTGCAAGAAAAGGCAGCGAAATCCGCCGAAATGACACGGATCCGTACTGAATTGGCGACCCATCTGGATCCAAAGCGTGAAGAACAAATTATTGCCGCGGCTGTATTAGGACGTCTCAATGCAGCGAAAGATGCGCTTGAAGCGGACGAGGCCACAGCGAAATCAGAAATCCGCAAACTTGAAACCCAAATCACACAATTAAAATCAGATATTGAACGCGAAACCGGCATTGTCACCGATGCGACCCATGCGATTAAACGCCTCACGACTGAATTTGATACTTTAACAACCTTAAAAGACACAAGCGCTGCAATTGACGCGGCAGCAGATGATGCGGAACGCGCCATTGCTGTACGAACCGCCCTAGAGCAAGAAACCAATGCGCTGACTCAGCAAGCCGCAGACCAAAATGCTCGTAGAGATTCCGCCCAACGCGAACGCGTCCAAGCGCAACAAAGACTATCGCGCCTTGATATTGATCTTTCACAAGCCAAAGAAAAACTGATTACCCTAGAAGCCAATAGCGGATCAGACTCTGCCAATTTATTTGGCTCTGCCGCCAAAGCCGCCATGCAGGCTTTGGACGCGGCGCGGAAATCCGAGCAAGCCTTGGTTCAAGCCCGCGTCTTATCCGAAACTCAAGACCAGTCCGCACGTGAGGCCTTATCGGATTCCAAGCAAATCCTATCGGCTTTCGAAGCCGAACGGAACGCTTTGGAAATGGTTTTATCACGCGGAAACGCCGCACATTGGACACCCGCCTTGTCAAAACTCTCGGTCAAGTCTGGATATGAACACGCTCTGGCAGCGGCCCTTGGTGATGATTTGGACGCCTCAATTGACGAAGACGCGCCGATGATGTGGACTGGAAAATCAAACCACAGTCCGCAAGCCCTTCCGGACGGGACAACGCCTTTAAATACACTTGTCACAGGCCCTGATGCCTTGGGCGCAAGGCTTTCGCAAATTGGCCTAGTTGATGCCGCGCAATTAAAAACGGCCAGTGCGAAGCTTTTGCCCGGCCAACGTTTAGTGACGGAAGAAGGGCATGTCGTGCGCTGGGACGGATTTGAAACGCGTTCTGACGCGGAGACGTCTGCCGCGATTAAATTACAGCAAAGAAATCGCCGCGATGCATTAAATCTTGAAATTAAAACAGCACAAGAAACAGTCGCTCAAGATTCCAAGCTTTTTGAAGCCGCGCGTGCAGAACGCATTAAAGCTGAAAATGCTGCGAAAGAAGCCCGCAGACTCTTGCCCGACCTAGAGCGCAAAGACCGCGCAGCCCAAGCGGCGCTCACACAATATGAAACAGACATTGCCCGCGAAGGCGCGGAAAAACGCAGTCTTGAAGAGCGCATTGAACGCCTTGGGCGCGAACATAAAGACGCCAAGGCAGTCGTTGAAGCGGCGGATGCACAGGTTCAATCTCTGTCAGGCGGCCAAGACTTCACGGCCGAACTTAATGCGCTTGCCACCAAGCTCTCTAACGCCCGTAAAGTCGCAGACGAAGCGTCCGCGCAATACCGTACCTTAAAAAATGAATCTGAAGCGCGGGCCGCACGTCTTAAATCCGTTATTTCTGAGCGTGAAAATTGGATTAAGCGTAGTGAAACCGCGCAATCGCGCGTCACAGCGTTGCAAGGACGGCTGGACACAAATCAAACCGCACTTACGGATTCAACGAATGGCCCCGACCAATTTGAGGTGCGGCGCACGCAACTTTTCACTGAATTAGCAATGGCTGAAAATCGCCGTAAAACCGCTGCAGACGGCTTGGCGCTGGCCGAAAATGCTCTCCGGGATGCAGAACAAAAGGCGCGCTCTGCTGAAGGTGAATATAATACGGCCCGAGAATCGCGTGCAGGCGCAGAGGCGCGCTTGATCGCCGCCAAAGACCGTGTCAGCGAAACTCAATTACGTGTTCAAGAAACCCTATCCTGTGAACCCTCTGAACTGTCTGAACATTTAGGGGAATTACAGGCGGATAGTAAGCTGTCTGAAATGGAAATTGACCGCAAACTGGATCGCCTGCAACAAGAACGCGAACGCATGGGGGCCGTCAACCTTCGCGCCGATGAGGAGGCCGAAGAACAAGAAGCGCGCATGGCCGATATGTCCAATGAACGCCAAGATCTAGAAGCCGCGATTGCCCGCCTACGTGAAGGAATCGATACGCTAAACACAGAGGGTCGCACGCGTTTGCTCGCGGCCTTTGATATTGTAAACGGTCATTTCGGACGCCTGTTTACAACGCTATTTGGCGGCGGAGAAGCCTCACTCGCACTAACAGAGTCTGACGACCCGCTAGAAGCGGGTCTTGAAGTCATGGTCAGCCCACCGGGCAAGAAGCTTGGCTCTATGTCTTTAATGTCAGGCGGCGAACAAGCTCTGACCGCAACAGCGCTGATCTTTGCGGTCTTTCTATCCAATCCTGCACCAATTTGCGTGCTGGACGAGGTGGACGCGCCTCTTGATGATGCCAATGTTGCGCGCTATTGCACCTTGCTCGACGAAATGACAAAGTCTACGCAAACCAAATTTATCGCGATCACCCATAATGCCGTAACGATGAGCCGTATGGACAGATTATTTGGCGTCACTATGGCCGAACAAGGCGTCTCACAACTCTTGTCTATGGAGCTAACACAGGCCGAGCAATTAGTCGCTGCCGAATAATGCAATGATTTGAAATGCCTTTAGTGCAGACAGTCTTTAAGCCTTGGTGACAACTGAAATGAATAAAGACTAAACTTTGGCCTATGCGGCTCGCCTTTCAAATCAAGCCGTGCTTTCGAAAGCCCACGCAAAATTTTCACGCATGACGCATTACCTAAATATAGGGCCTAAATATAAGGCCTAAATATAAGGCCTAGAATTTAGACTGGATAGAATTGTCGCAGGGCCTATTTTTCGCTGAATATATGCTTCTTTTCAGCCTGTTAACGCTGTTTCAAACAGGGCGCAACTCTTGTTGACTTCACAGCACAGCTTGGTTAGGTTCCGCGCGCTTTTGAGAGTAGTTCTTGAAGGCAAAGTTGATGATATGTCTGTTGATAATGGAAAACCTTTAAAAGACGCTGATGTAGACGCGCTTCACGCGCTCGGTGAGACCCTAAATTCAAAAAGGGGGGCCCAAGATCAGAGTCACAATATTGAAGGCAATACAGGCATGGCCGTCGGCTTAAAATATGCTAGTGAGTTCACGGCAGCCGTCCTAGTCGGAGCCTTCCTCGGTTACGGGGTTGATCATTTCGTAGGTACAGCGCCTTGGGGCTTATTGAGTGGATTATTATTAGGGTTTTGTGCCGGCGTTCGCAATATTGTCGGTCTTGCCAAACAAAGTTTAGAGACAGAAGATCTTGGACAAGATCTTTCGAAACACGAATGAGGAGCCGGTCATGATTGCAGCAGGTCTTGACCCAATTTCACAGTTTGAACTGCATAAATTGGCAGAATTTAAAATTGGAAAATACGATCTGAGTTTTACAAATTCGGCGCTTATGATGCTTGTGGCGGTCGCGCTCACAGTCTTTTGGTTGTTTATGTCAACATCAAAACGTTCGCTCGTTCCAGGTCGCGCACAATCCATTGCCGAAATTTCTTATGAATTTATCGCAAGCATGATCCGCTCAACAGCGGGTTCAGACGGGATGAAGTTTTTTCCGTTCGTTTATTCGCTTTTCATCTTCATCCTATTCGCCAACATGTTGGGTATGGTTCCGTTCTTCTTTACCACGACTAGCCATATTATCGTTACATTCGTACTGGCCATGATGGTGATGTCGGTTGTGGTCTTATACGGCGTATTTAAACACGGCTTTGGCTTCTTAAAACTATTTGTCCCAAGCGGAATTCCTATGGCAATTCTACCTTTTGTAACCTTGTTAGAAATTATCTCATTCCTTTCGCGTCCGATCAGCCTGTCTGTGCGGTTATGGGCGAATATGCTTGCGGGGCATATCCTTTTGAAACTTTTTGCAGGGTTCTGTATAATGATGGTAACGGCTTTTGGCCTGTTCCCGGGTGTCCTCGGCGCAATCATTCCCTTTTCGCTGACACTGGCCCTTACCCCGCTTGAATTTCTTGTGGCCTTTGTTCAGGCCTATGTTTTTGCCCTTTTAACGTGCGTCTATCTCTCTGATGCGCTACATCCGGGTCATCATTAACTGTTATACTTAGCTTTTCTATAGGAGATCATCATGGAAGCAGAAGCAGCAAAGTTCATTGGCGCAGGTATTGCGTGTTTGGGTATGGCCGGAGCCGGTATTGGCTTGGGTCACATCTTCGGTAATTACCTTGCGGGCGCATTGCGTAACCCCTCTGCCGCGCAAGGACAGTTCGCAAACCTTATTTTCGGCTTTGCCGTGACAGAAGCGCTCGGCATTTTCTCTTTCGCCGTTGCACTTATCATGTTGTTCGTTCTTTAAGAACACACCGATATGTTCCGCACTGCGTATCTGCGCGGTGCGGGACACATTTTATTGTTCCGAAATAGTCTATGAGACTATGCTGGCATTATAAATCTATGAAAATACCTGAATGCAGGTTTGCGTAAAACTATTCTTATCCCTGACGTTACACTTTCACGTCACGATATGACCAAAAGGATCGGGCCATGTTTTTGACCCTCGACATCTCACTTTTTAATTTAGCCGCCTCTGCCGCGCCCAAAGGGTCTGGCGATGTTCTTAACGCTGAACACCATGAAAGTAGCAGTGCATTCCCGCCCTTTGATCCGACATATTTTCCGTCTCAAATTTTTTGGTTGCTTGTCTTTTTTATTATCCTTTATTTTATTCTTTCAAAAATATTTCTACCCCGTATTGGCGAAACGCTAGAAGAGCGCAGCTCTCGCATTGCCGATGATCTTGATTCAGCGGCTCTTATGCAGAACGAAGCTCAAGAGGCTGAAAAAGCTTATGAACGCGCTTTATCAGACGCGCGCGCCAAAGCGCACACAGTTTCTGAAACGACACGTCAAGCCATTGAATCAGAAATTAACGCCGAACTTGACGCCGCAGATCAAGAGGCCATGAAACAAGCCGAATCGGCGGAGCTTCGGATTCGCAAAATTCGCGATGCGGGTATGGAAAATGTTGAGACAATCGCCGTTGACGTGTCTCAAGACATTATTGAAAAAATGCTTGGTAAAAAACTGACCCTAGCCACGATTAAAAAAGCTATAGGTTAATCGGCGGGTGCAAGCCAACGCCTTGCGATGCTAGTGCGACCATAGCGGGAGACTGATTATGTATTTTGATTTTGATCCGGGAAGTCCAACGATTTGGGTTTTTCTTGCTACAATTTTATTTATCCTCGCGCTTATATATTTCGGGATTCACAAGAAAATTGCGGGTGCGCTGGATGCACGGTCTGAAGCGATCAAAACTGAACTTGAAGAGGCGCGTCGATTGCGCGAAGAGGCTCAAACTCTCCTCGCCTCTTTTAATCGCAAACAAAAAGAAGCAGAAGAACAAGCCGCATCAATCATTAAACAAGCGCGTCAAGATGCTGATAACATGGCCATACAAGCGCGCGCCAATCTTGCAGAGCGGATTAAACGCCGTACAGCCCAAGCTGAAGCTAAAATTGCCAATGCCGAAGCCAAAGCCATTGCAGATGTGCAGAGTAAAGCCGCTGACCTCGCGCTTGAAACGGCTGAAAAACTCATTCGTACCAACATGAAAGCCGCTGACCATTCTGCGCTTGTCAAAGACGGTATTGCGCAAATGCGTAAGGTTTTAAACTAAAGCGGCAAATTTAAACGCGATTCAAAAAAGATTCATAAAATAGGCGAGAAAAACCTTATTTCTGCTTCTGAATTTCACGGATATATTCAAAACCCGCAAATTAATCCCACTCAGCCCTCCCTCTCATCCCAAACTTGATTTGGTATCCAGTTTCAGGGTTCAGAATGGATAGGGTTAAACGCATCCTTGCGACACGCGCAAGGATGAAACGAAACCGCTTTTCCGGCCCTACTCCGCCGCCTCGGAAACTTTGCTTGGCGGTGTCCACCGCAGAACTGGCTGTCGCGCGGCTTTTGTTTCGTCCAATCGACGCAAAGGCGCATGGATAGGTGCGTTTTTAAACCGTTCTACATCCCCCGCTTTTGCCCGTTCGGCGAGTGAACGCATGGACAGGATGAAGCGATCAAGTTCACCTTTGCTTTCCGACTCTGTGGGTTCGATCAACATGGCGCCGTGAACGACGAGCGGAAAATACATGGTCATCGGGTGATAGCCCTCATCAATCATCGCCTTGGCGAAATCGAGCGTTTCCACGCCCGTATCTTTGAGGAAACGATCATCAAACAAAGCTTCGTGCATACACACGCCGCCAAAGGCGGGGGTCATCACATCAGACAATGACGCCTGAACATAATTAGCGTTTAGTACCGCGTCTTCTGTCGCTTGCTTCAAACCATCAGACCCGTGGCTCATCATATAGGTCAAGGCGCGAGAATACATACCCATTTGACCATGGAACGCGCACATTCGGCCAAAGCTACCCTCTGTGTCTTCCGTATTCTCAACAAGGCTGTAACCCGTATCCGTTTTCACGACATAAGGCACAGGTGCGTGATCTTTGAGCGCGTCTGACAGAACCGTCGGGCCAGAGCCTGGGCCACCGCCGCCATGCGGGGTACTAAACGTCTTGTGCAAATTGATATGCATGGCATCAATGCCCAAATCACCGGGACGCACGCGACCGACAAGCGCGTTGAAATTTGCGCCGTCACAATAAAAATAACCGCCCTTGGCGTGAATCAAATCTGCAATTTCCATAATGTCGGTTTCAAACAATCCGCATGTATTGGGATTGGTCAGCATGATTCCCGCCACATCATCGCCCTGTTTAAGCTTTTCGCGCAAGGCTTCTATATTCACGCGGCCATCGCCAGAAGCAGGGATTTCGTCAACCGTAAACCCGCACTGCACCGCTGTCGCGGGATTCGTCCCATGCGCCGATTCAGGGACAAGGACACGCCGCTTATGTGACATACCGTCTGCGTCAAGACGCGCCCGTATCGCCATCATCCCGCACAGTTCGCCATGCGCCCCGGCTTTAGGTGTCAAAGCTACGGCAGGCATATTGGTCAAGGTCATCAACCAATGCGACAATTCTTCCATCAGTTCTAACGCGCCTTGAACCGTTGATATTGGTTGCAAAGGATGCACGTCCGACAGACCTGCCATACGCGCGACTTTCTCATTAAGCCTAGGATTATGCTTCATCGTGCAAGAGCCAAGCGGGTAAACACCCAGATCAATCGCGTAATTCTTTTGGGAAAGGCGCACATAATGGCGCATCGTTTCAGGCTCGGACAAACCCGGAAGCCCTATTTCGCCCTCCCGCGCATGTGGCCCAAGGCGCGAGGCGCGCCCTTTAGGGTCCGGTAAATCCACACCCGTACGGCGCGGCGTACCCGTTTCAAAAATCAGTTTCGTCGCTTGATCAAGCGCTTTTGAACCCGAGACGGTTTTCACGTCGTTCATATTGGCCGCAGTCGGGCTTGTGGGACGTCCTTCGGTTTTCATGATGTTACTCCATTTTTTTTGGAACCCATTGTTGTGATGCCCCAAACGCCGAATTCGGCAAGATATTGCTTTAATATTGAAATATCACCCTCTTCTTTCCAAACGCCAGTCGACCAGCCCTCTAGAAATAAATCACTCGTTTTAGAGGTAGCCTGTTCAATTTCTATGATCTGGGGCCATTCAAATCCTTCTTTTCTTGCAGCTTCTTGTAGATAATTTGCATTGAGAAAAATTGATCTCAATGACTCCCATCCTCCTTTAGCACCACATAATTTAATTACGAACTTTTCAAAGCCGTCAAGATTAGACGTATTACGCAAATCTATCATGACAACACCTCTTCCAACGCCTGCCCAAAGGCCTGAATATCTTCATCTGATACGATTTCGGTGGCGCAAACGAGGAGCAGGTCTTCATGCTCGCCGCCTGAAATCCGAGAGAACGGTACACCGCCTAGGATATTTTTATCGGCCAAG
>CALCKU010000095.1 GCA_937965735.1 uncultured Caulobacterales bacterium
TCAATAGCGTCGAGGGCATCTGTATTAAAGACGGCGCTATTTAACGGCTGCGAGAGCTTAGAACCGTCTCGGTATAGGGCTATAGCTTTTAAACCTTGTGTCCAAGCCAGTGCGTAAATGTCGGCGCAATCTTGTAGTGTGGCCTGGCTTGGCATATTGACCGTTTTTGAAATCGCGCCAGAAATAAACGGCTGTGCCGCCGCCATAATATCGATATGCCCTCTGGGCGCGATAAAGCGTTTTCCGATACGGCCACAGGGTGTCGCGCAATCAAATACGGGTAAATGTGCGTCTTTAATATGCGGTGCGCCTTCAAGGGTCATAGCGCCAGAGCAATAGACATTTGCCGCCAAGATTTCATCTTCGCTAAAGCCCATAAAGGGTAAAAGATCATGGCCGTGCTCGGCGATTTGCTCTGCGTTCATGCCAAGCCCGTCTTGGCAAAATTCTACGCCTAATGTATCCGTTGAAAAAACATATCGTATGTCAAAAGCGTCCACGAGGCTGTCTTCAATAATTTTCATTTCAAAATCAGAAAAGCCTCGGCTTTTTAAGCTGTTCTGATTAATATTGGGGGCGTTTTTGAGGGTGCCGTGTCCCAATGCATAGCGAATAATGTCTTCTGTCTGCTCGGCTGTGTAACCTAATTTGGTCAAGGCGCGGGGTACGCTTTGATTAATGATCTTGAAAAACCCACCGCCTGCAAGTTTTTTGAATTTTACAAGCGCGAAGTCAGGTTCAATACCTGTGGTGTCGCAATCCATTAACAAGCCGATTGTTCCTGTTGGGGCTATGACGCTGACTTGTGCGTTTCTAAAACCATGTTTTTTACCAAGACTTTCAGCCTTTTTCCAACTCTCTAAGGCGCGTGTACAGATTGAGTCGAGTGGGCAAAGTTCGGGCGTTAGCCCTTTGGGTTCATAGGATAAGCCGTCAAATTTATTGGCGCTATTAATTTGTGCCTTAGTTTTTTGTGCCTTAGTTTTTTGCGCCTGAGTATTATGTATTTGGGTCTTTTGTGTGCTACCCTCTGCGGCAATGCGGTGGTTTTTTATCACCCGTAACATAGATAATTTATTGTCTGGAAAAAGCGGGAACGGGCCGAGCGATTCCGCCATTTCTGCCGAAGTGGCATAAGCCACACCCGATAAAAGAGCGGTAATGGCACCTGTAACAGAGCGGCCCGCATCACTATCATAAGGCAAGCCGCAAGCCATGAGTAATCCGCCCAGATTGGCATAGCCAAGGCCCAGTGTACGGAAGTTGAAAGAGCCTTGTGCAATCTCTTTTGAAGGGAATTGTGCCATCATCACAGAAATTTCCAGGACAATTGTCCAGAGGCGGCAAGTATGTTCAAAACCGTCAATGTCAAAACGATCATCTGGTTTAAGGAATTTCATCAAATTCAGCGAAGCAAGATTACACGCTGTATTGTCAAGAAACATATATTCAGAGCAAGGATTAGACGCCGTTATATCGCCCGAATGCGCGCATGTATTCCAAGCATTAATCGTATCGTGAAATTGCAAGCCAGGATCCGCACTTTCCCATGCAGCGCGGGCGATCTTGTGCCAGAGGTCGCGGGCTTTGACATTTTTTGCAACAGCCCCATCGGTGCGCCGAATTAAGTCCCAGCTTTCATCGGCTTCAACCGCTCGCATAAAACGGTCGGGTAGACGAACCGTATTATTAGCATTTTGCCCAGAGACTGTGCTGTAAGCTGCGCTATCCCAATCGGCGGTGAGTTCGGTGATTTCAATCGTCTCAATGCCTTGTTGGGCCAAGCGTAAGGCGCGGTCAATCGCGCCTTCAGGAACACCGTCACGTTTGGCCAAAACCATTTCACGTTTTAGCGCTGTGTTTTTCATAGGGTCAAAGCAGTCTTGATTTTCGCCGACACAGTTCAGGCACGCTTTCATTATCGAATCCAGTCGGCGCTTTAAAACTTTTGTTCCAGCGACAAGCGCGGCGACTTTCATCTCCTCTGAAGATTTCCAATCGATAAAGGCTTCAATGTCGGGATGGTCAATGTCGACAATAACCATTTTTGCCGCGCGGCGGGTCGTTCCGCCAGATTTTATTGCACCTGCCGATACGTCTCCAATTTTCAGAAAACTCATTAAACCAGAAGAGGAGCCGCCGCCCGATAGGGTTTCCCCTAACCCTCTTAGGTTTGAGAAGTTGGTACCTGTTCCTGACCCGTATTTGAATAGGCGGGCTTCCCGTACCCATAAATCCATTATGCCGCCTTCATTCACAAGATCATCATTAATGGATTGGATAAAACAGGCGTGGGGTTGGGGATGTTCATAGGCGTTTTCAGACGCCTTTAACGCGCCCGTTTCAGCATCAACATAGAAATGCCCTTGCGCTTTGCCTGTTAGGCCATACGCCCAGTGTAAACCCGTATTAAACCATTGAGGGCTGTTGGGGGCAACCTTTTGGGTGGCCAGCATATGGCGAACTTCATCGTAAAAAGCGCGTGCATCTGTTTCTGTATTAAAATAGCCGCCTTTATAGCCCCAATATGTCCAACAGCCTGCAAGGCGGTCAAAGACTTGCCGGGCATCGGATTCCCCGGCCGTTTGGGGACTGTCGCTTGATGAAGAGGGATTATTGGGTGTTTTACGTTGAAGCCATTTCGGAATACCCTTTTCTTTGACGGATTTGGTCGCGGCGGGAACGCCTGCGCGTCGGAAATATTTTTGCGCGAGAATATCACAGGCGACCTGTGACCAAGATTCTGGGGCCATAAATTCGGCGGATGCCGAGAGGATACGCCCGTCTAAGGCGCGAAGTTCACTTTTAACGGTTTTAAAGGGGATGGTTGCGTAAGGGTCAGTGCCAGCAATCGTGAATTTACGGTTAATTTTCATAACTCAAATATAGGGTGTCTCGGCAAAACAGCAATGCGTTCTTGAACCAGTCGACTGAATGATTCATCAGAAGAGGGTGCGAACATGCTGTCAAAGTATAATTTGGCAGAAGGAATAAAACACTTCCTGCTAAATCCGTACAAATCGTGGTGAATACAGACTCAATAAATGAGGTCAGATTTAAGATATATACACGCAGTACGATTTTCTTTCGTCCGTGTTTGTAACATAGCGCTTGAAGCCGCGTATTAAATCCGCTATGTCGCGCGCAATTCCGCGTTAGCCATTTGGGGTGAGCGCTTTGTTAATTCAGTGGAGACCAATATGGCTGTCCCTAAGAGTAAAATTTCGAACTCACGCCGTGGTATGCGCCGCGCGCATGATTCCCTTACAGCAGTGAATTATGTTGAAGATAAAGATAGCGGCGAATTACGTCGTCAACATCATATTGATCTTAAGTCTGGCATGTATCGCGGGCGGCAGGTTTTAACACCTAAAGATTAGTTTGATATACCCTGATGAAGAGGCGCTCTGATATGGTCGAAATTGAAAACATATTTGCCAGAGAAATTCTTGATAGTCGGGGGAACCCAACGCTTGAAGTTGACATTAGCCTCTCTGATGGGGCTTTTGGTCGTGCGGCTGTGCCAAGCGGGGCCTCGACTGGCGCGCATGAAGCGGTTGAATTACGAGATGGTGATAAAACCCGTTACCTAGGTAAAGGGGTTTTAAAAGCTGTCTCGAATGTAAATAATGATATTTCAGACGAAATTGAAGGTTTGGACGCGGAAAACCAACGCGGCATAGACCAGATCCTTATTGCGCTTGACGGAACACCGAATAAAGCACGTCTTGGTGCGAACGCGACACTCGGCGTGTCTCTCGCGTTGGCTAAAGCTGCTGCAAATTCAATGGATACACCGCTTTATCGCTATGTTGGCGGTGTGAATGCAACCGTCCTGCCTGTGCCGATGATGAACATCATTAATGGTGGTGAGCATGCCGACAACCCTATTGATGTACAAGAATTTATGATTATGCCCGTCGGTGCGGAAAGTTTTTCTGATGCGGTTCGAATGGGTGCAGAAATATTTCACGCGCTAAAAGCGAAATTAAAAGCCGATGGTCACAACACAAATGTTGGAGATGAGGGTGGTTTTGCCCCCAATCTTGCATCATCTGTGGCGGCCCTTGAATATATTATGCGTGCGATTGAAGCGGCTGGCTATAAGGCTGGTGAAGATGTTTATCTGGCGCTTGATGTTGCCAGTTCTGAGTTTTACACTGACGGCCAATATAACCTCAAAGGTGAGGGTAAAGTTTTATCCTCGAATGAATTTGTCGATTACCTCGCGGACCTCGTAGACCGTTTCCCTATTATATCGATTGAAGACGGTATGGACGAAGATGATTGGGACGGCTGGAAGGCTTTGACGGATAAAATCGGTGACCGATGTCAACTGGTCGGAGATGATCTTTTTGTGACCAACCCGATTCGCCTTGAAAAGGGGATTCAAATGGGGGCGGCCAATTCGATTTTGATAAAAGTCAATCAAATCGGAACTTTGTCTGAGACTTTGGATGCTGTCGATCTGGCACACCGCGCAGGATACACGGCGGTGATGAGCCATCGTTCGGGGGAAACTTCTGATACAACAATTGCAGATCTTGCAGTTGCGACAAATTGTGGTCAAATTAAAACAGGCTCTTTGGCGCGTTCAGATCGCCTCGCTAAATATAATCAACTTTTGAGAATTGAAGAGCAATTAGGCGAAATGGCACACTATGCAGGGCGTTCCGTCCTGCCATAAAACTGCATTTATACGCTTAAATTATGCGTGTTTTAACCGCTTCCTAACTCTAATTTGTAAGACTTTAGCCATGTTTGGCCGTCTTAAATCTTTCTCTCCAAATTGGTCGCTTACAGCGATAATTTTATTTTACATTTATCTCGCCGTGCATGCACTCTCAGGCGAGCAAGGCCTTATGCGTTGGGTTCAATATGAAGAGGATATTGATCGCAAACGAGCTGTTTTAGATGTTTTACTTGAGCGTAGAGCTAGGCTTGAGATGCGTGCCAAGGATTTGCGGCCTATTGGTCTTGATATTGATATTTTAGATGCGCGCGCGAGAGAGAAATTATTTGTTTCACATCCGAATGATTATGTGATTTTTCTTGACCCTACGCCTTAACTTGCACCATAGTACTTGAAAGAATTATGGATGCGTAGAATGAATTTATTCGTGTCCGAAATATTTCAAGGATTTTGAATGGCCAAGAAAACATCCACAAAGAAATCACCCTTAAAAACATCGAAAGCTGAATTGGTTCAGTATTACCGCGATATGCTTTTGATCCGCCGCTTTGAGGAAAAAGCGGGCCAGCTCTATGGTATGGGGCAGATCGCAGGGTTTTGCCATTTATACATTGGTCAAGAAGCGGTTGTGATTGGCGCACGCGCAGGCATGAAAGAGGGCGATCAAATGATTACGGGCTACCGAGATCACGGTCATATGTTGGCTTGTGGAATGGAAGCACGTGGAGTCATGGCTGAATTAACGGGGCGCTCTGGTGG
>CALCKU010000096.1 GCA_937965735.1 uncultured Caulobacterales bacterium
GGGCGCTTGGTACCATACATGAAGATACTCCACGTCACGCCTAGTTATTTGCCAGCCATTCGCTATGGCGGGCCAATTTGGTCTGTGCATGGCTTGGCTAAAGCTCAAGCGGCTTTGGGCCATGATGTGCATGTCTATACGACGAATATAGACGGGCCTGGAGACTCAGATGTACCCGTTGGAAAGATCGTAAATATGGACGGGGTCAAGGTCACTTATTTTCAATCCCCTAAATTGCGCCGTCTAGTCTGGGCGCCTAAAATGGCGAAGGCGCTTAAGAGCGCGATCCTAGACTTTGATATTGTGCATACACATTCTGTCTATTTATGGCCAACAACCGCCGCAGCCCGTATAGCGCGAAGGGCGGGTGTCCCTTATGTTGTCGCGCCGCGCGGTATGCTTTGGAAATCGGTCATTGAAGAACGCTCTAAGTGGATTAAGACCGCTTGGATTGCTGCTTTTGAAAAGAAGAATATTGAGCGTGCGACGGCCATTCATGTCACCGCTGATTTAGAAGCTGAAAAGATTTCTGAAATCGGTTTGAAAATTTCGCAAATTATTAAACAGCCTAACGCCGTCAATGCGCCCAATGCTTTTGACATGAAAGATGTGTCCGTCGATGTCGTCCGCGCGATTGCGTGCGGGGATTATTTTTTGTCTTTAGGGCGATTGAGTTGGAAGAAAAACAATATCGCTTTAATTCGGGCTCTGAAAGAGGTTCCAAATTTAAGGCTTATCATTGCGGGCAATGAAGAAGATGGTCACGCGCTAGAGCTTTCTAATGAAATCAAAAAACTGGGTCTTGATACGCGGATTACACTGATCGCTAGGCAAGTCTCTGGTGCCGATAAAGAGGCTTTATTTGCAAAAAGCCAAGCCTTTGTTTTACCATCACTTTCAGAGAATATGGGCAATACGGTTTTAGAGGCTATGGCGCGGAAAACGCCTGTTATCGTCAGCCGTCATGCGGGTGTGATGGAAATTGTTCAATTGCATGATTGCGGATATATTTGTGACCCAACCCCGAATGATTTGGCCCGCGCGCTTAAAGCTTTGATAGGTAATCCCGTCACGGCGAGACAGATGGCAGAACGCGGGGAAAATGCGGCCCGTAACATATATAATTGGCCACAGATTGCACACGCTATGTGCGAAGCCTATGCCGCAGCTGTGAGTCCGAAAAAGGTTAACCCTTAGCCAATGCCGAGTCAGCGTTACATTCATCTTGATATGTTGCGTGGGCTTGCCGCTTTAGCGGTTTGTATCGGCCATATTTTCGGGCTTATTATTTTAAGCTATAATGAATTGGCGTACCCAAATCCGTTACTTTTACCCATATATGCAATGAGTGCATTGGGGCATCAGGCCGTGATGATCTTTTTTGCGTTGAGTGGATTTCTTGTAGGCGGGCAAGTTATACGCCAAGTGAGTGCAGGGACATGGAGCCTTGGGCCGTATCTCGCACGGCGTCTTTCACGACTTTGGGTGGTTTTAATTCCAGCGCTCATATTTACCTTTTTGGCGGATTCAATTGGAAAAATGGCGGGGGGCGCGCCTGGTTATTTAGGAGCATGGTATGAGACTTTCATGTCTGGGCCACATCCAAAATATCCGCTTGAGGAGTCTTTGAAAACTTTCCTTGGCAATACCTTCTTTTTACAAACGATTTACGTGCGTTATTACGGCTCAAACGGGCCTTTATGGAGTTTGGCTTGGGAGTTTTGGTATTACATCATATTTCCATTCTTCTTTTATGGGTGTGTCGGAAAAGGCAGTAAACGCAGTCGCCTTGTTCTCGGCTTGGGCGCTGTTATCTGTATGATTTGGATTCCGTTGGAAATTTTAATTTTGGGGTTAATTTGGGTTGTAGGGGCATCCATAATGTTTCTAACATCTTACCTGACTTCAATATTGACCGTTCGGAATTGGCTTCAATCCTTTTGGCTAAAACGGTGTTTGTATATTGGGTTGTCAATCGTGTTTTTCGGGCTTTTAGGGCTTAGTCTAAAAATTAAAGGCACGGGAATGGATTTAGCGCTCGGTCTCAGCTGTGCGAGTCTTCTTCCTATTCTGGTTAAGATACCGGCACCAGGGGGACTATATGACCGTATAGCACGCGGCTTATCTGAGATCAGCTATACGCTCTATGTCTTTCATTTTCCGCTTTTGGCTATGATTGTCTTTCCAATCTTTAAGGGACAGCAATTGGCGTTAGGTTTGACATCTGGTCTTTGGCTTTTGGTGCTCTTGTTAATTTCACTCCTGTTTTCAACCTTAATGTGGTGGTTGTTTGAGCGAAATACAGTCGTCATTCGCAAAGCTATAACGGCTAAACTTATGCGACCAAAGGCGCTTTAACATGAGCACCACGTTTAAATACCGTGCTGATATTGACGGGCTACGTGCAATTGCCGTGTCTGTTGTCGTTTTATTTCATGCGGGCCTGTCAGCCTTGCAGGGCGGCTTTGTTGGCGTTGATGTTTTCTTTGTCATTTCAGGCTTTTTGATTACGAGTCTTTTGGTCGAAGAAGTGCAAAAAACTGGAACGCTTTCGCTCTCAAATTTTTATGCAAGGCGGGTTCGCCGCCTTATGCCCGCGGGCCTTTTTGTGGTGATGGTAACAATATTTGTAGGCTGTTTTTTATATCCTGCGGATGGTGAACGCCAAGCCCTGATTTTCAGCGGTATCGCTGCGATTTTATTTGTGTCCAATTTCTATTTTTGGAAAACGTCGGGCTATTTTTCTGCGAGTGCAGAAGATATGCCATTATTGCATACTTGGACGCTCTCTGTTGAAGAGCAATTTTATGTTTTCTGGCCGCTTTTAATCCTCTCTATTGTTTGGGTCGCTAGAAAAAATGGGTGGAACTTCTTTACTTTATTGGGGGTTTGTTTTTTGGGCGTTAGCGTAATGTCGTTTTGTCTTGCGCAGTGGATGATTCATACGCGCCCATCAGCCGCCTTTTATCTTGTTATACCGCGTGCGTTTGAGCTCGGTATGGGCGCGATATTGGCGCTCTTTCTAAGACGGAATTTGAAACCGAATCTCGTTTTCGGTACAGCTTTATCTGTCGCAGGTCTGATAGGACTTATTTATAGTGTTCTGAATTTTAACGCGACAACTGCTTGGCCAGGCCCACTTTCCCTCATAACCATTTTTGGAACGGCTGCTGTCTTAATTGGGGGAAGGCTAGCACCGCAAAGCCTTGCAACACGCTTTTTATCTTTGCGCCCAATGGTTTTTGTTGGGAAAATATCATATTCTTGGTATCTCTGGCATTGGCCTTTTCTTGTGTTTTTGCATTATTATTATTCGGGCGAGACGACATGGCTCCAGCGTGGTGTGGCTGTTTTTCTCTCGTTTCTAATGGCGATATTCAGTTATTACTGCGTTGAGCAACCTATTCGTTATGCCAAAGATCGGCGACCTTTTAATTCGATTAAAGGGTCTTTATTGGCTGGGGGCGTTATGATCTTTGCCACAAGTTTGATCGGTCTTGGCTTGTACAAAGCCGCGCAATATGAGCTTGCTGAATCGACGCAATTACAAGCGTCTGTAGAGGCTAAAAAACGCCTTTATGTGCTGCCAAGTCAGTGCATGAATTACGAAGCACCGTTTTTAAAATTAGCACCGTGGCAGGATTGCGTGGTTCCAAATGAACGCGCCGCGAAACCTTTTGTTGCGACAGATTCGGGTGAATCTATAGACGAATCTATTGCGCCTCGTGAACTGAGTGTTTCTAAGAATATGGCCCTCCCATATCTTTCTTCCCGAAATATAAATGTGCCAAATATCAATCCAGAAAAGATTGTTTTATGGGGGGATTCTCATGTGATGAGTTTTACGCCTGCTCTCAGCTATTTGACGAAAGAAGGGTTTGCTGATTTTGTCGTCAGGACAAAGGCAGGCTGTCGCCCCTTTGATGGCCCTTATCTCCTTGTTGTGCCAGAAACGCAAACAGCGCGGCGGGATTGCGAGCGGTTTAATGCAGCGGTGAAAGCCGATTTAGGCATCCTAAAAAATGCGGACTTTAAGCAAGTTTGGATGGTCTCACGGTGGCCACCAGCGGGAACAGAGGGGGCAGAGCTCGCCTTGTGGAAAGACGCATTGCTTGAAAATGTTAAATACGCAAAAACTTTAGGGTACCATGTCACGCTCTTTAGTGCGCCGCCGCAATTTAATACGCTTATCCCGCGTTGTGTCTCAAGACGGTCCGCCGCTGAGTGCGCGCCCTCTCGCAAGGATGTGACGGCAATACAATCAGCACAAATGGAAGGCTTGACCTATGTGTCCCGCCAGACAGGGGCAGAGATTATATCCCTGTTTGATCTTGTATGTGATGCTAAGACGTGTTTCGTAGATGTGCAGGATGATGTAATCCTCTATAAGGATGACAATCATTTATCCCATTTAGGCGCTGAATGGGTCGCTAAACAACTCTTAGAACAGGGCCTTTTCAGTGCTTTGTCAAAGCAAAATAAGTAGGGTTGAGTGTGAGCTTCACGCGACTCAAAACTTGGATACGCCTTAAAACTTGGATACGCCTTGGTCTTGAATATTTGATTGCCAGTGGTATCGGGCAAATTTTAGGTTTGCTATCGGGGCTACTTTACGTGCGTTTCATGCCTGTCGATCAATATGCTTTATATGGTTTATGTCTAACAACTCTTAGTTTTATTTCACTCGCATCGGATG
>CALCKU010000097.1 GCA_937965735.1 uncultured Caulobacterales bacterium
CGGATACAAAACTGGGGCAAAATCCTTTAATACAAGACATGTCTTGGTTACAGGTCGATTGATTGATAATACGTTTTAAGCCCGTATCCGTCCATGTCGGTTCAATAGATAAACATTGCGATTGCACAGAACAATCGCCGCAGTTTTCGCACACCGCTGGATTTATAAAGGCTCGAGCGGGCGCAGGGTCCATCAAACCGCGTTTACGGCGACGACGCTTTTCAGTGGCACAAGTTTGGTCATAAACCAAAACCGTGACCCCGGGTGTATCGCGTAGTTTCTTCTGAACGCTCATCAGGTTTTCACGCGGCTCTAGCGTAACTTCGCTTGGCAAGCTCACACCTTTGTAACGCGCGAGATCATCCGCTACGACGACTATCTTACGCACAGCTTCGGCTTGTAACTGTGTCACAATATGCGGTACGCTGCGACCAGCAAGCTCTGGCGTTTGCCCGCCTGTCATAGCCACAGCATCATTATAAAGGAGCTTATAGGTTATATTGGCATTGGCTGCCACCGCCGCACGAATTGCCAAAGAGCCTGAATGCGAATAGGTGCCGTCACCCAGATTGGCAAAGACGTGCTTTTCCTCTGTAAACGGTGCCATACCGACCCAAGGCACACCTTCACCGCCCATTTGTGTGTGCATGTCTGTGTCTGGATTGTGCATATTGGCAAGAAAGTGACAGCCAATTCCCGCCAATGCACGCGAGCCTTCGGGCAATTTAGTTGATGTATTATGTGGACATCCCGAGCAAAAGAACGGCGACCGGATATTCCCTTTTTCACGCAGACCCGCTTTTCGCGCGCTCTCAACAATATTTTCAAAATACGATTCGGCTTGCGCTTTGTGATCCCCACTGGGGAAAAAATCATAAAGCGCTCGCGCAATATTCGGGACGGGGATAACATAAGTATCTGGGAAAACTTCCCCCTTTGCTTGGCGCTTTCCATAAATGCGGGGTTGGTCTTCTTTCGGAATATCATAAAGTATCGCCTTAAGCTGATCCTCGATTAAGGGACGTTTATGTTCAATGACAATGACCGAAGAAAGGCCCTTACAAAATTCAGAAATACGCGTTGGCTCTAACGGCCATGTCATAGCGACTTTGAAAATCGTCAAACCGAGTTTTTCAGCGCGCGTCTTCGTCAAGCCAATCGCATCCATCGCCTCATATACATCGCGCGAAGCGCGCCCCGTTGTGACAATGCCAATTTTGCGCTTATCACGGCTAAGGGTTTCGCCCAAAATTTGTTTGTCTAATCCGTTTAGCCGAATAAATTCAAGGGCGGCTGGCAAGCGTTGCGCGCGGTGGACAATTTCCTTTTCCGCGCGCCCGTCATTACGTTTAATAAAGCGCGCATCTGTTAAATTGGGCATGTCGGGTATTTGGATCTCTATTCGGTCACGATTCACATCAACCACAGACCCGCCGTCCATAGTATCGGCAAGCGCAATGATTGACGTCCAGCATCCAGCAAATCGGCTCATGGCAATAGCATAAAGACCGTAATCTAAAACCTCTTGAACCGTTGCAGGATTTAAAACAGGGATTTCGCAATCCATCATAGCGTATTCTGATTGGCTCGGCAGAGTTGAAGATTTACACGTTGGGTCATCGCCAAGCAAAGCCACTGCGCCGCCTTTGGGCGCAACCCCCGAAAAATTGGCATGTTTAAAAACATCGCCTGAACGGTCAACACCAGGGGCCTTGCCATACCATAAGCTAAACACGCCCTCATATTTCGCACCCGGAAACAGGGCCGCTTGCTGTGAACCCCAGACAGCTGTCGCCGCTAAATCTTCATTAAGGCCTTCATGGAAGACAATATCATGGTCGTCTGTAAATTTTTTTGCCACAGTGAGTTGCTGGTCATAGCCGCCGAGCGGTGAGCCCCGGTAGCCAGAGATATATCCCGCCGTATTTAAACCGAGAGCCCTATCGCGACGTTTTTGATCAAGGGGTAGGCGCACAAGCGCTTGAATGCCCGTCATAAAGGCGCGGCCCTGCGTTAACGCATATTTATCCTCTAAGGTAACCATTTCATGTTTCATTTTAATCCCCAAGGCCTGCACGCTGGCATTCGGCTCAACCCGTTTTTAATTTAGACTAAATTACCCTTTTATTGCGTTAATACTATTGCAAATAGTGCTTGTTATTTATATTATTCGAAAAAATATTCCTCAACAAGCCTATAATAGAGATTTAACATGCGCGAACAGATTGACGGTATTGACGCCAAAATATTGCATTTAATTCAAAGCAATGCTGCATTGTCTGTCGCGGATATAGCCGATAAAGTCGGATTATCCTCATCGCCCTGTTGGCGACGTATTAAACGCATG
Organism: uncultured Caulobacterales bacterium; assembly: GCA_937965735.1. Classification (GTDB taxonomy): domain Bacteria; phylum Pseudomonadota; class Alphaproteobacteria; order Caulobacterales; family Maricaulaceae; genus CALCKU01. Next base: position 2,348 of record CALCKU010000097.1, read on the forward strand.
GAAGAAGTCGGCATTATTCAAAACCGCGTCACAATTTTGGATCGCTCCAAACTCGGTCTTGATTTTGAAGTCTTTGTGGCCGTGAAGCTTGCCCTCCCAAACCGGGATAATATGGAGAAGTTTGAGAAGGCCGTCCGCAATATGCCCGAAGTCATACAATGCGCGGTTGTTACAGGTGCAGTCGATTTCATGCTCCGCGTGGTTACAAAAAATATGCATGCTTATGAAGATTTCCTGCGTGAAGTCCTGCTTAGCATTGAGCTGATTTCAGATGTACAATCACGCATTGTCTTGCGGCAAAGCAAAGACACTTATGCCCTACCCCTGAATCTCATTTCGAATGCTGTACCGCGCCTATAAGATTTCAAGGCATTTACCGATTTTTTTACCGCAATTTGAAACGTCTTCGCTTTGTGTTGTACAGCTTAAGAATGGGTCTAAATAATAACTGGCTCTCTTCATGGCTTGTTCTATGGGCGTTAAAACGCTAGGGAGCGCGCACACGCACCCAACATAAAGACAAACCCCATGATACAATCGACTCTTTCTGCATTTGTAGACAAAATTTCAATTCCCGCTCGCAGACGCGAAGGGCCGATGACGTTTACGCCAAGCCGTATCAAAGTCGAAGTCCTTGCAGGCCTAACTGTGGCCTTGGCGCTTGTCCCCGAGGCGGTGGCGTTTGCGTTTGTAGCCGGGGTTGAACCTTTAAGCGGGCTTTACGCCGCCTTTATCGTCGGATTGATTACAGCCATTTTTGGTGGACGTCCGGGTATGATCTCAGGTGCAACAGGGGCGCTCGCGGTTGTCATGGTCGCGCTTGTCGCAGATCACGGAGCTCAGTACCTTTTTGCCACCGTTGTCTTAATGGGCATTTTGCAAATTCTTGCAGGCCTCTTTAAATTGGGAAAATTTATACGTCTTGTGCCGCATCCTGTTATGCTGGGCTTTGTTAACGGCTTGGCCATTGTTATCGGCATGGCGCAACTCTCACAGTTTCAAAGCGCCCCGCCCGTCCGCATCCCGGGCGAACATTACGGGCCGTTCCATATATTAGAAGGGACATGGCTCACCACAGGCCCGATGACGCTCATGTTGGGACTTGTCGCGCTGACTATGTTTTTAATTTGGGTCACGCCAAAAATCACGAAAGCCATACCCGCCCCCCTTGTTGGCATTGGCCTCGTCGCCGCAATTGTCATAGGGTTTAACCTCAATGTTCCCACTGTTGGTGATATGGCGTCGATTAAAGGCGGCCTCCCGCCGTTCAAAATCCCTATGGTGCCACTAAACCTCGAAACATTTAAGATCATTTTCCCCTATGCTATAATCCTCGCCGCAATTGGATTGATCGAAAGCCTTTTGACCTTGAACCTCGTCGGCGAGATTAAAGAAGAGCGCGGCGGCGCCTCACAAGAATGCATGGCACAAGGCATTGCCAATAGTGTTACAGGTTTTTTTGGCGGCATGGGTGGCTGTGCCATGATCGGGCAGAGTATGATTAATGTAAAATCTGGGGGCCGCACACGGCTTTCAGGGATTTCAGCCGCCCTTTTCCTTCTGGCCTTTATTCTTTTTGCTTCACCTGTCATTGAGCAAATTCCACTCGCAGCCCTTGTCGGCGTTATGTTCATGGTCGTGATCGGCACATTTGCATGGCAATCGCTAACGATTATGACGCGCATTCCAAAAATTGATGCCTTTGTTATTATCCTAGTCACAGCCGTGACAGTTTGGGAAGATTTGGCCGTGGCTGTCGTCGTCGGCGTCATCGTCTCGGCTTTGGCTTATGCGTGGAATAATGCCCGCCGTATTGACGCCCATACCGACATAGAAGGCGAAACGAAAGTTTACCGCATACAAGGCCCGCTATTCTTTGGCTCTATTGAAGGCTTCTCCGAATTGTTTGATGTCAAACAGGACCCAGACACGGTGATCGTTGACTTCAATAATAGCCGCGTTGTTGACCAATCCGCGCTACAAGCGATTGAAACTCTTGCTGCCAAATATACAAGCGCAGGAAAATCCCTCCGCTTAAGGCATTTGACGCGCGACTGCCATAAACTTTTAAACCGCGCGGGACAACTGATGATCGATTCGGATGATGACCCTGATTATGCCTTGGCCGTGGATTATAGCGTTAAAACGGGTCGGTTTAGCGGCGGACATTAACAAGACAACAAGAATGACATTTACGCGTTTATATTGAAGGCTTGTAAGTAACTGCGGAAATTATACGGGGCGACTTGCGAAGCGATTATCAACCCTCTATAGCTCGCCAAAATGTCGCTAAAAACAGTTGGGCGGAACATGAAAATTGTAATGGTTGGTACAGGCTATGTCGGTTTAGTCTCGGGTACGTGCTTTGCTGACCTTGGGCATGAGGTCGTGTGCGTAGACCATGACTCGCGTAAAGTCGAAACCTTACAATCAGGTGAAATTCCTATCTTTGAACCCGGTTTAAAAGAATTAGTGGCTTCAAATGTGACGGCAAACCGCCTGAGTTTCACATCAGAACTCGGTTCTGCAATGCGCGGTGCTGATGCTGTTTTCATTGCCGTTGGCACTCCGTCGCGCCCCGAAGATGGTCACGCAGATTTAAGCTTTGTGCATGCCGCTGCAAAAGAAATTGCCACACATATCAAGCGCTTTACGGTAATTGTTAATAAATCGACCGTCCCTGTTGGCACGGGCGACATTATCGAAACAATTATGGGCGATGTATGCGACACAGATTTATTTGCAGTTGTTTCCAACCCCGAATTTTTACGTGAAGGCGCAGCAATTGATGACTTCATAAATCCAGACCGTGTCGTTATTGGTTATGAGAATGATAAAGCCCGCGACCTTATGGACGCAATTTACCGCCCCATAAGCGAAAACGGCGTTCCAATCGTCTTTACTTCGCGCCGAACCTCTGAACTGACAAAATATGCTGCGAATGCAATGCTCGCAACGAAGATCACGTTTATAAATGAAATGGCCGATCTGTGCGAAGCTGTTGGGGCAAATATTTCAGAAGTCGCACGCGGGATTGGTTTGGACGAAAGAATTGGATCGCGTTTCTTACGGGCTGGCCCCGGATATGGCGGCTCTTGTTTTCCTAAAGATACGCTGGCGCCTGTTAAAACCGCAGACGATCACAACACCGATCTTTCCATCGTCAAAGCCGTAGTTTCCGCAAATGATACGCGCAAAGTTAATATGGCCAAAAAAATCATCAAAGCCTGTGGTGGCACCGTAGATAATGCAAGAATAGCCATTCTCGGATTGGCATTTAAAGCCAATACAGACGACATGCGCGATGCCCCAAGCCTTACAATTATTCCTTATTTGCAGTCAAAAGGCGCAATCATTACGGCCTGTGATCCCGAAGCCATAGAAAATGCCAAACGAGATCTTAAAAACGTAACTTATCGTGACGATCCATATTTATGCGTTGAGCAGGCTGACGCTGTTGTTATTTTAACCGAATGGGATGCGTTTAAAACGCTCGATTTTAAGCGCATTGCCTCTGCGGTAAATCAAGCCCGTCTTATTGACCTCCGTAATCTTTATAATAAACAAGACATTACAGCACACGGGTTTGAATATACGCAAATAGGGTCAAAAACTTGATTTAATCTGAATTAACTTTACCGAAATTTCGCGACTTATTCAGCTAAACACTATACCAAAGATAGGTATGTCACGATAAATTTGTATATTATACGATAATTTCGGGCTTTAAAACGGCTTTGAAAGTTTTAAACAAAATTTTCAAATCTAACAGAACACATACGCGCTCCGCATAGAAAGCATCATAACGGGATTTGTTGCGGGGTGAAACAAAATTTCGACCACTCACTTGGGCGAGTCCAGTTATTCCAGGTTTAACCGTGTAAATTTCAGGACGCGCATTCCTGGCCGCTAAGGCAATATCATGCTCAAGAATTGGACGGGGTCCGATCAAGCTCATATCGCCGATAAGAACACTCCAGAGCTGCGGCAATTCATCAATACTCGTGCGCCGTAAAAACCGCCCGACTTTTGTGACTTTAATATCATCCTGACTGGCAACTTCTCTGGACAGTAATTTGGAACAGCTTGTCATTGTGCGCAATTTAGGCATCATAAAACATTTGCCGTTTTGCCCTGTGCGGCTTGACCAAAATATTCCAGACCCTTTACTGGTCAAAACAACCGCTAAATAGGCCAAGAGCATAATTGGGGACAGAACGATTAAGAGTGTAAATGACACGGTTACGTCAAAAGCACGCTTGAGCCTCGGGTAAGTCGCCCTAATTTTCTCAATATGACCCAACACGATACACCTAAGATATGATTTTTTGAATTTCAGCTTGTGAAAGTTAAGCTAGAAAATCTCCACATTTTTATCGTTTAAGCATGAAAGATTTAGCTAATCAAGCCCTTACACCAGTCTTACGCACTTGAAACGCATACAAACACCCTAATGACAGCAAAGAAAATTCAACCTTAACTTTAACGTTTGATTAACTATAATCTAAAGGCTTTATTCTTATCGTTAGGCTCAACATCAGACAGTTCAAACATTCAACCCGTTTTAACAATCCATCCTCCGCCCAATGTCTGCGAGGCGGTCTCTGTAGACGCATAAAATACGCAGGCTTGTCCCGGAGAAATTCCTTCATCAGGGCTCGCCAAATCAACAACGACTTCCCCGTCAACAGAGCGAAAAACAGCGGGTTGAGGGGCGCGCGTAGACCGAACTTTGATTTTGACCGCTAAACCGTCCAAACTTTCATCAAATACACCTTCGCCAATCCAGTTAATGTCTTTCAGCCAAATACGTGAGCGCTGAAGCGCTATTCGCGGCCCGACAATAACATGCCGTTTTTGCGCGTCCAAATGCACAACAAAGAGAGGATCTGCACCGGATCCGTCAGGCAGGCCGAGCCCCCGTCTTTGACCGATTGTATAATACATGACGCCGCGATGTTGCCCCAAAACTGTACCGTCCATATGCACAATATCACCCGCAAGGGCCGCGTCAGGTCGGATTTTTTCAATCACATCTGTATAACGCCCCGTTGGTACAAAACATATATCTTGACTGTCGGGTTTGGCCGCCACATTCAACCCCATTTCTGTCGCTAGCTTGCGGGTTTGCGTTTTATCTAAATGTCCAAGCGGAAAGCGCAAAAACTCTAATTGCGCACGCGTCGTCGCAAATAAGAAATAGCTTTGATCTTTGCCGTAATCATGGGCGCGGTGAAGCTCTGGCCCGTGCGGCCCAATAATACGTTTAATATAATGTCCTGTGGCCATACAATCAGCACCGAGATCTTTAGCGACATCCAAAAGATCACGAAACTTGACCGTTTGATTACATCGCACACAAGGAATCGGGGTTGCGCCTTTTAAATAAGTATCTGCAAAGTCCTCTATCACAGCCTCTTTAAATTGACTTTCATAATCGAGTACGTAATGCGGAAAGCCCATCATCTCGGCGACACGTTTTGCATCATAAATGTCTTGACCCGCGCAGCAAGCTTTCGCTTTTTGTATCGCTTCACCGTGATCATAAAGTTGTAACGTCACACCAATAACTTCATATCCCTGACGGGCGAGCAGTGCGGCACAAACCGAACTGTCCACACCGCCGCTCATCGCCACAACAACACGCGTCTGGGCAGGAGGCTTTGCAAATCCCAAAGCGTTTACCCCTTCGGAATTTAAACCCTCACTATCAAAACCGCCAATATTATTACCGTGAGGATCAAAACTGTGAGTAGCAACATTTTGACGATCTTGCCCTTGCACGCCCAATCTTTGAGACTTTGAATTTGTAGACGTCGATTGAACGACCTCTGGATTCACAAGCTTCACAGCTTTTAGCGTTGCGGGTTTCAGCACACTGGAATGGTTTATATTATCGCCCGTATTCATGGATAAATACTTCCACTTTCAAAGTTATTAGAAGATTGAAAAAAAATTGACCTATTTTTTCGTTAAGCTCTTATCGAAATTCGGATTGCATATAGGTCCGAATCTGTACCAAGTCGAGACGTCTTCGAATTTGAGTTAAAAAAACGGTCAATAGAATCAATACCTTATCGCTATTGTAAACCTTTATTAACGACAAGGCCGATTCCGTTAACCTTCGTAAACGCTTGTTTTTGTTGACTTTTTTAGAAATGACTTAAACTCTTTTTAACCCGTAACTGTGTATAACTCATCGCATCTGAATGGGATATAAAAAGGGGCGTCTTAAATGTCTGAGAGAAGATCAAAAAGAGAGAATGTGGTAATCGGGCCAGAAGGGACACCTTTAACTTTGGCAGATTTACCGAAACCAAGCACTGTACGCTGGGTCATACGACGAAAAGCCGAAGTTGTTGCGGCCGTGCGGGGGGGCTTACTGACCCTAGAGAGTGCGTGTGAGCGTTATGGGTTATCATCCGAGGAGTTTTTGTCGTGGCAACGCTCCATCGAGGCCCATGGTTTGGCGGGTCTTCGAACAACACGCGTTCAACAGTACCGCTAAACTGTAATTTTTTAAAAAATACGGTTTTTCAAATTACGATAGAGCTGTAGATTCAAACTTACCTGTTTAAAAAGCCGCCAAGAGGCGGTTTTTTTATGCTCTCACATTGCACACAAACAAATTGCGCCTAAGATAAGCATTTAGAATTCGTATTTCCTATTTAATCATATCCCAAAAAAGTTAGAGACCGTATATTTATGGAACAGGCAACATTAGAAAAACTCTGGGAAATGGGGCCTATTTTTACGGAACAAACACCGCATGCCAAAAAACTAGGCTTGAAATTTATATCGGTTGCTAAAGGCCGCTCGACTATTGCGCTCCCCTTCAACGCCAAGCTTATCGGCAATCCAGAGAGTCGTGTCATTCACGGCGGAGCCGTTACGACCTTACTTGACCAAGCGTCTGGTCTGGCCGCCATTGCTGGATTTGACACACCGCGCATGGTTGCAACGCTTAATCTCTCCATTGATTATATGCGCGCCGCAAAACCTGGCGAAACGATTTTAGCCCAAGCCCATTGTTATAAAGCGACAAAGCACATCGCCTTTGTTCGCTGTATTGCCCATGACGGCGACCCTGATGATCCCGTCGCAACAAGCCAAGCCACGTTTATGGTCACAGTTCCGCAAGCCGATAATCAAGCGCATAATAAAGACAAGACGCACAAGAAAAACACGAATAGACCAGACGCAAATAGAACCAACCCAAATGAAAAGACAAAGTAGAGCGTCATGGATCCTGAAAAAATAAAACAAGCGCTTGAACGTCTGCCCTATGCGAAGACTTTAGGGGTCAGACCTATTTTTATGGGCGGTGAGACCAGTTTAGTCCTTCCTTTTTCACAAGAAAATATAGGCAATCCAATACTCCCCGCTTTGCACGGCGGCGCATTAGGAGGGTTTTTAGAAATGACGGCCATGATGCGTGTTTTGATGGAAACCGATACATTCAAAGTTCCAAAAACGATTGGCATTAATATTGATTTTCTAAGGCGTGGCAAACCTATTGATACCTTTGCCCGTGCCGAACTGTTTAAAAAAGGCAATCGTGTCGCCAATGTTCGTGTTCGGGCTTGGCAAGATGATTTCGAGGCTCCAATTGCAGCTATGCATGGGCATTTTCTTATGGCCGCCAAAGGCGAAAGTTAAATCGTGGTGACACGACAAACACACCTGCAATAGTATGAGCCCTCCTCAAACACGGCTAACCCGACACGCTGTATTTGCACAAAGCTGGCCCATTATGCTCGCCAATGCTGCCGCGCCGATGGTGGGTCTTATTGATACGGTTGTGATTGGACGCTTTGCCAGCACAACTGCGCTGGCAGGGATTGGCCTCGGCGCTGTGATCTATGGCATTGTCTATTGGGGGTTTGGTTTTTTACGCATGAGTACGGCCGGCCTTGCCGCGCAAAGCGACGGGGCAAACGATCAAGGCGCAGTGCAAGCTCACCTTATTCGGGCTATCCCCATTGGACTTTTCATTGGGCTTATCGTGCTACTCACGCAAACATGGCTTTTATCGGGTGCGTTTAAAATCTACACGGCCAGTGAAACGATTGAGGTCTCTGCCGCCACCTATATTTCTGCGCGGCTTTGGGGTCTGCCGGCAACCCTTGGCTCTATTGTTCTAATGGGCTGGTTTGTCGGGATTAGTCGCTCTCCGCTCGCCCTCAAAATGCAAATCGTACTGAATGTCGTCAACGCTATCCTGTCACCGATTTTTGTGATGAATATGGGATGGGGGCTTTACGGGGTCGGCCTTGCCTCCTCAATCGCGGAATGGTGCGGTCTCGGCGCAGGCCTATGGCTTGCGGCAAATGAAATCAATAAAAGAGGGGGCCTTCGTAAACAGGCTCTCTCTAAAACTTCACTGCTTGATCCGTCTGCGCTGAAAAGGCTTGGTATCACCAATAGTAATATTTTTATCCGCACCCTCTCTTTGACTATCGGGTTTAACTTTTTTGGGAACGCAGCTGCCACCCAAGGCGAAATTTTCCTCGCAGGGAATCATATTTTGATGCAATTTATTACCCTGACCGCGCTGATACTCGATGCTTTCGCACATACGGCAGAGGCTGTCACAGGCCGCGCTTTTGGTGCCAAAAACAGATCTCAATTCGACCGCGCTGTACGGTTGACCACAGAGTTTTCAATCCTGTTTGCCTTTCTCTGCGGGGCCTTAATTTATTTTGGAGGGCCCTTCGTAATTTCCATTCTGACCAAAGACCCTGCGGTCATTGAAAGTGCTCGCACTTACCTACCCTTTTGTGCACTCGCCCCAATTGTCGGTTTTGCCGCATGGCAGATGGACGGAATATTTATCGGTACGACCCAGACCCGCGCCATGCGCAATGCCGGCATTGCCGCTGTCATTATATATATCGGCGCGCATTATATCCTAGAGCCCCGTTTTGGAGGCTACGGCCTATGGGCCGCCTTCCTTGTCTATTATATTGCACGCGGTTTAACGCTGGCTGTCTATTATCCCGGCATCAAAAAACAATTAGAGCCCGAATAAACAGCTCAACATTTACCGACAGCGTCAGCGATTGTCGCAAAGCCGTCCGCCTTCAACCGCGTAGCTAAGTCCCGTTCGATCTCTTTGACGAGGCCCGGCCCTTTGTAAACAAGCGCGGAATAAAGCTGTACGGCTTTCGCACCTGCGAGAATTTTTGCATAGGCCTGCGCGCCGTTACTAATACCGCCAACCCCAATGAGATCAATTTTTCCAGCACTCGCCAAAGAGAAGGCTCGTAAAACCTCTGTCGAGCGCTCAAACAAAGGGGCGCCAGACAGGCCGCCGCCTTCGATTTTTTGCGGGTCTTTCAAACTGTCGGGGCGCTCAATCGTTGTATTCGATATTATAATAGCATTCATGCCGTAAGTGCGCGCTTGTTGCGTTATACGGTCAACATCGCTCAGCGCAATGTCTGGGGCAACTTTTAGAAAAATCGGGACACTCGCTTGACCATCGGCCAGAATGGCGCGGGCTTCTGAAATTCGGTCTAGCAATTCTTCCATCTCTTTTTCGCCCTGCAAATCCCGCAGACCGGGCGTGTTCGGGGAGCTAATATTGACAGTAAAATAATCCGGTAGCCCCCAGAGGGCCGTCAAGCCCGTAACATAATCGGCTACGCGGTCTGGGCTATCTTTATTGGCCCCTAGATTTGCGCCGACAATCCCGCCCAAGCTTCGGTCAAGGTCGCGTTCAGGACCGCTATCAGCGCCCCTGTCAAGGCTACGATCACGATAAAGACGGCGTTTTTCGAGACGCTTTTTGAAAGCCTCCAAACCCTCATTATTAAAACCCATGCGGTTAATTACGGCTTGGTCTTGGGTCAAACGAAATAAGCGCGGCTTTGCATTACCGATTTGTGGCTTAGGCGTCACTGTTCCGCATTCAACAAAACCAAACCCCGCCGCTAGCATAGCGTCTGGGACTTCGGCGTTCTTATCAAACCCGGCGGCCAGCCCAATCGGGCTTTTTAAATCCAATCCCCCAACCTTTACAGACAGCGCCTTTGGCGGTGTACCTATAGCGACAGGCCCTAGTCCAAGCTTGAGGGATTTTATCGTCGTTTTATGCGCGGCTTCAGCGGGTAAAACCCGAACAAGCCGTGTGGCGACTTTATAAAAACTCATAACAATATTTTCCTATGTGGATACGAGGGCTTGCGTATTAAAGTCATAACGACCTTCATCATTGGCCTTAAAGATACCAAATTCTAGAACAGAGTTTAGCGGCAGATCCGCATAAAGGTGCGGAAATTTTGCCCCGCCGCGCGAAACTTCATAACGCATGTGCTCTGACAAAAGACCAAGGTCAATCGCAGAAATCACAACATCTACGCCCTGCGTGTAATGCTTATCCAATGTGCCTTGAACCTGATCTTCATTTGATAAATGGATGTAGCCGTCTTTTACATCAACAGCACTGCCTTTGAAATGTCCCTGATTTTGAAAGGATTCCCATTCGCTCATTTGAAAGATTTTATAAGCAATCTGATCTGACATACACGCTCCCGCCTTCACTCGCACAACAATATAGCAATAACAAAAAAAGTGCGCACAGAAATGCACCCATTTTTTACCTCTAAACCCGTTCAGCGCTTTTCGACTCGCACGTCTTTTAACACACGGTCAAACGGAGTGTGACTCATTATTTTGAAAGGGAAAACAATGCGAAAGATCGCACTTAATAAAGGGATTTTAAAATCTGGCCTATGCACTGCGGGGGTCTTTACAGCTTTACTGATACCCGCGATAGGTCATGCACAAGATGTGCAAATCTCTGAGCTATCCTCTATTGTAGAGAGCAATCAAGCGACAACAGCCTTTGTCTTTAATACTCTGCTGTTTCTCATTGGCGGAACTTTAGTCATGTGGATGGCGGCAGGGTTTGCCATGCTCGAAGCTGGGCTTGTGCGCACAAAAAACGTCTCCATGCAGTGCCTCAAGAATATTATGTTGTATTCTGTCGCAGGGCTTATGTTTTGGGTCACAGGATATAGCCTAATGTATACAGGCGTCGACGGTGGATTTATGGGCAGTTTCGGCCCGTATAGCTGGCCCGAAGCAGGCGGCTCCACAGGCGGCGATTATTCAGTCGCGTCTGATTGGTTCTTCCAAATGGTCTTTTGCGCGACCACAGCTTCTATCGTTTCAGGCACGCTCGCAGAACGGATTAAGTTCTGGCCGTTCATTATTTTTGTCGCGCTCTTAACTGGCATTCTCTACCCGATAACCGGGTCATGGGAATGGGGTGCAGGTTGGTTAGATGCCAAAGGCTTCTCTGACTTTGCGGGCTCGACCCTCGTACACTCTGTTGGCGGTTGGGCGGCTCTATCAGGAGCAATTCTACTCGGTGCACGGTCTGGAAAATACGGTAAAGACGGGAAAGTCACGCCGATGTTGGCCTCGTCTATTCCGCTGGCGACACTCGGTACATTCATTTTGTGGATGGGTTGGTTTGGATTTAATGGCGCGTCACAATTGGCTTTAGGTACGATTACAGATGCCGCAGACGTTTCTAAAATCTTTGCCAATACAAACCTCGCCGCGGCGGGCGGAGTTGTTATAGCCGTTATTTTAACACAGCTCATCTACAAAAAGATTGATGTAACAATGGCGCTAAATGGGGCGCTTGCAGGATTGGTCGCCATTACCGCCGAACCCCTTATGCCAAGCGCATTGACCGCAATCCTTATCGGGGGTGTTGGCGGCGCAATTGTTGTCTTTACAGTCCCCTTGCTAGATAAGCTCAAAATTGATGATGTTGTGGGCGCAATCCCTGTTCATCTGGTTGCGGGTATTTTTGGGACCCTTATTGTGCCGCTCTCAAATCCAGACGCTACATTTGGTGTACAACTCCTCGGTGTTGTGGCCATTGGCGCCTTCACCTTCATTGCATCCTTTATCATTTGGCTTGCTCTAAAACTCGCTCTAGGCATTCGTGTTAGTGAAGAAGACGAATATACGGGTTTGGATCAAGCGGAAGTCGGTATTCCAGCCTATCCAGAGTTTGTAAAAACTTAAATATAAGGCTGGAGCGCTCGCTTTGGCCTTATGCTATATTTGATTTCCCCTCGCATATCTTGGTTATTTGTTTTGTTAAGATTGCGATTCCCTCGCCCAGCTTGCACTCTATATGTGCAAAGCTGGGCTTTTTTTGTATAATTTTAAGGCAGTAACAAAGACTCGCCCTAACACACCGCCCCCCGACTCCCCCTCAACTGCGCAGCCCTTTAGGCGTCATGCAATAAAATTTGCGAGGGGAATCGTGACCATGTTCAATTCAAAATTCAAACTAAAACAGATCGCTTGCGCGCTGAGCGCAAGTTTACTTTTACCAATACAGGCCTTTGCCCAATCAGAGACCGTTAATGCAGGGGACACAGCGTGGATATTAACCGCCACAGCCCTTGTACTGTTTATGTCATTGCCAGGTTTGGCGCTTTTTTACGGTGGCTTAGTCCGCGCTAAAAATTATCTCTCAGTATTGATGAAAGTTTACGGCATTGCGGCACTGGCTTCTATTGTCTGGGTCTTTGCAGGCTATTCTATTGCCTTTGGAACAGCCTCTCCATATTGGGGCGGCTTGGATAATTTATTCCTAGGCTCTCTAGAGCGCGACGCCGTCTCGGGGACAATTCCTGAATCCGTCTTCCTCGCCTTTCAAATGACTTTCGCCGTGATTACGCCAGGTTTGATTGTCGGCGCTTTTGTTGAGCGCGTAAAGTTCTTCCCTGTAATGATCTTCACAGCCCTCTGGGTTTTGGTTGTCTACGCGCCTGTGACTCATTGGATTTGGGGCGGCGGCTGGCTCGCCAATTTTGGGCCAGAAGGTCGCGCGGTCACAGACTTTGCGGGCGGATTGGTTGTCCATGCGACAGCCGGTATATCGGCCCTAATATTTGTCGCTATGCTCGGTAAACGCCAAGGCTTCCCACATGAAATCCAAGGCCCACATCGTCCTGCAACCGTAATGATCGGAGCCTCTATGCTTTGGGTCGGTTGGTTTGGGTTTAACGGGGGCTCGCAACTCGCGGCTGACGGCGGCGCGGGCATGGCCTTGCTGGTTACCCATATTGCCGCCTCTATGGGCACACTCGTTTGGATTGGCCTAGAGAGCCTTGGGGGTCGCAAGCCCACCCTCGTCGGGGCAGCCACAGGTACAATCGCAGGTCTGGCCACGGTCACACCAGCCGCAGGCGTCCTTGGCCCGCAAGGCGCCATGCTGATCGGACTCGCAGGCGGCCTTATCTGTTATTTCGCTGTGAACCTCATTCGTGTGAAATTACAATTTGATGATAGCCTTGACGTATTCGCGGTTCATGGTGTTGGTGGTATTTTGGGTATTCTTATTGCCCCGCTTCTGTCCATTCCTGCGCTTGGCGGGACAGGCGGCGTTGATGCGGGCATGCAAATTATCGGAACCATCGCCGTTGTCGCATGGTCTGCCTTTGCGAGCGCGATTATCTTATTCGTTCTTAAGAAAACGCTTGGACTTCGCGCCACGCAAGAAGCAGAATATGAAGGCCTTGATAAAAGCCATCACGGCGAGTCCGCTTATAATTAGCGTTTGAATTTGGCCTTTCTAACCTATACTTAAAAAACTTATGCGGGCCGACACAAAGGTTCGCATAAGTTTTTTGTTTCGGCTAGGATTACAAGGCTCTTGAAATGGCTCAAATTATACAATCAACACCCCGTAAAACGACCCTAGCGATACTGCTTTGCCTCACTTTAATGGCCTGCGGTCAAACGACTCCAACGTCGAAAAACAAGGCATCAGATACAGCGCAGCCGCAAGAAAATTCAAAGCGTGATGTTGACGTCAAAAACACAGCTTTAGAACAAAAAACGGCCCGATTAGACGCACTACAAAATCCCGATTGGGTCAAGACAGCAACGCTCCCGAAAGAATGGAGCGGTCTTTACCAAAAGGACTGTGATATTGGCGGCCCTGAAAAACCAAGTTTTTTTGAATATAGAGACCATAATACAAATATAGAATATATCTTCGCCTATATTCCCTATCCGCCTTCCTTAAATAAAAAACCCAAAGCCGAAGTGTATCCAATTACGGCTCAGGTTTGGCAGAATAAAAATCTGACCGACCACTATCTTTTGTTTAAAAACGGCACGTTTTCACAAATCCTGATTGAAGACGGGCCAACACCCCAGGATCGCCCTTGGTCACGCGGGCTTCACCAAACGCTTGACGGAAAAGTGTGGGACATCAATCAAAACTACATGACCGATTACAAAGTCACGGATGCAGTGCGTTGGGCCGTGGACACTACAAATACAGAAGATTATGGCAGTCGTCCCGCTTGCCCTTTAAAACTGGCCGAACCCTGGGCGGGACAAAGCTTTAAAGGGAAAGACGGAAACACCTATAGTTTGGCGCAATTGATTAAGACCCCGTAAGAGTCCACCTTAAAGTGCAATCTTGCACACACAAGAACCATTCAGTTATAATTCTATTGAATACATATCAGAAATGGACGGGAAAAGTCCCGTTTCTGATTCCGAGTTAATTTAAAAGACTATATGACTTAGTTGGCTGTAAATCCGTTCGCGCCTCTCATAAGCCGCGACAGTTCGGACTTTTGCATGTCTGAAAGTGTGGCTTGGCACGTCGAACGTTGAAGTTTTTGGACGCCGCTATTGGGGTTCCACTTAACCTTGTCTGAAGCTGTTTCATAAAAGCTAACAACATGGCAGCCCCGTACAGCACCGCCAAAACTATTTTGAGCCGTATAATCAAGGAGAACAATATGGGCGGGTTCACCTGTTTTCTTTTGACCCGTCCAAATGAGTACGCTTTTTTGGCGTTTAAAACTATTCGGATCTTTTAGGTTCGACCGAATAATGTTTTCCGCATTTGCCACGGGGGAGGCTTTGAACAAAGCGGTCGCTTTACCTTTAGCGTTCCCAAACATCTCTGCCATATCTTCAAACATATTATCTTGGCCTTCATTAGCCGTATATAAGAACACGCCAAAAGCGCAGACAATAAGTCCCCAAAATATTTTACTGCCTATGCCTTTTTTTTGCTCTCCGCTTGGGTCTTTTTTCTCGTTTACTTCTACACTTGGTTTTTTTGAATCCAGAGTATCTGTTACCGCTTTATCACGCATGGTTTCAGGCCTTCTATTGAAACTATAATAAATAGGCTTATCAAAGATTTGCCCTAACCGCCTATAATTCGGAATAAACCTTAAATACAGGGTTTTAGAATATTAAAAAATTGAATGTTATCAGAAACGAAACGCCAAAATTTAAGCCTGTAGGGACGGTTAAAAACCTTAACGCCTACTTCTATGTCCCACCCAACAGAGCCGAATTTTTAATTTGACTCGATAGGAATATTTACCTAGGGGCTTCCCCATGTTTTCCCATCATGACATTTGGACGGCGATTGACCGTTTGGCACAAGTCTATTCGACCTCGGCATCAGGGCTAGCCAAGCAAGCAGGGCTTGACCCGACCACTTTTAATAAATCCAAACGCATTACTGCGAGCGGTAAAAGACGTTGGCCTTCAACCGAGAGCTTATCGAAAGTCCTTGTCGTCATTGGGATGGACTTTGAAACATTTGCCGCCTTTGCGGCGCGGAAACCACCACAAGGCCCTTCCATCCCCGTGATTGGGTTGGCCCAAGCGGGCAGTGATGGTTTTTTCGATGATGCCGGTTTTCCGATTGGCGCAGGATGGGACGAGGTCCGCGTCCCAGACGTGTCCGATGAAAATCTCTACGCATTGGAAATTGCAGGCGATTCTATGTGGCCTGTTTTCCGTCAAGGCGACCGTGTCCTTGTCGCACCGAACCAATCCATCAGACGCGGAGATCGCGTGGTTGTCAAAACCAAAGGGGGGGAAGTCATGGCAAAAGAGCTTTTTAAAATGACAGAAACGACAATAGACTTAGTGTCACTCAACCCAAATTATGAGAACCGTACGCTCAACCGTGCTGAAATTCACTGGATAGCCCGCATTGTCTGGGTATCACAATAAAGCTTTGAGTCCCTAACGAATACGAGAGCGGGGTTAGAGCGGGTGTCCATCTAGAAATCGTTCCGACAATTCAACCGCTTTATCGGGCGCGCTTAAAGCCTCCAAAATTTCATCCATTGCGGATTTCACCTCCCGCTCAATCGCGGTTTGCGGCGATAATGTCTCCACCCATTCCAGTAAATTACGCGCATCATTTTCGTAAATCTCAGGTGATAGAACATAAAGTGATACCGCAAATGTGCTTGTAATCAATATATCTTGGGGCGCAGATTTCAATGCCGAATTATACGCCTCAATCCCGGCCGTCAGCGTGGCATTATACCAGTTTAACGCATTCTTTTCACCCGCTTTACGAATGACCCCTAAATGCCAAGCCCCTAATAAAGCATCCCCTTTAGGATTATCAGGATAGCGCGTTTGAAACGCTTGAATGATCTTCAGAGATTTGTCGGGATATTGTTTACGCCACGCCTTAAACACTGAACTCGTGCGCGTCATAACCCCAAACGCCAGTGCGTATTGAAGATGGGCGTTTTCATCCTCGGGGGCCAGACGCACCGCCTGATCTGCAAAGCGCACCGATTCTATAGCGCGAGCGTGTAAATCTTCAAACCGTCCTAACACAATTTGCGCGGTAAGCGCTTCTGCCGCAAGCGCGTAGCCTTGGGCCGTTTCAAGTTTTGCACCCATTTCTACCGCCAAAGCATAATCCCCAGAGATCAAATATTCGCGCGCCCGCTCTAATGTTACTTTAGCCCGCTCTAATGTTACTTTAGAATGTGACGCCTCTAAATCTGGCGTTTGCGAATTGGGAGTTTGCAAATTTGGGGTTTGCGAGTCTAAGGTTTGCGTATCTCTTATCGGAGCATTTGGAGACGCTAAACTGAGCGGTGCATAAGCCATCATAGTCAGACTAATGAAGGCCACAGAAAGGAAAAAGCGCGGCGCGTTCGGCCGAAATATATGTCTATAAAAACATCCCACACGACTATTATATATAAAATGAAAGACTTTGCCAGTTAAAGTGCGAACCGTTCATTTACACGTCTGCGTGAAGTGCGCCGCTCAAAGCTTTTTCAATCAAATTAGCCGTATCGTCTGGCCCGTAAATCGCGACAAAAGACCCAAAGCGCGGGCCTTGACTTTGCCCCAAACACACTTCGTAAATCGCCTTGAACCAATCGCGTAGATTTTCAAAGGCGTGATCTTTGCCCACAGAAAAAATTAACGTCTGCAACGCCTCGCCGTCTGTTTGCTCGACCTCTGGAACGCGGCGCAGTCTTGTCACTAAATCGGTGAGCGCGGCGCGTTCCAAATCCGTAGGCGCGCGGTACACTTTGGCGGGTTTTACAAAGTCTTGATAATAGCGCACGGCATAGCCGACCATTTTATCCAGCACAGGATAATCCGCAGGTGTTGCGCCCGGCACATAGCGTTCAATAAAGCCCCAAAGGATTTCAGAATCTGACGCATTGGCGGCCGATACAAGGTTTAGCAAGAGCGCGTAACTAATCGGCGTGCTGTCTTGCGGCGGATTTCCGTGATGAATAAACCAAGCAGGGTTTGCGATTTGCTTCTCCGGCTCTTGGCGGTGATAGGCGTCCAGATGTTGGAAATATTCATCGACCGCTTTGGGAATGACATCAAAATACAAACGCTTCGCCGTTCGCGGCTTGGTAAACATATAAAGCGTCAAGCTTTCGGGCGTCGCGTAAGATAACCATTCTTCAACAGAAATGCCGTTACCCTTGGACTTTGAAATTTTTTCGCCTTTATCATCGAGGAACAACTCATAGACATATTGCACAGGCGGTTCGGCCCCGAGGATTTTACAAATGCGCGAGTAGACAATGCTATTGGCCTGATGGTCTTTCCCAAACATTTCAAAATCAACATTCAGTGCTGCCCAGCGCATGCCAAAATCAGGTTTCCATTGTAATTTCACATGACCGCCCGTGACAGGCAGTGTCGTCTCTGTCCCGTCTTCATCATCAAATGTGATCGTCCCCGCTTCTGGGTTCACAGACTTCATGGGCACATAAAGCACACGGCCCGTTTTTGGCGAGATCGGCAAGAACGGAGAATAGGTCGCGCGGCGTTCTTCGCCCAGTGTCGGCAACATCACTTTCATAATGTCGTCAAACCGCTCTAAGGCACGGCGCAGATAAACATCATAATCGCCGCGTTTATAAAGCTCTGTCGCGGATAAAAATTCATATTCAAACCCGAACCCGTCAAGGAAATCACGCAACATGGCATTATTATGCCCCGCAAAGCTGTCATGGCATTCAAACGGGTCTGGAACATCCGTCAAAGGGCGTCCGAGATATTCCGTCAACATGTCTTGATTGGGCATATTCCCCGGCACTTTGCGCATACCGTCCAAATCATCCGAAACACAAATCAATTTCATTGGAATTTTATCATCGGTCAAAGCCCGAAACGCATCCATGACCATGATCGTGCGCACAACTTCGCCAAATGTGCCAATATGCGGCAAGCCAGACGGGCCGTACCCCGTTTCAAACACAACAGGG
>CALCKU010000098.1 GCA_937965735.1 uncultured Caulobacterales bacterium
TGACGTTCTGCAATATCTGACACCGTCCCTCATAAGCTATTCGATTGCCGATAGTGACCGCGAGCTTTTTCGCAAAACCGCCTTTCCGGCCTTTGACGTCACGGCAGCGGCCGATACGGCGGCAGATTTGACTTTTGACGCGCTATTGCATCCTCGCCGCGCGGCGCGCCTGATTGAGTTTAATCGCCGCGACCGTGCCGCACTTGGATTTACGGAAATGTTGCAAGCCATTCGGTCAAACGTCATGAAACCTGCGCCGCGCGGGCGTTTGGGCGAAATTGCAAAGGGTGTGCAAGCGCGTTTTGTTTTCGGACTGATGGATTTATCAAATAATCCAGAAGCGACGCCCGGTGTAAAGGCGCGTGTGGACGCCGTGTTACGGGATTTGCAGGGCGATCTTTTGCGTAAAGGCTCGGGTCACGGGAAATGGCTTGTGACGAAAATCGACGCTTTTCTAAACCAAGCCGCCCCTGAGCGCGCACCCGTTACAAAAGCGAAAACTCTGCCACCCGGCGGCCCGATTGGTATGGATGACTATGAAACTTGCTGGCATTGTGATTAAGGTAAAATTTTACGGCGTGACAATATTAAACCAGAACGGGGGTTCATCCATCAACCCAAAAAACGCGCGAACGGCGAGGGGATTGCCCTCTATTGAGGCGCTACCTTCTTTAGCAAGCTCGGCAAAAGTCTTCGTCTTTAGGTTCAATTGATCCAGAGCGGCTCGGGTTAATTTAATCGTGGGTGCACCGTCGAGCGTTGTCCCCATGCGGTGATGGAGTGTACCATTGCTGATAATTAAATGCGCGCTCTCGCCCGTATCGGTCAGGACAAAGTTAATATCGCGGTCTTTTTTAGCGGCCTTTGGCCCGTTCAGGCGCACGGCAAGCAAGTCAAAATAAAGGTTAAGCGGTATCGCACTCACGATATCAGGCCCGCCCGTTTGGATGCGAGGCAAGTCCAGAATGCCGTTTCTCAATTCTTGCGCGCCTGTCAGGTAGAAATTCCGCCATGACCCAGACTCAGCCATATAGGCAAGCTGTGTATAAGTCTCTGCAAGGAGGGTTTTCGCGGCCACATTGTTCGGCTCTGCAAAAACGAGTTTATTTAAGGCCGTGGCGACAAACCGAAACTCGCCTTTGTCAAAGTCTGTTTTGGCTTTTTCAAGTACGGCCTCCGCCCCGCCCATATATTCGATAAATTTCACAGATTCAGAGGTCGGTGGGAGCGGGTTGAGATTGGCGGGATTGCCGTCAAAATATCCGAAGTAAAACTGGTATTGCGATTTAGAGTTATGGCTGACTGTGCCGTAATAATCCCGGTTGGCGAATTGTTTGGAAATTCCGTCTGGCATCTCTAGCAAGTCTGGAATTTCATGCAGTGTATAGCCCGAATTGGCAAGGCGCACGGTCTGGTCATGGACATAACGGTAGAGATCGCGCTGGCCTTCCCAAAACTCTGTGACCTCATCCTCGCCCCATACGGGCCAATGGTGAGAGCCAAAACTCACATCGGTCTTATCAGCGTAAAGCGCCACCGCTTCGTCAATATACTGGCTCCAGCGGCGGCCATCCCGCACTTTCGCCCCTCTTGGCGTATACATATTATGGAAAGTGTGATTGATAATTTCGGCTTGGCAGAAGGCTTTGAACTTCGGCATGTAAAACATGAATTCAGACGGGGCTTCGGCCTCTAGGGCCATGATGAATTCCATCTCTATGCCGTCAATGCTATGGGTCTCGCCTGTTTCTGTTACAGACAATGTTGGGCGCAGAAGTCCGACACTGCCCGTTGATATGGCTTGGCCTAATCCGACACCGACTTGGTGTTCAGGCCCGCGCGGCAGGAGACCGCCAAACATATAGCTCGCGCGGCGGGTCATGGCATTCCCCGCCAATACGTTTTCAGACACAGTCTCGAAGACGAAATTGTCTGGGGCAATGATTTGCACCCCGCGCTCTACGTCTTCTTGAGAGACGAGGCCGCGCACGCCGCCAAAATGGTCGGCATGGGAATGCGTAAAGATTACGGCGCTAATGGGTTTTTCCCCCAATTCGCGGTCAACTAATTGTTTGGCGCGTTCCGCTGTTTTGGCCGAGATAAGCGGGTCGACAACAATCCATCCGCTATCGCCTTCGATAAAGGTAATGTTAGACAAATCAAATCCGCGCACTTGATAAATGCCGTCCATAACTTTGAATAAGCCATGTTTGGATGCGAGCTGGCTTTGCCGCCATAGGCTGGGATTGACCGTATCAGGCGCATCAGATTTCAGGAATTCATAAGCGCCGAAATCATAGACAGGATTACCTGCATCGCCCATTATTTTTGTGTCCTCAAAAGTGGCGATGAAACCGCGTTCCGCGCGCTCAAAATCGCGTCTGTCAGAGAAGTCGAGGGATTTTAAAACGGCGGCATTTGCGCGTTTCACGCTCTCAGTCGCGGCGAGTGGTGATATGGGAGTCGAGCTATCAGCGTTAGGCGTGCCATTCATATTCACGTCTGTTGCGGCTTGGCATGCGCTCAGTAGCAGGGCGAGGCATACAGACCCCAAACCTGATTTTGATTTTCTAAACATATCGCCCCCCTAACAGGCCTTATTCTGAAACAGATTTTATTCTGCGGCTTGCAGATGGTGTGATTTTACCGCGTCTTCTTTGATCATGTCTGCCGCTTTTTCAGCAATCATAATGGTGGGTGCATTGGTATTGCCAGAATTGACTTGCGGCATGATCGAGGCATCGACAACGCGCAGGCCATAGAGGCCGTGAACGCGAAGACGTTCATCTACAACCGCCATATTCCCTTGACCCATCATGCAGGTACCCACAGGGTGATAAACCGTGTCCGCACGCTTGCGGATATCTTCGCGAATAGTTTTGTCATCATGCGCATCCGATTCGTAAAAAGGTTTGCCCCGTACAGCGTCAAAAGCGGGTGCGCGCATGATTTCTTGGGTCAGTTTCACGCCTTTGACGAGCAGTTCCATATCGCGTTCATCTTCAAGAAATGCCGGGTCAATCATAGGCGCGTCCGCAGGATTAGCCGAGTTTAGCGCCACACGGCCCCGACTTTTGGGGCGTAGGACGCAGACATGACAACTATAGCCATGGCCCCAATGGAGCTTGCGCCCATGGTCATCGACCAAAGCGCGCACCATATGGAGCTGAATATCAGGCGCGGGTTCGGAACGGTCTATATAAAGAAATCCGCCGCTTTCAGCGTAATTTGTGGTGAACAGGCCGTCGCGTTTATTGTTGAACTTCAGCGCCTCGCCAATCATGCGCAAACCGCCCATAATTGAAAAGCCAACATTGTCTTTTACTTTCGCGTTAAAGCTTAGCACTTGGTCGATATGGTCGTGCAGGTTTTCACCAACACCCGGTAAGTCATGTACTTGCGCAATGTTGTGCGGAGCAAGTTTGTCTTTTGCTCCAATGCCAGACAGAAGAAGGATTTGCGGCGAATTAAACGCGCCTGCACTTAGGATTACTTCTTGTGTTGCTGTGACGGTTTGCGTGGATTTCCCCGCGCGGTATTGCACGCCCGTTGCGCGATTATCTTCAATAATGATTTTCTCAGTGAGTGCGCCTGTGATGACGGTCAAGTTCGAGCGATCCATAACGGGATCTAGGAAAGCACGGGCCGTTGACCAGCGCTCGCCGTTCTTTTGCGTGACTTCATACATTCCCATGCCTTCTTGATTGGCACCGTTAAAGTCATCGGTTTTGGGCAGTTGGAGTTGGCTACAGGCGTCGAGAAAAATCTCATTAATAGACCCTGGGCTTTTAACGGGCGCAACATTTAACGGCCCACCTTGGGCATGAAAATCATTGGCACCCGCTTCGCGGTTTTGCGATTTCTTAAAGTAAGGCAGGACGTCTTTATAGCTCCAGCCTTTATTGCCAAGCGCGGCCCAATTGTCGTAATCAGATTTGTGACCGCGAATATAAATCATCGCATTCGAACCTGAAGACCCGCCCAGCATTTTCCCGCGCGGTTGATAGCCTTTGCGTCCGTTTAAGCCCTTTTGCGGCACGGTTTCAAACCCCCAATTGCGGGTTTTCAAGACCATATTGACAAGGCTCATGGCGGGAATACGCACAGACCAATGTTTATGGGTTTTACCGGCCTCTAAAAGACAGACAGAGACATTGGGGTCTTCGCTCAGGCGGTTGGCGAGCGTACAGCCCGCAGACCCTGCGCCAACAATGACGTAATCAAATGTTTCAACAGATGCGCTTGTCATTTATATGATCTTCTTCATAAGGCCGAGCATTTTATGCGTTTTCTTGGTGTACGGCGGAAACAATGTTTTACCTTGGCTAAAGCGACTTTGCGTAAAGACGCCTTTCATGTGTGAGAAGGCTCTGAAGCCGTCTTCGCCGTGATAGGCCCCCATGCCAGACGGGCCAACTCCGCCAAACGGAATATCTTCTTGGACAACGTGCCACGCGGTTTCGTTTATAGAAACGCCGCCTGAAATCGTCTGGTGCAGGACTTTCTCGCGTTTGGCACTGTCTTCGCCGAACCAATATAGGGCCAGGGGGCGTTCGCGCGATTGGACATAGTCCATAGCATCGTCAAGGGTTTCACTCGACACGACGGGTAAGAGGGGGCCAAAGATTTCTTCCTGCATAATGCGCATGTCAGGCGTAGTGTCGGTTACGACCGTCAAGGGCACGCGGCGTTCTTTGGCGAGTTGTTGCTTGTCATCGTCTCCGGCAACGCGGATTTTTGCGCCTTTATTTTCAGCGTCTTCGAGCAAGTCTTGCAGGCGCGCGTAATGACTGTCGGCGATGATCGAGGTGTAATCAGGATTGCCTGCAAAAGTGGGATAAAACGCTTCTGCCTGTTTGATAATCGCATCCGAGAAGGCATCAATCTTGGCTTGCGGCATTAAGACATAATCGGGGGCCACGCAGGTCTGTCCCGCATTAAGGAGCTTACCATTGGCAATGCGCGGTACAGTCAGAGACATATTCGCGCTCTCGTCGATAATCGTTGGGGACTTGCCGCCAAGCTCTAACGTGCAGGGGGTTAGGTTTTTGGCCGCCGCTTCGGCGACGATGCGGCCAACAGAGGTCGAGCCTGTAAATAAGAGGTGATCAAAAGGAAGGGCTGAGAACGCAGAGGCCACGTCTACGCCGCCTGTTGCAACAAAGACTTCATCCTCTGTAAAAATCTCGCCGAGGACCGTCTTCATAAGCTCTGAAAGTTTCGGCGTATATTCACTGGGCTTAATCATGGCGCGATTACCCGCACCCAGCGCCCCGATCAGGGGCATGATTGCGAGTTGAAGCGGATAATTCCACGGACTGATAATGCCGATAACGCCGAGGGGTTGTGGAATAATTTTATTGGATGCGGGTAAATATTGCAGGGCGGTCGGGGCACGGCGTGTTTTCATCCATTTTTTGGTATGTTTCAACGCGTGATTAATGCCGCCTTGGATAACCAGGAGTTCCGCGATTGTGGTTTCTTCATAAGCACGATTACCAAAATCATCCGATATAGCCGTTTTGAAAGCGTCTGCATTGGCGTCAATGGCGGTGCGGAGTTTGATAAGATTGGCTTTGCGGTTGTCCCAAGACGGGTTTGGGTTTGTGTTAAAAGCCGTTTTTTGTTTGGCAAGAATTGCGTTTAGATCAAAGCCCCAATTCGCTTTCGTTTTTGATTTTACATCCGGGTTAATTCTTACCATATCGTTCTCCTACAAAGCAATTTAGCCAGAGCGAATAATGAATGGATATAGATTGGCGGGCTCTGGTGGCACCAGTCTCACTTTAAAAGACGGCCCCGCAAGCAATTGCAGGGCCGTCTTCGTTTTAGAATTTTACACGACCTTGCAAGGCAACTGTACGGCCTTGTGAGTAGAAAGTGTAATTGGTTTTCGCACCGAAGGTACTGCCCGATAATGGTGCGTCGCCATTATAAGTCCGAACAATTTTATCCGTCAGGTTTTTACCCAAAACCGCGACTTCCCAAGGACCGTCTGCAGGGCCAAAGCCGAGACGGGCATTGATTCTAGCAAAACCCTCTTGGCGACCAAGGGGGTCATGTGTTTGAGCCGAGTCGTATGCACTGGCGTAGAACAGGTTGACAAGGCCGGTCACTTCGTAATCATCCATAACGGGCATATCGAAGTCCATCGTGACAGTTCCTGTGAAGTCCGAGACAAGATTATTGGCAAGCCCAGTGTAATCACATTGCCCAGTCGCGGCAAAATCAGGTGTTTGGCCGAAATAACACTGACCGTTTTTGAAGTCTGTGAATTCGAAATCCGTAATCGCAAAACCACCATTTAAACGAATGTGATCTGTTAATGCCCAACGACCATCAACTTCAATCCCTTTGACTTCGGAAGTCGCCGCATTACCGACATTAAAGCCGAGAATGCCGTCAAAGATCGAAATCTGTAAATCTTCAAACTTCGTGAAATAAGCCGTGGCGTTTATTTCGGCTGCCGCGCCGAGCTTGAACTTGCCGCCTAGCTCGTAATTTGTTCCGATTTCATCATCAAACTGAAAGCTTGCTTCTGTTGAGGCTGATGTACCGCGATTATTGGCGCGGAAGTCAAAGCCACCGGATTTATAACCGCGCGCCCAACTGGCATAAAGTAGAACATCATCATTCATATCCCAGACAAGTTTTACGTCAGGCGAAAACTTAGTCGTGTTCCGGTTTTGCTTGGGTACATTCCCATTGCCAAATGCTGCTGTCAGAGCAATAGAGCTTGGATCGCCGAGTGCTGCTAGGGCTTGTAGGTTTGTAGTCGTGATACCAAACAGGCTGGCATAGACAACAGCGGCACCCGCTTGTGCGGCGGGTAAATCTCCGCCCCCTAGCGCTTCTGCGAAGAGGACGCGAGAGCCGTCCTTGTCATCATTCGTAACGCGACCACCCAGTTGTAATGTCAGGTCATCGGAAAAATGATAATTAAATTGCGCAAAGGCGGATAGAACTGTCGCGTCAACTTGTGCTGTCCGAGCGGCTTGTGTGCCTGAAATCAGGCTCCCTGCGCCTGGTGAACGACCATTTGCAGCGGGTATCAAGACTGAATTGGTCGGGACAATAATTTGGTCACTATATGAGTGGTCAGAAGTCTGGAAATAAGCCCCTAAGATAAAGTCATATTTGTCATATTCAGGAGAGGTCAAACGTAATTCTTGAGAGAACTGTTTATAGTCTTCTTGAAGCGCAGCGTTAAAAATCACAGCGCCAGTAAAATCACAATCGCAAAGCTCATTATAGCTTAGGGTTTCATAAGCCGTAATCGATTTTAAATCATAATCACCAAAACCCCAATCTAGATCAAGTTGGTAAGTCCGCATTTTATTGAATGAGAAGTCGCCATTAGATGACCGGAAACCATCTTTAGTGTCATTTAAAACGCTTGGGTCTTGTCCAAACACATTCACCAAAATTTGTGAATAGGTTAAGCCGTTAAAAGGCGATAAGGAATTGTTGACGGGTTGTGCATTTTCAATTTCGATATTACGCCCTAAAGCATCAAAATCACTCATTTCGATTTTGGCTGTTGCCATCAGGTTTTCAGTCACATCAAATTCAACGGTTCCGCGTATGGTTTTTTCTTCGCGACTTGGTTCGCCCCGATTGAGTGTCGCATTGCTCATAAATCCGTCTGCATCACGGTAACGTCCTGCAATACGGGCGCGAACACGATCTGAGATTGGGCCGGAGAGGGCTCCCTCGATAATTGTCTCGCCGTCTTCCATTTCATATGACGTAAATAAATTGCCTTCAAAACTGTCGGTTGGCTTGGCGGTTGTGATGTTCATCGCACCCGCTACAGAGTTCTTACCAAAGAGAATGGATTGTGGGCCGCGTAGGACTTCGACACGCTCTAGGTCTAGGAAGGGCGCGCGAGCTTGCTGGCCACGTGGATAATGCACGCCATCGACATAAACGCCAACAGATTGCTCAAACCCTTGATTCACGCCCGAGCCAATGCCGCGAACCAAGAATGTCGTTGTAATGCCCGTTTCCGAATAGGTGAAGTTCGGAACCAAGGTTGTCAAATCTTCCATTTTAACAATGCTTGTCTCTTCGATAATACTGGCGTCAACGGCAGCAACAGAGATTGGAACATCCTGCAAACCTTGTGCCCGGTATTGTGACGTTACGATAATTTCTTCAAGGGAAGGGCCAGATTCTTGTGCGTTTGCGAGAATAGGCATTTGCGTTAGGCAAGACGTCGATAGGGCCAGAGTGGCGAGTAAGCGTGTTTTAGTCATATTTTCCCCGAATGATATAGTGTTTTGAATCCTTTTCGGATCCTTCTGTAATTATTGTGTCTGGAAATGCGGGGAATGTAAAAGTAAAATTTTGGTAAATCGCAATTATTATCAAAGCCGTGATAAATTTACAGGCGTGAGGGGCTGCGGGAGATTTTGATGCGGGATGGGTGAGCAGGGTTTGTGACACGTCACAGGTTAGGCGCAAAGTATTTTGAGGTTTAAACCCGAGGGGCAAGGTTTTGGCAAGCCCAGTTGTGGTGCGATATTTTGAACGTATTTAGGGTTAATAAAGTCTTGAGAGTTATCAGGCTATTTATCCTTTAATGGTATTAATTTCGTCCTGTATTTCGATAAGGGTTTGGTTTTCTGCGCTTATATTTAGGTAAACATTGAATTTGAAAAATAACTCACACAGTTATGCTTCCCGTGAATAGGCTAAACAATTTGTTAAATAGGCATTGTTTCCCATTTATTCCCATGTTATCCCATTTTAGAGCTTGGGACGCTCTAAGGGAAAATGCATGTTTTTGTCGACGGTCACAAATAGCGTGGATGCGAAAGGGCGGGTGTCTGTACCGGCTGACTTCCGCGCGGTTATTGCCAGTGAAAATGCATTTGCCAAAACGGCTTTGGGGCATGAGGGCGGGTTTGACGGCATTATCCTCTGGCCGAGTTTTGACGGGGCTTATTTGGAGGGCGGGGGT
>CALCKU010000099.1 GCA_937965735.1 uncultured Caulobacterales bacterium
TCAATTTGGTCATACGCTTTGAAATCACCGAAATATTTCGTGATCGCCGCTGTTAACGTCGTCTTACCATGGTCAACGTGACCAATCGTGCCGATATTCGCATGCGGCTTATTACGTTCGAACTTCTCTTTTGCCATTTTAAAACTCTTTCAAGTTATGACCACTATCCTTTAACAGAAAGGGCCGTCTTCGTTATGACCTTTCGGTCGGTTGCACCGCCCTATCAGTATAGGGTACAGCAAATCGGGTATGCCTATGGCGAAAGCCCGTATATTTGGAGCGGATGGCGGGAATCGAACCCGCGTCATCAGCTTGGAAGGCTGAGGTCTTACCACTACACAACATCCGCCGCTCTTTGCGGCTTGGTTATAGCGCCGCTATGAAATATATGGTGGAGAGGATTGGATTCGAACCAATGTACACATAGTGATCAGATTTACAGTCTGACGCCTTTAACCACTCGGCCACCTCTCCAAATTATGTTTTGTTGTGCCTCCAACAAAAAAAGACCCTGTTACTTGACGGGCTATGCTATATAGCCGCGTTGCAACAGAGAATATGTTTAAAATCTTCGGGTTATATAGAGATGTCAAAAGAAACGCGCAATAGCGAATTTAGTCGAAAATCAGGGAAAAGTCGTCGTCGCGATCAATCCCGTCAAAACACGGCCTCAAATACAGCCGATTCGAGTCGGCCTCCAAATCCTTCTAGTGCGCGACGCTTTAAATCTACCGCCGCGGCAAAAACACCGCCTAATCGCGCCCGTGGCACACACAAAATCACAGCTGTAGCGGCACCGCGAAGTCCGAAATCGCGACATTTAGAAAAACAAGGGCCAGAAAAACAAAGGTCAGAAAGACAAGAGACAGGCACGCAAAGACAGAAAACATCTTCAAGAGATGGGCGCGAGAGAAAAAATGGACACGAAAGAAAAGGCGGACGCGAAGGCGGCGCGATGTGGATTTGGGGCGCTCATGCCGTCATGGCCGTCCTCAATAACCCTAAACGCACACTCCACACACTTATGATGACCGAATCGGCAGAGGCACGACTTGATATTCCCAAGACCGCGCCGCTCCCCAAAATTGTCCTCCCCAATATTATGGACAAGCAATTTCCAAGCGGAACCGTACACCAAGGCATAGCCGTTAAAGTCGCGCCACTAGAATGGCCAGATATTTCCGACATTGCCGCTGAACATTCAGATCATGACGGACTGATCTTAGTGCTCGATCAGATCACAGATCCGCATAATGTCGGCGCGATGTTGCGCCTCTGCTCGGCTTTTGGTGTACGCGCCCTTGTGATGCAAGACCGCAAAGCCCCGCCCATGGCAGGCGCGACCGCTAAAGTCGCTGTCGGGTGCCTTGAGACCATTCCCGTCTGTCTTGTCAAAAATATCGCCAATACACTCCAAGATCTCAAGAAACAAAACTGGATGGTGACAGGACTCGCAGGCGAAACCGAACGGGAACTGTCCTCCGCACTCAAAGGGTCTGGGAATAAAGTCATTGTCATGGGTGCAGAAGGCCCTGGCCTGCGCCCAAGAGTGCGCGATTGCTGTGACTGGGTTGCGCGTATCCCGATGTTGTCATCCGATGTTCACGGCGAAGCCGAAAGCCTGAATGTCGCAACCGCCGCTGGTATCGCGCTGTATGAGGCGCGACGGGCTTAGGTGGCATGAGTAGTGGGTAAATTTGAAATTAGCCCGTAAAGAATACTGATTACCGCACTCTATTTACCGCACTCTATTCTACATGCATGACGGCTAAAGACAGATGGACAGTTGATTTATCCTGTAACCCTTGCGGAACGCGTGGTGAGGCCAACGTTTCCCATGAAGACGGAATATTCGAACCCCACGCCGCCAGTTTTGCCAATTGGCGAGAGAGCTTCATATTCAATAAAAGACCCGCCGCGCTTATACACGCCCGTAAAATTTGGGATGCAACGGGCCGTTTACATATCTGAAATATTCACGTTAAATGACCGCGCTGTTGGGCCCTAAACTTAACCGTACTGATAATTCTAGCGCTGATTATAAATATAGGTTTCGGGTACATTTCGGCTTTCATCTTCTCTTATTTCTGGCGCTTCGCCAAAGGCATTCACCGTAGGATCGCCGCGTCTTGAACACCAAAAAGCCAGTATCATAATCGCAGCCAGAAGTCCGAAA
Source organism: uncultured Caulobacterales bacterium (assembly GCA_937965735.1). Taxonomy (GTDB): domain Bacteria; phylum Pseudomonadota; class Alphaproteobacteria; order Caulobacterales; family Maricaulaceae; genus CALCKU01. Next base: position 2,177 of record CALCKU010000099.1, read on the forward strand.
GTGCTAATTGTGGAAATAAAGCTTAATACTTCAATCGATCCAAGCTTAGGTATAAATTGAAACGCTAAAACAGGCACGGCAGGTATAAGCGCCAAAGCCTGCCAACGTCCAGGGCGATTTACATCCTGCAAACGCCGCGCTGTGACAGCACAAACAGGGCAAAGAATTGCAAAAAGTCCTATGATTGTCAAAGGGACGAAATCTGTATGCAATCCGAAAAATATCGCATTCAGGCTCGACATAAGAGGGACAAAAAGACAAGCGAAAGCTATGAAATACCAAAACTCTACCCGGTCCGAACGCCCTTGAAAATCTGAATATTTTGCAAAACACACTTTAGCCGCGTCCATCATATGTACGACATGTTTTTCCATAGCCTAACCCCTTGTGAAAACTGCTAAAGTGATCGTAGCCGAAATAAATTAAAACATTTCTAAACTGGGACATAAATATGAACTCACCCCCACACAATCAGGTGCACAATCAGGTGCACAATCGGACGGAAAAACATTCTAACGTTCAGGTTTTATTATATTGAACTCTCATCAGAAGCGCTCAAACGGCCAAAACTCAGTCCCACTCACCCCCGCTTTATAACTAAAATATTTTTAAAAAACTGGGATTACGTCAATCTTATCATAGTCATGGACGCAGGAACGTTATACAGTCGCTTTAAACCCAGTAAAGGCACTAACAGATTTGGAACTCCGCTATGCTCCCAAACATTCTTGTGAACTTCTTACTTTGCGCCAGTTTTTTGTGGTTTTTTCTGACACTCTATTGGGGTCTGTCTTATATTCTGAAAGACGCGAGTATTATTGATATTTTTTGGGGCGCGGGTTTTGGATGCGTTGCCCTAATTTGTTGGAATATTTCAACGGGTAAAACACCGCATTTGACCCTCATGGCCGTGATCGTCACGGCTTGGGCTTTGCGTCTGACCTTGTATTTGGCATGGCGCAATATTCCGCACGGCGAAGACAGTCGCTATATTGCCATGCGTAAACGGGCTGAGAAAAAAGGCTTGTCAGAAAACGCATGGCGTATACGTGCCTTATTCTCGATTTATTACGGGCAAGGCTTTCTAATTCTACTTATTTCCGCCCCTATCTGGGTCGCCATGGCCACAACAAGCGGGGCCTACCCTGAAACACATCCCACAAACCCTTACGGCCCATATGCGACACCAATTGGCTTGATCTCAATCATCGGCACAGCACTCTGGCTTATCGGGTTTTTATTTGAAGCGATTGGCGATTGGCAACTCGCACGGTTTAAGGCCAAGCACAAAGACTATGATGGCCTCGCAATCGATAAGCCCGTTTTAGACACAGGCTTATGGAAATATACGCGCCACCCCAATTATTTTGGAAATGCCTGTATGTGGTGGGGTATCTGGCTTGTGGCTTGCCAAGCGCCTTGGGGATGGGTCACGGTTTTTGCACCAGTTATAATGACTATCTTACTGACCCGAGTCTCGGGTCGCGACCTTTTAGAGCGCGAGATGAAGAAACGCCCCGCATATCAGGACTATATTGAGCGCACATCCGATTTCTTTCCGCGGCCTCCTAAACGACACCCACTCTAAAAATTCTTTTGAGCGCACATATAAACGCTCACACCTTTTGACTTTGACTGAATTGCCATTCAGGCTTAATTGTGGAACAGAGGGTGAATAAAGGAGTGTGAATGGAATCCGTCATCTCATATTACGGGCTGGAACTCTCCGCCCTAGAACTTGTTCTTGGCGGCGTGCTTTTGCTGTTAGGAGCTTTGCTCGCTTTGTTCTTATCGGCCCTCATGGGCAAAGGAAAAACTAATCAGCTCGACTATCATATCCGTCAAATGAGCGAACAACAAGCCGCTCTGCAAGGGCGGCTTGCACAATTCTCGGAAGATAGCGCACAGCGGGAAAAACATTTGCGTGAAACCCTTGATACACGGCTTGAAAAAGTTTCTCAAAATGTTGGTAAATCCATTATTGATACCCAAGAAAGAAATTCACAAAGTCTGAAGCATCTGCATGAGCGCCTAGCCTTAATTGACCGCGCACAGAAAAATATTGAAACGCTATCAGGCGAAGTCTCTGGCCTGCAAAGCTTGCTTTCAAACAAACAGGCGCGCGGCGCTTTTGGGGAAAAGCAAATGCAGGATCTGATTTCCAATTATTTACCCCCGAATAGCTATACTTTCCAAGCAACCCTCACCAATGGAAAACGCGTTGATGCGCTTATCCATCTCCCGAATGACCAAGGCGATGTGGCGGTTGACAGTAAATTTCCAATGGAGGCGTGGCGGCGCATGACAGAGGCCGAAAACACGCCCGATTCAGAAATGGCAAAAAAACTCTTTGCCCGCGATGTGTTGGGACATTTAAAAGCGATCTCTGAAAAATACCTTATTTTCGGGGAAACGCATGATATTGCCATGATGTTCTTACCCTCGGAAGCGGTTTACGCGGAACTCCACGCCCATTTCCCGCATGTAATTGAACGGGGTTTTACGCAAAAAGTGATGATTGTCTCGCCCACGACTTTTATGGCCACTTTACATACAATGCGGGCCGTGATGAAAGATGCGGCCATGCGCAAACAAGCCCATATCATTCAAAAAGAAGTTGGCTTGCTGTCTGCGGATGTGACACGGCTAGATGACCGTGTCGGCAAATTACAATCGCACTTCAACCAGACGGTTGAAGATATGCGTCAAGTCCGTATCTCGACTGAAAAAATATCAAAACGGGCCGATAAAATCGAAAGTCTTGATGTGGAAATTGACGGGGAAATTGACAAAAAAATTGATGAGGAAATTGACGGAAAATATACGAAAACTTCGGGCCACAAACTCGCGCCAGAGTACCCAGTCAAAGATTTACCAAAAAGCAAAGCCTCGTGACAGATACGCCGCAAGAACACCCGCTGATTTGGTATGGAGGCCGCCTGTTTCGGCCCGTAACCACAAAAGGGCAATCAGAGACCACCGCTCAAACCGTGTTTAAATATGAGCAAAAAGACGCGCTGGTCACAGCGAGTTATGCAGGCGGCGATGTTAGGCTTGGACATTTAATCGGCCTCGTCAATAAGGACGGCTCGCTGGATATGCGCTATCATCATGTTAACATGGACGGCGAAATAAAAACTGGCACCTGTCATACGCGACCCGAAATTTTGCCCGGCAAGCGTCTTCGTCTACACGAAACATGGCAATGGACTAGCGAACCGAAAACGAAAGGTACGTCCATTTTAGAAGAATTGTAACGGTCTTTACGAGGCTTAAACCTGCATTCAACTTGCACCTGACAGAACCCGTTTTTCCATATCCAATAGCCATTGCTTTGCCGCCAAGCCGCCTGCATAGCCGCCTAAACCGCCGTCTTTTGCAATGACGCGGTGACAAGGAATAATTAGAGCCAGCCCGTTTGAACCATTGGCAGACCCCACCGCTTGAAACCCTTTATCGCGCCCTACCGCCTTGGCCAGATCAGCATAAGACCATGTATGACCGAACGGAATCGTTTGCAAAGCGCGCCAAACCGTACGCTGGAATTTTGTCCCAGACAGGATGAGCGGCGTTTTAAAATCGTGCAAACGCCCATTAAAATAGGCTTCTAATTCATTCGTAATCTGATCTGTAATATGTGTACGGCCTGGAAGAATTGCCCGTTTATGCGTTTTTTTTAAGCGCTCTACTTGAGCATCAAGCTTAATACGCGTGGTAAATTCAAGCAGGTAGAGCGCGCGATCATCACAAATCGCAATCATCGGGCCAAGTTTTGTATCAATCCACTCAATCACTAGCGGCGACAGCGGCGGCTTTGTTTGTGCATTTTTTATTTGCCTATTTGGCGGTGCGCCAAAGCGATCTGAAAAAGCCTGTCTAAATCCACTCGCAGATTCGTATCCTGCGGTTAATTGCGCATCAATCACACGGTCTCCTTTGCGTAACGCTTTTTCGGCCACGCCCAGCCTTCGGGCGCGGGCATATTGTGTAAATGTCATATCAAAGCGTTTTTGAAAATGACGCCGCGCGGTTGACGGGTCAATGCCTTGCGCTTTTAAATCCGCCTCTGACCATTTCTGTTCTGGATTGGCTTCGACCAAGGCAATCAGTTTTTTTACGGTAGCGCTCGCTTCATTGGGGTGCAAGGTTGGATGGCATCGTTTACAGGCGCGAAATCCCGCCCTCAGCGCGGATTGAGCGTCTGGGTAAAACTGGCAATTCTCAAATTTTGGTATTCGCGCCGGACACCCTTTACGGCAAAATATACCCGTACTGCGCACCCCCACAAAGGGCATGACCCCCAAAGGCGGCGCGGCCAAAGAGGAACCGTCTTCAGGGCAGAAACGGTCAAAAAAAGCCTTGTACTGATCCATAGACATAATCCGTGACTAGCATGATTATAAAATCTCTGCCGCCGAAATTCAGGCATTATTATTTTAGCATTGTTATTTTGTATGCGACTCGTTAGCGTCTGCACAAAATGAAGGCGATAAAAACAGGTATAAATATGACCGTACATTTTCATAAATACGACTTACCCAAAGATGTGACTTTTACGGGTAGCCTCGCCGTAGATACCGAAACCCAAGGTTTGTCTATGGTTCGGGATAAATTATGCCTTGTCCAAATATCTTCGGGCGATGGTTCAGCCCATATTGTCCAAGTTGACCGCGAAACATTTGATTGTCCGAATTTAAAAGCCGTTTTATCGGATCCAACTTTAGAGAAAATTTTTCACTTTGCGCGATTTGACGTGGCGATTTTAAAGCGAGATCTTGGCATTGATGTGACACCCATTTTTTGCACAAAAATCGCTTCAGGTCTGGTTCGAACCTATACAGATCGTCATGGCTTAAAAGATATTTGCAGAGAGCTCCTCAGTGTCGATTTATCGAAACACCAACAAAGCTCTGATTGGGCCAGTGACGTACTTTCGGACGCACAATTAGAATATGCGGCGTCTGATGTTTTATATCTTCACCAACTAAAAACGATTTTAACGGCTAGGTTATTGCGAGAGAAACGGTTTGAACTGGCTAAAGCGTGTTTTGATTTCTTACCCGCACGAGCGCAACTTGATTTGAATGGTTGGGACGATATTGATATTTTCTCACATTCACTGAGACGTCCATAAAGGACATCCATATTAACGACCCAAATGATTTCAAAATAACAATTTATTTAAGGCTCAATCTTACAAAGCCCTAATGAAATTCTCTATCGCGTTATGACGTTCGCTCACTTATAGAGGTATGATGGAAGATCAGTACAAGCCACAAACCGCCTCTGTCAGAGCCAGTGAAACCCTCGGAATGTGGGAGCCTAAACGCACGCTGACACTTGAAGCGGCAAGACGTCATTCCGCGCGGATTCGTTTTTTACGATTGGCCCTAATGGGGGTTGCCGCCTTCCTCCTCCTATCCTTGACATGGGGCTTTGCGACACAACAAACGAATTTTATTGTTGATGATAATCCTGGCGAGTCGGTAAAGATGATTAACCCGCGCTATTCAGGGCGAACAAAAGACGGACTCCCTTATAAATTAACCTCCAAATCGGCGATTCGCCTCACACAAAACGCTGAAGAAGTGGCCCTTGATAGTCCTGTCTTAAACTTCATACGGACAGTGAATGTCGAGCCTTCTATCGTCACGGCTCAAACCGGACAGTATAATGATGTTGATCAAGTCCTAGACCTTGAAACAGCGGTTGAGTTGAAAACAGATGATGGCTATCACTGCATTACGGGACAAGCGCGCGTCTTTGCTGGCGATAAACGTATAGAAGGCGATAAGCCGATTACCTGCACAGGGAATTTTGGCCGCGTAAGTGGGCAAGCTTTTGACATATTAAAAGATTATAGCGAATTTATGTTCAAAGACGGAACCGAAGGCTACCTAACGCCGAAAAAGACGCAAGACCCGCCGAAAGATCAAAACGCTCAAGACGGAGCAACAGAAAATGCTGATAAATCCGAAACCGCCGAAACCGCTCAATTTGGTTTTGCAGGGAACCAGCCTATTTTTGTGACATCGGATCTTGCGACTTATAAAAGCGGTTTGACAATTTTAAACGGCAATGTCGATGTCAAACAAGGCGAAGACCGTATACAATCGGATGAAATGTATATTTATCGCGAGCGAACAAAAAACGAGAATAGCAGCGGGGTCGACGGCTCTTTGAAGCTTGGCGCGTTAACAGAAATTGATGCGCGCGGGAATTTTCGGTATTCATCGCCAGACAATGTCGTCACTGGTAAGAAGGGCGTTTACGACCAAGTGAGCGGCGTTATAACCGTGACAGGTAATGTTCGTGCAACGCAACCTTCTGGTAATATTATCCGTTCAGAACGCCTAAAATATAATGTACGCAATAAGACCATACGGTTTGGTGATAAATGTGTAGGCGAAAATTGTAATACGCGCACTAAAATGCGTTTTACACCGAATAAATAGCTTTAAATGAGGAAATGTAATGATGGCTTCTGTTAAAAACTTTAAGATCCTCACGCAGACAATTTTGCGTATGATCGCGCGCAAAACCTGTATTTATAGCACAATCAGTTTCGCCGTACTTGGTTTTGCTCTGCCCGCATCCGCGCAATTTGCCAGCAATAGCAAGGCACCTGTTGATCTTGTGGCCGATGAAATTCAAAATCAAGGCAATGTCACAACGCTCAGCGGACAAGTCGATATGCGCCAAGGTGACGTTCGCGTACTCGCAGATCAAGTCAAAATTTACGGCGTTCAAGCGGGGGGGAGTACGGGCAATGTATCGCGCGTCATTGCTAATGGGAATTTCTATTATATCACACCCGATCAAGAAGTCCGCGGAGACCAAGGTGTTTATGAACGCTCAACAGAAACATTTACGGTCACAGGTAATGTCATTTTATTGCAGGGCGAGGATAATATTGTCACGGGCAATACGCTGTTTTATAATGTTGAAAGCCAAGATGCGCGCATGGTTGGAACTTGCAAAGGCCGTAAATGCGGTTCGACAGGGCGTGTTAAAGCACTTTTAAAAAGTAGTGGCACCAATACAAATGGACAAACCTAACGGATCCTATTCCGTTTGCTCTTCTCTTTAGCGCTCCCTTCTTTTGCTCGCTTTATTTAATTGAAAGTCATTTATGTCTGACGCGAAGCCTTCAAATCCCTCTGCCTCTCAACCGGTTAAGCCGAGCCCGCCAACGCCGCCTTCATCTGGATTAGCTGCCAATAATATTGGCAAAGCTTACCGAGGGCGCGTTGTCGTGAAAGACATCACATTAACGGTTAAACGCGGCGAAATTGTGGCGCTTATGGGTCCGAACGGGGCGGGTAAGACGACGAGTTTTTACATGATTATGGGCTTAATCGAAGCGGACCGTGGCTCCATAACATTAGACGGGCAAGACATAACCAATCTGCCTATGTATCAGCGCGCGCGACTTGGCGTTGGTTATCTTCCGCAGGAACAGTCTATTTTTCGAGGTCTAACGGTTGAACAAAACATAAAGGCCGTTGTGCAATTGACAGAGAAAGATCGTTCCAAATGGGATGATACTGTTGAAGCACTTCTGGATGAATTAAATATTGGGCATATCAAAAAAAGTCCCGCAATGGCTTTGTCAGGCGGTGAACGTCGGCGCGTTGAAATTGCACGTGCGCTCGCCTCGCGTCCAAGCTTTATCCTGCTTGATGAACCTTTTACGGGGATTGACCCTATTGCCATTGCCGATATTTCAGATTTGGTTCGCTATTTAAAACAACGTAATATTGGTATTCTCATAACCGATCACAGGGTTCGTGAAACCTTAGACATTGTGGACCGGGCCTCAATCCTATTTCAAGGGGAAGCCCTTTTTGAAGGAACACCTGACGAAATCCGTGCCAATAAGGATGTGCGGCGCGTTTATTTGGGCGAAAAATACGCTTAAAGCGCGTGTAGCCTACTGACTGGCTATCATTTATCGTTAAAAAAGCGAGTGACCTTTAAAAAACTTTCCTAAACGGATTGTTTTGGCTTATATTTTCGTAAATGACGGAATAGGGCCAGTAACGTGAAACATATATTACTAGAGTTAAAGCGTCGCAATATCTTCCGCGTTGCCAGCGTTTACGTTCTGACAGGCTGGATGATTATTCGCGTGGCCATGACGTTCGAAGCCACGCTAAACTTACCCGCTTGGTTTGATACCGTCATTACAAGCCTTATCATTATTGGTTTTCCTGTTGCGCTCATATTCGCTTGGGCGTTTGAACTAACCCCAGACGGAATGAAACGTACAGAATCGGTTAGCAAAACAGACAGTATTGCGCCTGAGACGGGTCAAAAACTCAATATTATTCTGATTATTGCACTGATAAGCGCTCTTATCTTTATCAGCTATGATATATTTGGCCGTTCTCACACAAAACCAGAACCACACCATGCAGCCATTGCGCCGTCCGAGCGCTCTATTGCCGTTTTGCCATTCGCCGACCTCAGTCCGCAAAGCGACCAAGAATATTTTTCGGACGGAATTTCAGAAGAACTGCTCAATGTTCTGGCGCAAATTCCAGACTTACAAGTGGCAGGCCGTACGTCTTCATTTGCATTTAAAGGCAAAACGCTTGATTTACGTGAGATCGGAAATATTTTGGATGTTGCGCATATTCTAGAAGGATCCGTGCGTAAATCTGGTGATAAAATTCGGGTGACGGCACAGCTTATCAAAGTTTCCGACGGGTATCATATGTGGTCTTCAAATTATGACGGCGACCTCTCCGATATTTTCAAAGTCCAAGATGAAATATCTCAATCCATTCTAGAGGAACTGACTCCGCATCTTTTAGGCGAAACAGAAACGAGTTCATCGATCAAAGCGCCGCGTGTGGCTCTTGATGTTTATGATCTGTATCTTTTATCCAAACAATATGCCCGTGGCGGGAATTATGATGATTATAAGGCCGCCGCCGAGGCCCTCGACAAGGCCCTTGCCATTGACGGAAATTATGTACCCGCTTTGGCGTGGCGGGGGTATTATGAAATTGCCTTAAGTGACGCACCAGGGTTTCAGGGCGTAACCCCGCTCAATATAGCCTCTGAGCGGGCGTCAAAATGGATTGAAAAAGCCCTTGCAATCGATCCCGCTTCTGCGGATGCATTATTTGCGCGCGCAACTTTACGCTCAACCCGTGCAACCTCACTTGATGCGGCTGAATCTGATTATCGTCGCGTACTGGCCCTTAAACCCAATTTTCCTTTGGCGAAAAATGATCTTGCCGTTCTGCTCGAATCTAAATTCCAATTTGAACCCGCCTTTTTATTATTGAAAGAGGCGCTCTCCCATGACCCCGCTTTGGTCGACGCTAACTTTAATCTATTCCAAGGGTATTTTTGGTTTTCACGCTTTGAAGAGGCTCAAAAAGTCTTAGACAACTGGGCTCGGATTTCACCCAATGATCCCACACGTCAAAGACTAGAAGCCCAATTTGCATTTGATACGGGTCAACTGGCAAAGGGCGTCAATCTTGCCCGTGCTTTACAAGACAGAACGCCCGACACGCCTCATTTAACGCGTTTTCTAACGTTGGCTATGTTTGAACTGGGAGAGAACAAGGCCGTGCTGGCATCAGACTATACGGATTTAAACCCTTTTGCCCTATATAGATTAGGCCGTATTGAAGAGGCGGTGGCGCTTGCCAATGAAAACATTGCAAAACGTCCCAATTTTACATCAAGTCGGCAAAGCCATATAAATTTTCTTTTCATGCGAGCCGACTGGCCAGCCCTTACAACTTATTACACCGAAACATATGGCAGTGTAGACGTTTTTGCGGGTAGTGATGCCTATCCCCCTTTTGAACAAATAGCCGCCGCTCTCCTCGCAACGAACCATATTGATGCCGCTGAAATGCTTGTCGCTGCGCGGAACCATATAAACCGACAACGCAAAGACGGCATTAGCCTGTCTATTCTCGACATTGAAGAGTCCGTACTCCTAATTTTGGAAAATAAACCTTCTAAAGCTTTAGAACGCCTCGAAGCCGCTTTTTCAAAAGGGAGTTATAATGTCGGTTTAGATTTAAACCCTATTTATAAACGATTGGATGAGAACCCGCGTTTTGAGACGCTTAAAAACAAAACCAAATCTGCAATTAACCGAGAACGCGCATTATTAAGCTTACCACCAATAGAGCTTCCAAAATAATTTGATATAATGCTTTCAAGGTTGAAACCAATTAGAAGGCAGTGTCTTCAAGGGACATTCCCGATTGGGCTCTATAGCCCCTGAAGAATTCACAGTATAAAAAAACTCGCCTTTCAAAAAGGCGAGTTTAAAAAAATTCACGGTATTAAATTCGAATTATTTTTTCGAAAGTAAGTCCCGGATTTCAGCCAAAAGAACTTCATTCGCTGGCGGAGCCGCAGGGGCTTCATCTTCAGCTTTCTTAGCCTTATTCATCGCTTTGATAATGAAGAACATTACCAGTGCTACAATGATGAAACTAATAAGATTATTGATGAAAGAGCCGTAATTGACCGTTACAGCAGCAACATCGCCTTCTGCAGCTTTCAAAACATATTTCAGATTTTCGAAATCTACACCGCCTAATGCCATGCCGACAGGTGGCATAATAATGTCACTGACAAGTGATGAAACAACGGTGCCAAAAGCCCCGCCAATAATGAAACCAACGGCAAGATCGACAAGATTGCCTTTCATTGCAAACGTTTTAAATTCTGATATCATTCCCATGATATTCCCCCATAAGTACATACTGCGTCATTACAGCGCGAATGCTCTGACATATAGTTTATATTGGGTCAATATCCCTTTCGAAACAGATAGCAGTATAAACCCTGCAAGCCCGTAAATAACTCAACTTTAAACTTTAGCTGCGCTGCAAAAACCTACTCTTTACGGGTATTATCAATACGCGCTTTTAATTCTTTCCCAGTACGGAAGAAGGGGACGTGCTTTTCAGGGATAAAGACATCGCCGCCTGTTCTTGGGTTTCGGCCCGCACGCGCTTTACGATAACGCGTCGAAAAAGCACCAAAACCACGCAGTTCAACACGGGCACCTTTTTCAAGTGTTTGGGTAATGGATTCAAAGAAAACCGAAACGACACGTTCGACATCTTCACGCGTTAAATGCGGGTTTTCCAGATGGAGCGTATCAATAAGTTCAGAGCGGAGCATACAATATTAAACCAAACATTGTGATTTCGCGCAATAGTTGATTTTAAAACTCACCCTTCCCCACTGTATTTTCTACAGAGTTTTTTGCATTTTACGAAAAAAAATGGCGCTCCAAAGAGCGCCATTCTTAAACTGATTGAGATGTCAATCAAGTCACTCTAATTCAAGAGAATCACTTACTTGTCACCCTTTAGAGCGGCCCCGAGAATATCGCCAAGGGACGCACCAGCATTCGTTGACCCATACTGCTCTACAGCCTCTTTCTCTTCAGCGATTTCAAGCGCTTTGATTGAGAGTGTGTATTGACGCTTATTACGGTCAGCCTTGATAATCTTGGCATCGACTTTATCGCCGACAGCAAAACGCTCTGGGCGTTGCTCTGTACGCTCACGCGATAGATCGCCTTTACGGATAAACGCTTTGGTTTCTTCGTCGCCTTCACCGAAAGTGACTTCAATACCGCCACTATTCACTTCAGAGACTGTACAGGTCACAATCGCGCCGCGATTTGCGCCTGTTGGCGCTGTATCTTTCGCAAGCTGTTTAATACCCAAAGAAATACGTTCTTTTTCAATATCAACTTCTAGGATTTTGGCTTCGACTTCATCGCCTTTTTTATAATCCTGCAAAGCGTCTTCGCCTGACTTTTCCCAAGAAAGGTCTGACAAATGCGCCATACCGTCAATGTCGCCGTCCAAACCGATAAAGAGCCCAAATTCAGTCACAGAGCGAACTTCACCCTTAATTGTGGCACCGACGGGGAACTTGTCTTGGAAGCTATCCCAAGGATTATCCTGACATTGTTTGATACCCAGTGAGATACGCCGTTTTTCTTCATCGACTTCAAGGACTTGAACTTCAACTTGCTCTGATGTTGAAACGATTTTCCCGGGGTGTACGTTTTTCTTTGTCCAAGACATTTCTGAAACGTGAACCAAACCTTCAACGCCTTCTTCAAGCTCGATGAAAGCCCCGTAATCAGCTATGTTCGTTACAGAACCTGTGTGACGTGAGCCCACTGTATATTTCGCAGAGGCGGCTTTCCAAGGATCTTCTTGTAGCTGTTTAATACCCAGAGAAATACGCTGTGTTTCAGGGTTAATCCGAACAATCTTGACTTTTACCGTATCACCCACCGCCAAGACTTGACTTGGATGAGAGACGCGACGCCATGACATGTCAGTAACATGCAAGAGGCCGTCAATACCGCCAAGGTCAACGAACGCACCGTAATCTGTGATGTTCTTGACAACGCCTTCGCGTGTTTCGCCTTCTTGAAGTTGACCCACAAGCTCTGCGCGTTGCTCTGCACGGCTTTCTTCGAGGATTGCACGACGAGAGACAACAATGTTACCGCGCGCACGGTCCATTTTCAAAATCATAAAAGGCTGTTCTTGGTTCATAAGCGGACCAATATCGCGCACAGGGCGAATATCAACTTGCGAACCCGGTAGGAACGCATTAATGCCGCCAAGGTCAACCGTGAAGCCCCCTTTGACACGGCCCACAATGGCCCCTTGCACAGGCTCTTCTTTATCAAAGAACTTCGCCATATTGATCCAGCTCTCTTCGCGGCGCGCTTTGTCGCGCGAAAGAACAGCATCACCGAGGGCGTTTTCAATCCGCTCTAGATAAATATCAACATCATCACCCACGGCGACTTGTTTATCGCTTCCGGGAACATAAAATTCGCGCAGAGGCACACGGCCTTCTGTTTTTAGGCCAATATCAATAATGACCATATCTTTTTCAATACCCGTAACACGGCCTGAAATGACTGAACCTTCTTCCATACTATTCGTCTCGAAAGACGCTTCAAACATAGCGGCAAAATCATCGGTTGAGGGGGTTAGGGTTTCTTGAGCATCGCTCATAAGGAGGGACTCCAATAGTCGTCTTTGTGCCAACAAGTTATAACTTGCGGTCTAGGCCCAGCCAGTCCAGGCCTTATTAAAATGTTCGTCGAATGAAAATAAACGGTTTAGAGATTACAAAAATCTACTAAAACATGTGACTGTCTATGCCAACATGTCGAACCCGCGTCCTATAGACAAGCTCATGCCTATTCGCAAGATTTAATATCGGGCGTCTGTGTTTAGGGCCAAATAACGGTGTGTAAATTTCTTATGGAATTATCCTTGGGGCATTATCTCTGGGGAATTATCCGTAAAGACCGCAACGGGCAAACCCCTGTAAATCTAACCTGTAAGCTCACCCTGTCCTTTACGTGGTGAACTTAAAGACTAGGCTTGATAAACTTAAAGACGGGGTTTGGTAAATCTAAACGTTGGTCATATAGTTGCATGCGCATTTCGCAACAGATTTATAAAGACTTTATATGCCGTTCAACCGCGGCCAGCGCTGAAATCGTCCAGTCAACATCTGGAATTAATTTTGTTACAGCATGATTTTCAAAGCAAACAAAGCCGTGAACAATCGCCCATATCTCTAATGCGTTTTGCCGCTTTCGCGCATCAGAAGCCGTTTCGGGTATAAGGACGGACGTCAAATCAATCAAAGTTTCAAAAGCGATACGACCAACCTCTAGCGCTTCTGGCGAAGGTGTATAGCGGGTGCCAGCCTCGCCAAAGATAAGACGGTAATGCGCCGCGCGAGCCTTGGCTAAACCCAGATAATTTCGGCAAGCAGAAAAGACAGCCACTTTCGGATCAACCCCGTCAATCTGTACATCCAAAGCCTCGATCACATAGGTGAATCCTTCGACATAGAGTGCGTCTAATATCCCTTTTTTGCCTTGAAAATGACTGTAAATTCCAAAGGTTGAAATCTTAGCTTTCTTGGCAATCGCACGTACACTGAGAGCCTCTAGCCCCCCGACTAAGAAGATTTGCGAAGCGGCCTCTAAAATCTCGGCTTTAAGGGTTTCAGATTTAATATTCGGGCCGAGGTCTTTTGAAGTTTTATTCGTCGCCATGTCTTCAACTTCGTCCATAAAATTACCCTATACACCCTTTTTCTACATTTCACACTCAACGCTTGACATTTAATAACAGTGTTATACGCTTGTTATAACGCCGTTATAGACCTAATAACACTATTTTTTGAAAAGTCACCTTTTATTATGCTCCGTAAAAACCCCTCAAACCCCACCGTAAATGTCACAGCCGATTACATTGTTATTGGGGCGGGTGCTGTGGGCATGGCTTTTGCGGATACAATACTGACAGAGACGGATTCCACGGTGGCCATCATTGATAAACATCACAAACCTGGCGGGCATTGGAATGTCGCATATCCCTTCGTCACCCTGCACCAACCTTCGAATTTTTACGGCGTTAGCTCCCGTGAACTAAGCGAAGGTATTCAAGATCAAGTCGGCTTGAATAAAGGGCTTGGGGATTTGGCGAGCGGGGCCGAGGTGTCCGCTTATTTTGATAAAGTCATGCGCCATCAATTCTTACCCACAGGGCGCGTTGAATATTTCCCCATGTGTCGTTTTTCGGGATTTAATACAGGCTTGGACGCGGACGCAGACCAGATAAAAAGTACGTCAAAAAGCACAGCTAAAAGTCCAAATAAAAGCCCAACTAAAAGCACAGGGCAATTCACCAATATTTTATCGGGTCAACACTACGAAGCGCACGCCCATAAAAAGTTTGTCGATTGTACCTATTTAAAAACAACTGTGCCCTCGACGCATACACCCAATTTTGACATTGCGAGCGGCGCGCAATTTATTCCACTCAATACGCTCGCAATGTTGGAGCAAACCCCCGAAGGATATGTTATCATTGGCGGCGGGAAGACGGGCATTGATGCCTGTTTATTTCTGCTTGAAAACGGCGTTAATCCAGACGCCATTCAATGGATTATATCGCGGGATGCTTGGCTATTAAACCGCAAGAACACCCAACCTTCAGAAGCGTTTTTTGAAAGCACAATGGGCGCGCAAGCCGCACAATTTGAATCACTCGCACACGCAAGCTCAATAGATGATGCATTTTCGCGTTTAGAATCGTCCGGATATTTCCTAAGGCTTGATAAAAATATACGGCCAGAAATGTTTCACGGCGCCACTATCTCCGAACTGGAACTGGCACAGTTACGGCGGATAAAAAACACAATTCGCATGGGCCGTGTTACCGCCGTTGGTACGCATGAAATCATTTTGGAAAAGGGCACTATCCCCACAAGCCCCAATCATATCCATGTCGATTGCTCGGCCAGCGCGATTAGCAATCTGGAAATGAAACCAATTTTTGAAGACCATTTGATAACGCCGCAAACGGTACGCTCTTATCAACCTGTCTTTAGCGCCGCCTTTATCGCGCACATAGAAGCCACACTGGAAACCACCGCAGAGAAAAACGCGCTTTGCCGCGTGGTACCGCTACCCAATAAAGATACAGATTACTTTATCTTCACAGCCGCCTTTATGATGAACCAATATAATTGGTCACAAAACCCAGAGCTTAAAAACTGGCTTTTGAATAATCGACTTGACGGATTTTCGAAATTAGTCGCAGGGATTCAAGAAGACGACACAGAGAAACGCGCGATAATGAAACGCTTGCGTAATCATGCAATGCCCGCCATGGCGAAGTTAAACCAGTTCATTGCCGAATTAGAAACACAATAAATCACCTCGCCCTGTTCAAGTCTGGAAAACAGTCTTATTAAAAATCTGGCTTACTTTTAAGCTTTGACGAAAACGATTGTCAAAACAGTCCAAGGTTCCTTTTTCTTTTATGTTATGTATGGTGCAAAAGACAGAGGTGAGCAGTGGCGCAAAAATACAAAGCATTTATCAGCTATTCGCATAAGGATCGTCAATGGGCGGCATGGCTCCATAAACGATTAGAAACCTATAGCTTTCCCAAACACATTATTGGGCAAGAAACACGGTTTGGCCCCGTCCCCGCAACCCTTAAACCCATTTTTCGAGATCGAGATGAATTAAGTGCGGGCGCAGATTTAGGCGAAAAAATCGAAGCGGCCCTAAAGCAAACCCAAACCCTGATTGTCATATGTTCACCGCAAGCCGCCAAATCTCATTGGGTCAACCAAGAAGTCTTATTTTTCAAACGCCATTGCGTTGGTGCCAATATATTTGCCGTCATTATCGACGGCGAACCTTTCTCTCAGGGTGAAATGTCAGATCAGGAATGCTTTCCCCCCGCATTACGATTTCAACTCGGGGATGACGGAACCCTCTCCGAAGCTCCAGCAGAGCCCCTCGCGGCAGATTTACGCGATAAAGCAGAGGGTAAACGGTTAGGCCTGTTAAAACTCATATCCGGTATGGCGGGGCTTGGCCTTGATGATTTAGTCCAACGCGACCTTCGCCGCGCCCGTAGACGCGTGACGGCGGTCACGACTGGCGCCATAACAGCAATGCTAGTCATGGGCTCTCTCACATGGCTCGCGGTTGATGCCAGAGGCGAAGCTGATAAAAGACGTAATGACGCTGAAGGGCTGACTGAGTTTATGCTCACGGATTTAAAAGACAAGTTAGAGCCCATAGGCAAGCTGGACATAATGGACGGTGTGGCCGAAAAAGTTATCCGCTATTACGAAAATTATGACGCGAACGCATTTGGGTGCGAAACCGCTCGCCGACACGCTCGGGCCTTGCATTTAGCCGCTGAAATCGCAAATTCGAGCGGGGATATAGACGCGTTTTCTAAAAGCGCCAAAGAGGCTTTCGAAATAACCGAGCGCAATCTTACGCATTGCAAAGATCAAGACCTTGCCCTTTATGACCACGGATTATCATCCTTTTGGCGAGGCTATTACGCGCTCTCGGTTGACAATATGGAGGCCGCACATGGTCATTTTACGAAATATTTAAACACAGCGCAGACAGCCGCCCGATTAAATGGCCGTAAAGATATAAAGTATGACCTTAATATTGCGCAGGCCTACTCTACTTTGGGCGCTATGCGATATATTACGGGGAATGTCGAAGACGCTCAAAGTTTATTTGAACAATCAAGAGCACTTTTCGAGACTCTAATTAATCAAGATAAGCAATTGAATGTGATTGTCAGTGATTATTCTAACACATTAGGCTGGCTGGCATTATGTGCTGAAAAAAATAGCCGCCTAGACAAAAGCATAGCGTACCGACTTGAAGAAACGGCCATATTAGACGACCCTATATTAGGGCCAAAGCTTGATAAATGGAAAATGCTTTATGCTAAAGGGTCTGCCAATCGGCATTTGTCGAAACTTTACACGGCAAAGTCCAATCCCAAACGCGCCTATAAACATGCCATTCAGGCTGAGAAAATTTTTAACCAACTCAATCAGCATGATAAAGACAATCAGGATTGGCTGGAGGCCTTGGCCTATTCGCAGTCTGTTATTTTTGAATTGGCACTGGAGAACCATACTGAACCCATTTCAGCTATTTCCGAGAGACTCAGGCGAACGCTCAATAAATTCGCGTCCGAAGATAGCATTCATAAACAGCAACATTTTAAAACATTTTACCAAAGAGAAGAGGCCTTAAAATGAAAAATAAATTCAAATATATAGTCAAGTTAATCGACCCCAAAATGATTCTAGAAAATCTTGGCGGCGGCGTTAGTTTTACGCCAAAGCACATAAATGGTGATAAAGACAAATCACTCTCAAAAGCAGAACTTATTGCTCACGATCGTCAACGTGTCGGGTTTTATGATCTGGATTTCAACACGCCATATGACCGAAAAACAGTCTTTAGATTCAAGATCATAAATGATGATGACGATACGAAGTGGGAGTTCAGAGATCCGCCGTTTACCGTTAACGATATGTCTGCTGTTACCCGCTGTAAACGCAATAAAAAGAACAAAAGAAAAGCTGTATTAGTGGTTAAAGGGCATGGTTCGCATAGCGACACTCAAGAACTAAAATATACACTACACTACCAAGAAAAGGGCAATCCGAAAAACACATTCGATCACGACCCTGTTATTAGAAATGGAACAATCCCCCCAAGTTAAGCGAACATGTCAATGCGTCCAACGCTTGTGGGACTGCACGTCGGATCTACACTTTTAGTGAGGCTCGCATTAAAGGTTTTGGAGCCCAGTATAATTGCGCCTGAAGCCAAATCTGCTGTCGCTATTGAATAGAAATATGACCTCACTCACAGACAATCTTAAAGTATATGAGAGCGCAATCTTTGCGCTCTCAAAAGAACCTGACATTTTATTGCATAAACATACAGCCGTTTTGGCCCTTGCAAGAGCGGGGTCTCTCGACTTTGCTTTATCAGAATATATGCGTTTGGGTTTAAACCGTGTACGCCACCACGAGGATATCATGTCCTTACACGGGCGACTTTATAAAGATTTATACCTATCTCACCAAGGGAAAAAGGCCATAGAACTGGCCCGCCTATCGGCAGAAAAATACGAAAACGCATATAAGGATTCGGGTGGTTTTTATTCAGGTATAAATGCAGCCAGCATGGCTTTGCTCGGCGGTGTTCCCTGTGAAATGGTTGAAATGCGCGCCCGCCGCCTCCTAAAGGCTTTACCGGTCATAGAAGATGTTGACCGCGAAGTTTACTTTATTGAGGCAAGTCGCGCTGAAGCCTATTTTTTACTAGGCGAGATGGACAAAGCCTATGCCAGCCTAAAAAACGCTATTAATTTTGATCCCTTGAATTTTACGGCCCATGCCTCAACCCTAAAACAACTGGCCATGATTACGAAGGCCCGCAATATAGACGTTAAATGGCTGTCTGAGTTTAGCCCGCCGCGAGCCATACATTTTGCAGGACACATTTTTGGACGCGAGGGTGAGGTTGAAGAGGTTCCAGTCCTATCTGAGGACACGATAAATCATATAGCCCAACGTGTGACAGAGCTTATTCAAGTCAATGATATTGGTTTCGGTTTCGGCGCCCTTGCCGCAGGGTCTGATATTGTGATCGCAGAATGTTTACTCGAAGAAGGCGGAGAACTCCACGTTGTCTTGCCAGTTGACAGAGCGCGGTTTTCAGCCGCCTCGATTAAACCCTATGGTGCCTCTTGGCAAAAACGGTTTGAATCATGTTTAGAAAACGCTAGCTCTATTACCGAATGGGATGGCCTCAAGCAGTGGCCAGATCATATGTTGCAAGATCGGGCGAGCTTAATGGCTATGGGCGGGGCTATTCGCCATTCGGAAGCCTTGGCGGTTAACGCGGGTCAGCTGGTTATTTGGGACAAGAAAAAAGGCAAACACGGTACAGCCTATGACGCGCAACTATGGCAAGAAAGCGAGCGGCCACAATATATTCTACCTTATACTTGGATTAGAAACGCTCAATCACACGGGGCTCAAGCTTCCAAGTACAAATACCAAACGCTTTTAACGCGCCCCGGCATGGATGAACCCTTGGAATTCGACACTTTAATTGACGGGATAAAGGCAGCTCTGGATTTCCGTCAAGAAACACCACGTATTATGCAGGCGCTTTCTCTGAGACTTCAGGGCGATCCAATTGCAGAACCGCCAACGTCCATTAATCTATTTGCAGAATTACCGGGAACAATTTGCGTTAATGAACTCGCGGCAAATTATATTTCCCTTCATCATAACCGCGACTTCTCCGTAAGTTTTATGGGACTCAGCCAACAAAACTTACGCGTCTTTGCCCTACAAGAGCGGGGTTAGTATGGACGAGGCAGACGCTAAAATTGTGAAAAAAGCGTTTGAAACGCTTGAGTTTGAAACGCTTGAGCTTAAAATACGAGGGTTTGAGACGCGCGGGTATGAAACGGCCATTATATTGCCCAATGCGGTTAAAGCGCTGGCGATTAATAAAACGTATGCCGTTAACAATATCATCCATCATCAAGATGAAATTTTTCAACATATTGGCTTTATTCAGTCGGGGCGGGCCTTTGCACTCACCGTAGACATTGACGGGAATGAAACTTGGGTTAGCGAATTTACGGCGGGTCAGTTTATGGGCTGTCATTCGCTCTTTGATCCACGCCCTTCACCTTATCAGATCATTGCCAAAACCACTTTACGATGCCTCTTATTTAACACCCAAAATTTCTTGAGCCTTATGAATGAGTATGAAGCGCTCAATAACATGGTTGTCGCAGATCTGGCCCGGCAAGTTGACAATCTAACCCGCGCCCAAATCAATACATATCGGCTCTCCATGCGTGGTCAGATTATTTCAGAACTCGCGCGCATTGCCCGCCCTGTCGGCAAAGATCCCAACACTTTTATCATCAGACCCAGACCCATATTCTCCGAACTCGCCCAACGCTTGGGCACGAGCCGAGAAACCGTCTCTAGAACAGTCAGTAGTTTAGTCAAAAAAGACGTTTTAGTACGAACAACTGGCGCCCTTATCATACCTAATTATAAAGCCTTAACCCACCAAATCGTGTGAAGGCCCTTTAAGAGCGCTTACGGCACTCAGAAAGCGTCTTCGCATTCGGTACAGACGGTCTTACGCACGCATAGGCCGTTTGACGCGTTCGGGATTTGAAAACCTTAGGCTTTCTATCATGGGGCATTGTGTTCCCGAATCTTGGATGAGGCGGAGTAGACTATTGAGGCGGCTCATATTTGGGCCGTCATCCGCTTTTGGTCGAGCGGTTTGCCTATCACCTGTCTCTATCGGCAAAAACCTTTCAGAAGTCACTGAAACAAGGTCTTCAAAATTGGCACCCGTCGTTTCACAAATACGGCGCATTTCGGCCTCTAATGTTTGACGCGCTTGACTATGGCTGACTTTCCAAAAAGGAATTAACTCAGCTGTTGATAAATCGACATAATCGACCCCTTCACGGCTTTCTGGAAGCATGGCTTCCAAGCAAGTGCGCGTGCATTTATCACTTATACCGATCACACCATAAGTCGTCAGTGCTACATCCGATGTGTCTTGCGCTTGAAACGCTAAACCAAAATCAACACCGATAGTCTTGCCAGAAACACGCTCTAAAATAGGCTTAATCAGATCATTTAGCGACCCTGGCTGTGGTATATAAGACAGCAAAATCACTCTAAACCCACGACTTCGTTTTAAAGCCGTTCCAATATTATGTGCAGCCTGCATTAGAGCGCTATGATCTGGCCGCTGAGACAGCGTTTCTGGCAGTGGAATATGCGCAATTAGAACCGTCGATTTTATCACAAGGCTCTGCAAATTATTAGCAAACTGCACATAAGGCGTACTGGCATTAAAAACAGCTTTCATCGCTTTGGCTTGAGCAATATGAGGTTGTGTATTCTGTGTCATTCTTTGTCTCTATGTTTGATTGGACTCAATTGGGAAGGGGTAAGTTGATGTGACCATTACCGGCCTAACATCATTTGAATGTATTCAGAGCGAAAGGCACTCCGCGTCACTGTCTTCGGTGCGCAATCGTAAAAGACGTCCCGCTTTCAACTTTTGCAAAAGCCGTATATGGATCGCCATTACGGTTTGCAAAGTGACACTCTGTGAAACTGCGAGATTTTCATAAGCGATATTTTGCGCCTTTAATGGGGTCTCTAACCCTTCTGAAATTGCGCGAATAAGGTCATCTTGATCTAGCGGTGTAAAGTGAAAGCCCGATAGGCCCTCACGCTCTGTTACATCTATAAAATCACCGAGTAATGGATAGGCCGCAGGCGTACCGTAAATCGCGGCTTGATGTAAAACGCCTGAACTGCCTGTCGTCGAGTCGTAATCAAATATAGCGAGTTTCGCAGAGGTGAAGAAATCTTCGACATCATCCTCGGCAACATAACCATGAAATTGTATATTCGGATCTGATGCATGTTGGGCTTCGAGACTGGCAAGATAGCCTTTCTGGGCAGGATGATCTGTACCGCCAATAACCAGCTCTATTGGCGCATGGTTTTGCCTACGGTTGAGCACTTGTACAGCATAGATCGTGCGCTCTAGTTTTTTATAAGTCCCAAATTTCCCCATTGTAATGACCCGGTTTGGACGATCTTCCAAGCTGGGCAAAGGGGTTTGACTCTCCCGCTCAAACGTTCCGTGTGGTACCATGAAGACATTTTTACTTTTATATTTGGATTTTAAAATATCAGCAAAACTGTCGAGCGTGACAGTCATATAACCACATTTCAACATCAACTTAGTGATATGCTCACCCGCAAGCTGTACCAGTTTCTGACGTGCCTTATTGCCGCCAATATTGGTTTTTGATAAATCAACGGCATCAATTAAATTATGCATGATAACGCCGCTCGCAATGCCTTTCTTTTGCGAAAGCATCGGCGTCAAAAGGCCAAGAGCCGCAGGGATTTCTTTATCGCCAAAAGAGGCTGTTTGCAGATTATAGATGACACGATCGACACCTGTTGCCTTTAAAGCATTTAGGATATTCAAAGCACTCACCCATGAATTAAACGTCCAAACGCGCCTAACCTCGACCTTTGGGCCTAGGTCCAATTCGACGATTGGTCCTTTGGCTCTGTCCGCCAAGACGATAATTTTCTTAACGTCACTGCGTAAGATAAGGGCTTTGACCATATGCAAGCCATATTCATTCAAAGATCCGGTGGCGGGTGGAAAGGCCGAAACAATGGCTAATGTATCGCCGCTGGGAGGGGCCGCATTGATAGGTGTTTTAGAGGCTTTCATTGAAGGCGCTGCTGTCAGAGGGAAGGTTTCAAGAGTCATAGAAAGGACCTTTATGGTTTGAGTGAATGTGGGTTTGAAGACATGTGGCTTGAGGACTTTATGTCAGAAAAATCTGCGTCCGCAGTTTGAGCCTGTTTTGTAGTCATCGCAGTCATTGAAGACGGAAACGGTGTGTCGGGAGAAAACAACCCAAACGACACTGTTGACGCCTTTAGGGTTTCTTTTGATTTTTTATTTTTGAGGGTCTTTAGAGAATATGTTGACGACGTAGCATTGGCATAATTGACAAAAACATCTACGGCTGGACGCGGTGCTCCGTCTAAATCAAAGAGACCATAATGGGCTTGTTGTTTTTTACGCCAAGGGCGCCATCCGACAACATCAGAACCAACATGATCGAAGTCAAAAAGTGTCCAAAGAAATATACCATCAATCAGGTCTGACTGCGTCAATTGTGTAGTCAAACGTTTGGCCTGTTTTACCTCTCTTAGTCCGATAAACGGTACGGGCGTCCAAACCGTTGAACCGAGTTCTGTGATCCAAATCGGACGATTTGGGTAAGCGTCACGCACATTTTGTGTCCGCTCAACAAAACCACGAACTGGTTCATAATCATGGTAAGAAATTACATCTAAATCTTGGCCATATTTTATAGCGGCCTCTGACGTTGAAAACCCAATCGTCAACGGGATATTTGGAAATTCACGCCGAACACTTTGCACCATGACTGAAATCCATCCCATGATGAGGCCTTCCCCGTGAAGCGGCACATCAAGGTTTATTTGGTTTTTCAGATCAAGCGCAAGAAGGGCAGGATGGTCTTGGATAAGCGGTAGAATATCCATGAGGTACGCGACATCAGAATCCCAATTTTCAAGACGATAATCAGGCCGCAAATCAAAGACTGTCGGTATAACTTTTAAACCAGCGTCTTGAGCCATATCCATAAACTCAACTAAACGAGTTTTGGCTTGGGCTTCCGTTTCCATATCTGTAAAAATCGAATGGGTAAGAAAAATACGCAGGCTATTTCCACCTAAGCTCCGAATAAGGGCCAAATCTTTTTTAATCGTCTCTTTTGGAAACTCAGGCCAAAAATCGCGCCAGCTTGATTTCGCTGGATAGTAATTGATACCTGCAAATTTTTGTAAGGGCACTTTAGCGACACGTTTAGTTGTCATAGGTTTGCTCTCTAAAACATCAATCGTGCGTAAAGACCAACCGTCTCGGCGTTTGGCAAATCGTAAGTTCCGAACTTCCATACGGTTCTGGGCAATTCTAAACTGAGGGGTGTCATTCTTGTTTTTTGCGGTGTCAGTTTCTGGATCTGCGGTTAAATCAACGCGGTGGCTACGCTCTTCAATATTGACGATGCGTAAATCCCCGTTCACATGATTTGGCGTCAAGACCCGGTTCAATCGCAACGTAATCGAACAGGTTCCGATTTTAAGTCGGCATTTTGAATAGGCATCCAGAATACTTGTGATTCCCATCAGCGCTTGTTCTTCGAGAATATTATTCCCGCCCCAAGACTTTTTCCCTTGTTCAGAAGCCTGTAAAATCCTCGACATTAAGATCATATCTGTATGCGATAGGGGACGACCATCACTGGGCGGGTTTTCCTGCGGCAACCAGCTATGTGGGATCGGGTCATCCTTTAAAACTAAATGATCTTGTAAAAAATCGTAGGTTTGTGCGGGCTTAGACAGCGCCTTGATAAAGAGGGCCGCAATAAAGACCAAAAGCACGATCAACAGAACACCAATCAATGTACGGCGAAGACCTGATATGTTGAGATTAATAGTCAAGTTACGCCCCAAATTTCAAACTTGACGCGCCTAAGCGGGATTTAATCGGTGCACACGCTTGCACAGGGCGAGGTAATTCTTGCTTAGCCCCTTTGAATGTAAGTGTGAGCGTATCAATTCCAAAGACATAGCGTCGACATAGCAAAGTCCAACGCGCGCGCCCTTTTATGATCGGTCGGCTTTCAATCCCTACATCTCCGTTTAAACTTTTAAACGAAAGCGTTATGATAGAGCCGTCTTCGGGTGTGTTACCGAATATATCTTTTATATGATCCGTTTCAATCACCAACCGATCAAAGACAGGGTCATAAACGACCTGAGATGGAATAGCCCCTACATCGCCCGAGGTTACAAAGACAGACACAGCTTTGGATACCAGCCTATCGGTTTTGGCCGTAAAAATTTGATCGCCAGAGATCTCACCCGCAGGAATAAGAAACCGGGCAAGCCCGCGTGTCGTTGTAGCCGTACGGGTTTTTTCAACCCCTGCTCCCGCATGAATGAGCGTAACCTCTAATCCATTTCTAAAACTCAAACCGACGCCGCTCCGCACCTCGACATCGACAAAAATAGTGCCCTTAGGTTCAACCGTTTCAGGCCCCGCGTAAACCGTTATGGAGCCAGCACGGTTATCCATTAACCGTCCCAAACTATTGGCAGGCGCGACTTGCGCCGAAAGCTTAGGCGCAAAACATATAGCCAAACCCATAACGCCCAAAAGGGTCATCATCTGTATTTTTGATTTATATAAAATTCTCATTAAGGGCGAAACTCCAGCAATTAACTCGCTTTCAAAGGTGCAAAGCCTGTGCCTTAAAAACAGCCCTGATTTTCACCGCTTTGATTGCAAATTGCAGAAGTGCTTTTTGCGAAATGCAAAGTAATTCGCCATTTGCAACGTTAAACAGGTAAAAAACGCGACAATTAAGCGGCCTAAATATTGCCAATGAAGGTGTATGGAATTGGAGATAGATATGCCTAAATTGCAAAAAATGACGACTAAAAACATTCAGTCAAATATTGATGAAATCAGATTAAAAGAACAAAAGCGGGCTATGCCTGATCGCGCCGCACGCCTTCAGATCGTCGAGCCGAAACACACAGCAGGCAGCGCAAATACAACACATTTAGGCAGCGAGCGCCGAAGCGCTACAACTTTAGCGCAACCCGTTACAAGCATTATTATACCCTGTTACAACGAAGCGGCGCGGCTTGATGTTAACAGTTTCATTGAATTTGCATTGCAGGAAAAACATGTAAAACTTGTCTTCATTGATGATGGTTCCAAAGACACAACCATTCAGGTCTTAACCAATATTTTAAAAGCCGTTCCAGACCGCGTAGACGTTTTAATAATGAAAAAGAACCAAGGCAAAGCCGAAGCGGTGCGCCATGGCCTCAATTTCGCCGCCAAACGCGGTGACGATTTAATTGCATTTTTAGACGCTGATCTCGCAACACCTTTAAATGCCATTTTGGACTTTATTTCTGTTGCCAAACGCTTACCCGAAATAGATGTCGTCTTTGGTTCGCGTTGCGGCGGCATGGGACGTCGCGTATACCGAAAAATATACAGAAAAGGTATTTCTTTAATTTGTGCATTTTTAGGACGCCTTGCGACAGGCCTCCCCATACGCGATACACAATGCGGGGCTAAACTCTTTCGTAATAACACAGCCTTTCGTCGTAGCTTATCTGAGCCTTTCAAAGCGGGTTGGCTCTTTGATATTGAGCTTTTTTTGCGAATTTCAGATCCGAGTCTTTCACAAAAGAAAAGGTTCTTTGAATTTCCTGTCATCCAATGGACTGAAATCCCGGGTTCAAAAATTAAAGTCAGAGATATTTTCAAAAGTGGTTTGAAGATGCTGAACCTTATTTTTAACCAATGGAAAATACGGCGGCGCTTCCAACGCCGAACGGATAATACCCAATTTGGTGCCGTACAAAACCTGGTCTGTGGCACCTATTTAACGTATCCAGATCTCTTACGGTTTATTCAAAAAATTGATCCCGAAATTCGAAGAGTGCAATTTGACCTCTCGGCCTTAAAAGGCCTCACGCCTTCATTGATGACCGCCTTCATTGAATTATGCGATGGCTTAGACGCGGCGGGTCATAACATTGAAATTCGCCTACCCAATAGCGGGCCTATCACCGAAACAGCTGAAAGAAGCGGCTTGTCTGCGCTGTATGATTGTCGGCGCGTTCAAAAACAAACGCCATGTTTCAATAACTCTACAATAGGCCCTGCAAAATGAGCCCGCGCACACAAAAGGTAAAACCTAAAATCCGTATGCAAAATAAAATGCGGCCCGCATTGTTTTTGTTTGTGTCTGCCAATATTGCCAATGCCGCAAACCTTCTCTTTAACATGATATTTGCCCGTCTAATGGGGCCAGAGGCATTTTCAGACTTGACGTTTTTACTGACTCTCAAGCTCGGGATTTTATGCGTTCTTTCTGCCTTTCAATTGGCGCTTTCCCAATACACAGCTAAAGCTTGGTTTGGTAAGAACAAAGACACAAGAAAATCACAAATTGAAACGTTTGCGGCCCTTATAACCCTAAAAAGCCTATGGTTTTCAGTGCCGCTTATGCTGATTGCCTTTTCTTTGGCAGAAGGTTTTGCGCGCGCATTTCAGTTTCAAGACTTAAAAGCGCTTTTAACATTGATGATAATTCTTCCCGTTCTCTTTCCCATGATCGTCTATCGCGGCCTTGCGCAAGGGCGAATTGATTTGCCACGGATCATCGGATCCGTTCAGGGTGAGTGGGCCGTTCGCTTACTGGGCGGATTGATTTTATGGACATTAGGCCTCGGTCTAATGGGCATTTCTATAGCGGTCGTTTTGTCTATTCTAACAGGTTGCCTCTTATCCATGCGCCGCAATGACGTCAAATCTTTGGCCTCTACAGCGCGTTTAAAAACAATAAAACCTTATTCCTGTACAGGCGCGAAGCCTGTTGCCTCGCCCCCCGTCAAAGCGCCCAATATCTTTAAAGCGACAACCCCGTTCCTTGCCTTGCAATTTGCCCAAGTCCTGATTTTGGACGGTGATATTATTCTCGCCAAAGCCAATATGAATGCAGAACTGGCAGGCTATATTGCCGGGCTTATGCTTCTTCAACGTATTTTCTTTTTTGCCTTTTTATCTTTTTCGTCCCTTTTACTCCCCGTCATTTCAGCCAAGATTGAAAAATCAACGGGCACGCCTTCACACATAAAAAACGAAAATAAGGTAGACCGCCCATTAAAGACAGAAAAACACAGGTCACAACACGCGATGCTAGAGGGAAATCCATCAAAACAATCCAGTAAGGTTTATGACAATGTCCGAAGAGGCCGCTCAGACCTTATGATGATGCTTGGCGGTGTGATGGCAATTTCTGTACCTGCTCTCTTTGCCTTATATTTGATACCCGCTTTAGGCGTGACCCTTATTCTTGGCCCTGAATTCGCATCGGTTCAACCGCTCGCCGTAATTTCAGGGGCGACAGGGGCGCTTTTTACACTCACGCATTTATGTACCGTTTACTGGCTTGCTAATGGTCAAACACGCATGGCCTATGTCCTCTTAGTCTTAGCCGTAGTTCAAGTTATGTTATTAGGGATGAGCGCCGCCACGGATCCAGACTTTACGGTCACAGAATTTGCGACCCTTAAACTTTCATTACAAAGTCTCATATGTGCGGCATTGTTGTTTTATACATTCATAGCCACCACAAAAAGGCGGACGCCCTCAAAATCCTTTCTCCAAAGACTCTTTTCACAAAGATCTTTGCGTTTTAGAAAAGCGAGTCTAAAAAACACCCAAGCGCTTGTTTCAAACGCAGGCCCAAAACGTCCGAATATTTGTGACACCACTTAGAAAAGGACATTTGTCAGACATTACAATGCGCCCAAGACTTTGGGTGTATCTTGCAATCGTCTTAGGGCTTGTCTTTCATGCAGCCCTTCTGCCCTACACAGTGGGGCAGACTTACGACTCTTATATCCATATGTTCTTTGGCGATCATTATAACCGCTCATGGTTTGATCCGTGGGAACCCCGTTGGTATACGGGTTTCACAGTGACTGCCTATCCGCCCGGAAGTCATCAAATTCTGGGACTCTTGATCCATATTATGGAGATGAAAAACGCCTTTATTGTCGCGCAACTCTTAGCCGTCGTGCTGTTGATTATCGGTGTTTTTCGCTTTAGTCGCCTTTGGGTTAGCGCCCAAGCCAGTGCGAATGCCGCCTTGATTGTCGCGTTTTCAACGAGCATTTCTGAGACCCTACACATTTTTGGGCAATTGCCGACAACGCTCTCCATTGCACTGTTTTTAAACGCTACACCGCATATATCGGCCTGGATTAAGGATGGTAACAAACGCGCTATCCTCCCCGCTTTAATTTTCACATCAGCCGCAACCTCCGTTCATCACGTCACCCCGATTTTTGGTACGATATTCTTTGTGGCGCCCTTGGGCGTTGCGGCATGGCTTGCCGAAATGCGTGAAAAACCACTCCCTGAATTCGCCTTAAAGGCACATCAAAATTCAGAAAAACACAAATTGACAAAGCAAGATATTTGGCAGTGGCTTCAATGGGCTGCGCCTGCGCCCATGCGCGGCATAGCAATCGGTATGGCGATGTTATGCTTGATTATAGTGGTCGTGTTTCCCTACTGGCATTGGTCAATTACAGACCCCATCACCCAAGTGAGTATTCCCCATGGCAGTCGAGAAAACTTTCTCAAACGCCCAAATTTAGGGATTATGTTTTTTGTTATCCCGTGGGGCTTTCTCATTCTGGCCTTGCCCTTTGTCGTTTACAAAACAGCAACGACAACTCTGTGGCCGCTTGGCCTGTCTGTGCTCGTAACATTTATCCTCGGGACAGGCGGAACAACCCCGATTGCAGAGCTGATCTTAGGGCCAGCATTTTGGATTTTAACGCTTGATCGATTTACGTTTTGGTCGAGCCTTTTAATCCTGCCCTTTGCCGGTCTGGCCGCAGAGAGTTTACGAGTCGGGCGGGCAAATCAATGGCTCACACAAGCCTTTGGCATACGGATGACACGCCTAAGCCTTGGTTTGTTTGTTAGCCTGTTTGCACTGGCCAGTGTATTTACCGCCCTCATTCCAACCTTTCGCCCAACCCAACCTGACTTTGTTGACCCTTCGCCCATTGCAACATTTATGGACGAAGATGAGCATTTTAAATGGCGCTATTTGACACTCGGCTTTGGTGATCAATTTGCCTATCATAGTGCTAAAATCAACGCTGAATCTGTGGACGGAAATTATCATTCGGCCCGTCGACTCCCAGCCCTTATGCAATATTCTGTAGAGCGTTTGGAAAATTCAAAATATTCGGGCGTTCCTGGCCTCGCTTCACTCGGGCAATTTTTAGTCAATGCAGAAAAGTTCAATCTAAAATTTGTTTTTTCAAATGATGAATTTTATGATCCGCTTCTGCACTATACAGGATGGAATCCAGTCACCCGTCTACGAAACAATGTCGTGGTATGGGAAAAAAATGACATATCGCCTTTGCCACCTATTCGCGCGCGCCGAACCTTGCCACGGTACCAAGTCTTGATGTGGGGTACGATTCCAATTTCAGCTCTCGCACTCGCCGCAATTTTATTAACATATCTTGCCTTGAGAGGGCGGCTCCTAGGGGATGAACCCGTTAAAGGGGCGGTAGACGTTACACGTCCCGAACCGTGTGTGCCCCGCTATAGGGTTTG
The DNA here is from genome assembly GCA_937965735.1 of uncultured Caulobacterales bacterium. Taxonomy (GTDB): domain Bacteria; phylum Pseudomonadota; class Alphaproteobacteria; order Caulobacterales; family Maricaulaceae; genus CALCKU01. Next base: position 32,451 of record CALCKU010000099.1, read on the forward strand.
GGTATTGCGCGGTGCCTGTGTTATTTTCTGTCTTGGCGGCGTTTTATCCGCTGTAAAAGTTTTTTCGCTCAAAAACATTCCACAAACGCCTGAAGCCGTTATTCAAACCTATTACGGCGATATTGATTTTAGAAAAATGCGTGACGCGTATAACAAGCTTGCCCCGCGCAAAGACTTACCCTTTGAGGCGTTTATCAAAGAACAAAGGCTCACGGGTGGCCTGCTGCCCTCATATGGTAAATTAACAGACGTTTACATAGGACAAGCCCTCAAGACAGAGGAACCGATAGGCCGTAATCAGCGTGAAAAAACCATCACACTCCCGATAACTTTACGGTATTTGACCGCATTGGGCGTCAAAAAAGTAACCCGTCTTACAACCCTCATCAAAGTCCCCAATGGCGAATGGAAAATTTTACACAAAAGCAACACAAAGTCGCTTTTGGACACAGTAAGCTTGAGGGGGCAAGCGTTTGAATTCATCGATTTAAAAACCCTAAGAAGCACTTTGTCGGGTAGCCCCAATCTGGAAGTCATTGCCCGCCCTATATTCAAGGTTTCAGATGCCAGACTCGTTTATAATGACCAACGGTTTTACGTTGTCGGCGAAATCGAAAACACGTCTGTCTTTCCAGCTTGCGGGAAAATTACGTCGACGGCATTGGATGAAAATGCAGACCCTATGCTTGTCCAAGCTTCAGGGCGTATTGGCGCACATAGGCTTTTGCCCGGCGAGCGTTCACCTTTTCGAATTGACTTTGAAGGGTTTATGAAAATTTCCGACTCTTACTTGGGTGACGCTTTTGATCCCGACCAGTTCAGCTTGCCTCAATTTTCAGCCCCCCCACAGTCTGCGAGTTTGGATGTATGGGGCACGGTTTGCGCCACCCCGCGTTATAAATCTATAAAAATTGATCGTAGTCAGGTTGTCGAGATCGGAGACCGTCAAGTCCTAAAACTCGCAGTAACCAATACTGGGACAAAAATCGTGAGCACGCTTCAATTCAAAATGGGTATTTATAACCCTCAAGGCGATTTGGTCTGGGTCGATGCAGATTATTTGCAAACGAACCTTCTGCCTGGGGAGAAAAGAGAATTAAGCCTGCCCCTCAACGCACAAGCCTTTACCATGCAATATGGGGAGGTCTATCCCATTACGGTCAACGGAATTGCCAAGCCAAAAGAGCGGTTTGAAATGCGGTCTGAGTTACCAATGAAAGACGGCTACACATTGCGTTTAAATTATGATGCAATGGTTTATGAGCCCCTACGCTGATCTTAAAAACCTGTGCGTATAAGGTTCATACCGCATTAAAATCAAAAAGGATCCGTAAAGAGAGGAAAATCCTAAAAACACGCATATATTAAGCGACAGACCAGATAGTAGCCTCTCTAGGCTGTTCAAAATCGTCACCCTCCCCTTCATCAGACCAACTCTCACGTTTCCTGTAAATTGTCGAAGGACTTAACTCTAAAATCTTAGACGCTTTCGGTATACTCCCACCGCACGCAGAGATCGCCGCTTCAATAATTTGCCGCTCTAGCTCGGCCATAGGGCGGTCAAGATCAATGGTTAAAGGCTTACGGATTGTCGGACGCGCCAGGACACTGGCATCCGGGTCGGACACCGGGCCAATAGAGCGGTAGGGTTGATATGCGCTTTCGTCACGCTGAGTGCTCTCAATATTGGGAATCACCAGATTATTCGATAAGTCCAACATATCGGCATTGATTTCGGTACCGCTATTCATAATCACGGCTTTGCGAATGGTATTTTGGACTTCGCGGATATTTCCAGGCCAGTCATAATTTAGTAATGCTGATTTCGCCGCATCCGTTATATGGTCAAAGGCTTTACCCTCTTCTTTGGCGTAAACTTGCATAAAATGCTCTGCCAGTAAGATAACATCATCTTCGCGCTCTCTAAGTGGCGGCAAGGTCAAAGACAACACATCTAAACGGTAAAATAAATCTTCACGAAAGCGCTTTTCAGCCACTTCAAGTCGCGGATTTCGATTCGTCGCACAGACAATCCGAACATCCACATCAATTAATTTATCACTCCCGACTTTTTTAATTTTACCGGTCTGTAAAAAGCGTAAGAGTTTCGCTTGCAGCCCAATATCCATTTCACAAATTTCGTCTAAGAATAGAGTTCCGCCATCAGCGCGAAATGCCGCCCCGTCACGGGCCTCTTGCGCGCCCGTATAAGCCCCTTTAACGTGGCCAAAAATTTCCGACTCCATTAAATCCATCGGAATAGCCGCACAGTTAATCGCCACAAAATTTTGCCCTGAACGGCCACTGATTTCATGAATAGATTGCGCGCAAACCTCTTTACCCGTGCCCGATTCACCCGTAATAAATACGGGTGCTTTTGAATGTGCGATATTTTCGATCATCGTATAAATCGCCAACATCGGTATTGAATCGCCGACAAACCCTCTTATTTTCCGAGGGGCCATATCCTTTTTAAGCACTTTAACCGTTGTCCAAAGATCCGTACGCTCAAGTGCGTTTTTTACGCTCGTAACTAAGCGCTCAGGCGCAACCGGTTTTATCAGAAAGTCATAAGCCCCGTTCTGCATGGCCTTTACCGCAGTATTAACCGAGCCGTTTGAAGTCACCACGATAAAGGTCACGGGGATTTTTCGTTTTTTAACAGCGGTCATAATTTCTAGACCGTTCATGTCGGGCAGTTGCAAATCCAATAAGACAGTGGAGAACTGACCTGTAACAAGCTTATCAATGGCCTCTGCGCCAGTTTGCGCAAGATCCGATTCAATACCAGCCTTTTGCATATGCAAAGTATGCATGCGTGATACAGATAATGTATCTTCAACAATCAGTACTTTAGATGAGTGGTTACGCCCCGTCATAATGCTCCCTATGCGGCTTTAACATGTCCTTTAAACGCCTCTTTTACCTGAACTAACGCTTCTTCTCCCATCCATACGGATTTATGCGCATTATGCGTCGCTTCAGAAATACTACCACTGATTGCATTATAATTCGTTAATTCTGCAACTTCACTTAAGGGCATACATCCGAATGTTGCCGCTAAACCCTTTAAAATATGGCTATGCTTTTGTATGGCTTCAATATCGGATGCGTTTGCCGCAATGCCCAAAGCCTCAATACACACCCGTAAATCATGCGTGAATTGTATCTCAAGCGATGCAATATCCTGCGGCTCAAGCCATTCAAATATTGACGCCAAAATTTCACTGTCAAACAAGGATAAATCTGCAGATTGTGTAATGGAAATATGTGTATGTTTGAGTTGCGCGGATTTTATTGCATAAGAAATATGTCTTAAAATATCAGGCTTTGAGACAGGTTTAATTAAAACGGCATTCATGCCTGCCTCAAGATAGCGTGCTTTATCTGCCTCGGACGCGATTGCGGTTAAGGCCAATACGGGCAGGTTGGCGACCTCGCCCTTCATGGTTCTAATCCGTTTTGTTGCGAGCGGGCCGCCCATAACAGGCATTGAAATATCCATAAGCGCTACGTCAAAAGGCGCCGCCTGTATAACTTCCAACGCTTCTTGGCCGTTATTAACAACTGTAACATCGGCCCCCAACGACTCTAGCATGCGTGACAAAATCATTTGATTGGTCTTGTTATCATCGGCCAGAAGTATGTTTACCCCTGCAATCGTATCAGGACAATCGGGAGTCGCCGCTTCGCTATGAGCGCGCCCCTCTGCGGTATCTGCAGAGGGGTATATTGTGGAGTTGGGGGTCATTTTTTTTATCCTTTGTGCCGATTTATCTCGGTCTTTATTTGTTGATGTTGCGCCCCCACAGCTAGCATCAACTTGTTTAAAGGGTACAGAAATCCAAAAATTAGATCCCTGACCTGTCCCGCTATTGACGCCAATTAAGCCGTCCATCATACGAATAAGCGTTTTTGAAATCACCAAGCCTAAACCGGTTCCGTCTTGACTGCGGCGATCACGGTCTACGGTCTTTTGACCCTCAACTTGATAAAATTCTCCAAAAAGACGACTTTGAGCGTCCATTGAAATTCCAACACCCGTATCTTTGACAACACAGGTGAGTTCAACCGTACCGTCATCTGATATTTGCGTTCCCGCCCAAAGCGTAACACTGCCTTTATGGGTAAATTTGATCGCATTACTCACAAAATTCATCAAAACTTGTTGCAAACGCGGCAAGTCCCCCATGACCGTAACGGCATCTACATCCGCTATATCGCGATAAAGTTTCAATCCCTTTTTCCGAGCCGAAGGTTCAAAAAGCGCATAAACCTTGTCAAATATGTCCTTAATATCAAAGGGACGCGCCGTGAGAAAAAGCTTCCCTGAGGCTAATTTTGTATAGTCTAAAATATCATCCGTAATCTCTAACACGGCCAAAGCCGCGTCTTGCCCAGTCGTGACTAGCGCCCGTTGATTAACGTCTAAATCCGTTTCCGAGAGCATGTCTAACAACCCTGAAACTGCCGTAAACGGGGTTCTAATTTCATGGCTCATCGCAGCCAGAAAGCGCGTTTTCATCTCTGTCCGAGTCTTCAGCTCGGCCATTTCCTTATCTTTTTCAGCCCAATATAACTGGCGCTCGGAAACATCACGCATGAAGACACAAATATGCCCTGCACTTTCTTTGACACATTTGACTTGCACAGGAATACAAAAACCATCCTGCCCAAGAATATTGAGCGTATTTGAATATTCATTATGGGGCGGCCAGTAAGTCTCTGCACATATCCAATCAGAGAGCGCTTCTCTTTGCTCAAGATCGGCTAACAGTTCTGTCATCCACATTGTTTTTTTCAAAGCGGTATCCGACGGTACATCAAACGCAGAGTTCAACGACAAAAGCGTTTGTGCCGATGGGTTGGACATAAGAATACGTCCAGATTTGTCTAAAATTAAAACGGGGTCAGGGGCGCTTTGAAATGCAAAAGCGGACATATATCCTAAATCAACTTTTTGAGTCTCTATTGTGTTAGGGTCAATTGTAATCAAATTACTTTTCGATGCAGGATTGGTTTTTACATCCTGTGACGTGTGTGTTTGAAAGTTTCTATCATACACATTTGACGGCCCTTTGACCGCACTCACGGATATTTCCGTGTCGTATTGATCTGAAACTTTTACAGGCATAATTTAAAGCCCCTCGAAACACCCTAGTCTTTATAACACCCACATTGGCTTCCAGAGCGGTGTCACAGCCAGCGCAGTGATGCGTAAACTTTTACAGCTCCACAATATTACAATTGCCATGCTACTTAACCGCGTAAAATAAAGATCAATGTAAGAATCACGGTAAAGATTTTGTTGAGACACACTTCAAAACGCCAAGTTGAAACCCCCTGCTTGAAATACCGAGTTTCAAATACCGAGCTTCAAATACCGTTTTTAGGACATTCAACGCGACAGCGAAGACCATAAGAATTTGACGATATTTTGAACCGATTTTTATATGTGAATACGACACTCTTATTCGCGGTTGTTTTCATAACCTCTAAGGATGTGAAGGCTTTATAAATCCGACGTTATATTTATGATCGTAACCGCTTTACGGAACGATAGGTGGCCCTTCTAATGCATTAAAGGGCGGTAAAACGTTCCACTTCTTTGATAATTCACTCCAAAAATTGGAACTTCTTGTCAAAAAATCGAGAAATCTTTGTAAATTCAGCAAAATACCCGCGATTATTAATGAAGACCTAAAAGGATTTTAATCAATTTTTATGCTCCTTCTTGTATCAGGACGGTTCAACACAAGTCCTTTGTGGCTTGCGCCACATGTTTGAGGAGGAATTCAGGTCAGTCTGATACAGAATTGACGATAAAATGGTAAATGCAGTAAGGTGTCGGATATGTCTGAACACAACACACCTAAAGCGCCATCTCGAAAGCCCTTAAGTCCCGCAGCAAAGCGGGCATTGGCCGAAGCAGAAGCGCGAAGAAAAGCTGATAAAAACCAAAATCGTCCTCTGGAAACAGACGGCCCAAAAGGTAGAGAACCCACGCGCTACGGTGATTGGGAACGCGGCGGCATTGCATACGATTTTTAGGATCGTTCATTCGCACACTCTACCTTAAACAAAATGTGCCAGTTTTTTGGCACGGGTAATGGGTCGGCATAATGCCGAAAAAAGAGGAAGACGCCTATGCGTAATTATCGATTAGCGGTCACACTATTGAGCGGCCTTGGACTCGCGACACTTAGCACGCCTGCACTAGCAGGGGGATGCGGAAGCTTTAACACAAGCGCTAAATCATGCTCACCGAGTGTTATTGTTTCAAAGAGCCAGCCACGCTTTGATCCGATGAAAGTCAATATTCGTCAACCGATGGGTCATTTACGCAGCGTACAATATAGCCGTTCGCCGAATGTCTCTATCACACGCATTCATAGCATGGCCCCTTCTGCTAGTCTTGCAGACACGCCAAATGGTTTCACTGGCGGATGTCACCCACAATCCACGGGTTATTGCCGTTCTCAATCCGTCCAAGCGCCGCCACGAATGATGGCCCCTATGCCTGTTATTGATAATAGAACCCCAAGACAATATGGCGATGCCAGCTTTGTTCCGGGGATTGCACATGTCCCAACTTCACATGTTGACCGTAGCGTTGAAAACAACCAAGCCGCCCTCAATTCTGGACGCGCCGTTGCGCAATCGACTGTACGCGGCGGTATGGCTCCGGGACGTTTAAATCCAAGCTATGTCCAATCTGACAATACGCAAAGCATGTCTTCCAATTATATGGGGCACACCCCTTATCAAGGGCCGCAAATGCAAAATATGGGTGCATCAAATGGTACC
>CALCKU010000100.1 GCA_937965735.1 uncultured Caulobacterales bacterium
CTACGAACATGTGGTTATCCTCAATGTCGGCGGGAACTATTTTATCTTAATGACCGGGCTTGGCGAGGTCTATGCCAAGACGGGCGAAGATATTGTCATTGGAGAGCGTTTGGGCGTTATGCCTGCGGGAAATAATGAAAAGCCTGAACTCTATATTGAATTTCGAAAAGATGGACAACCAATCGATCCAAAACCTTGGCTCGGCACCGCACTTGCAAAGCTATAATCAAAACTAAAATATCAGTCATACTAGTATGGCATGGCTAGTCAGAGGGAAATTCCTTGGTTAAACTCAACCTATCAGCTAGATTAAAGTGATAACCAGATTTAAAATGGATGTTATGAAAGATAAATTGGCTCTGAATTGGGCATATCAGGGACAAAAGGAACACATGCTATGAAATATCTTCTTCCAGCGCTTGGAACGGTAGCGGCCGCGGCCCTGTTTTTTGTGTCATCGCAACATCAAACGGCAATTGCGGTTGACCGGACGTCCCATTCTGAAACATTTCAACAGCTTGAACTCTTTGCCGATGTGCTTGCGCGTGTCAAAAATGACTATGTTGTCACTGTTGATGATAGCGATTTGATCGAAGATGCAATTAATGGGATGTTACAATCTCTCGATCCGCACTCCAGCTATGTCAGTCCTGAAAATTTCCGCAATCTGCAAATTTCAACATCTGGTGAATATGGCGGTTTAGGTATGGAAGTCACATCAGAACAAGGGCTTGTAAAAGTTATCTCCCCCATTGATGATACACCCGCTAAAAGAGCGGGGATATTATCGGGCGACTATCTGTCTGAAATTGACGGTGAAAGTATTGTCGGTTTAACCCTAACAGAAGCTGTGAAAAATATGCGCGGCAAACCTGGAGAGCCGATAACGGTTACTGTTTTGCGGGAAGGCGAAGACGAACCCTTAGAAATTACGATGATACGCGAAATCATAAAACGCAAAGTCGTCAAGCATGACGTAAAAGAGGGCATTGGTTATCTGCGTATATCGCAATTTAATGAAAAAACTGAAGAGTCTTTAAAAACAGCACTCAAAGCTTTGAAAAAGGAAATGGGCGGTAAATTACCTGGTCTTATCGTAGACTTGCGCGGGAATCCGGGAGGCTTATTAGACCAGTCTGTCAAAGTGTCGAGCGTATTTTTAAACGGCGGCGAGGTGGTTTCAACGCGCGGACGAGCGGCCAGTGATACGCAAAGCTATAATGCCGATGGCGGCGAACTTTTGAAAAATGTTCCGGTTATTGTTTTAATCGACGGGGCGTCGGCGTCGGCATCAGAAATCGTGGCGGGGGCGATCCAAGATCGTGGGCGAGGTCTCGTCATGGGGATGACGTCTTTTGGTAAAGGATCCGTGCAATCCGTTATTCCCCTTCGCGGCGGACGCGACGGGGCTTTGCGCCTGACAACACAACGCTATTACACCCCGTCAGGGCGCTCTATCCAAGGCACAGGCATCGCCCCCGACATTGCGGTATCAGCGGTTCCAGAAAGCGAAATCAAAGGTAAAGACCGCAAGGAAGCGGATCTCCCCAATGCCATTTTAAACGAGCTGGCTGAACAAGAAGGTGAAGCCGAAACGGTTGTTGAAGTCGTCATTGATTACCCGCCAGAAGGGTTTAAGGTGGAAGACGATTATCAGTTACAAAAAGCGATAAAAGTTTTTAAAGACGGAACTTATGCAAAATCGCTCGCGTCAATTGCTGGCTAAATATGGTACGCAACATAACAAGGCCCTTAGGATATTTCATGCATAAAACATCATGGAAGATTAGTCGCCTAATCGCCTATATTATACCGTTCTGTCTCTTTTTCTGTTTACCGCCTGCGCTTTCGGCACAAACGGTTGACTCAAAAAACGCCGAAGTCTTGGAACAAATGGAAGTTTTTGCCCATGTATTTTCGCTCGTCCGCGATAATTATGTCGAGGACACTGAAGACTCGAGCTTGATTGAAGACGCGTTGAACGGCGCATTAGAATCATTAGATCCGCATTCTCAATATGTCCCCAAAGAAGATTTCCAAGAGCAACAAAAATCATCCCGCCGTGAATATGGTGGTCTTGGTATTGAAGTGACGCTTGAAAACGGATTGGTTAAAGTCAATTACGCCAATCCAGATGCGCCAGCAGCGCGGGCCGGTATTAAAGCCGGTGACTACATTACGGCTGTTGAAGGCGTGAAAGTACTCGGTAAGACGTTGAACGAAGCGGTTGAAGGCATGCGCGGTCTCGCGGGAGATCCGATTACTGTTACGGTCCTCTCACCCGACCAATCGTCCCGCGACATCACTTTAATCCGAGAAGTCATTCAAGGCCGCGCTGTACGACACCGTATGGAAGATGGGATTGGTTATGTCTTGATCGAGACTTTTATTCACCCGCGTCTTGATAAGGATTTCGAAACCGCTTTATCTGAGCTTAAAGCAGAATCAGGCGGTAAATTACGCGGCTTGGTTATGGACTTACGGGGCAATCGTGGCGGCTTACTCGATCAATCGGTTAAAATTTCAGGGTATTTTTTAGATGGCGGCGAAGTCCTATCGGCGCGGGGACGCAAACCCGAAGATACAGAGCGTTATAATGCTGAACCCGGCGAACTTTTTAAAGACATGCCTTTAGTCGTCCTAATCAATAGCGGTTCGGCATCTGCGGCAGAGATTGTGGCGGGTGCAATCCAAGACCGTGGGCGCGGGATTATTATGGGACGACGCTCTTTCGGAAAAGGCTCGGTTCAATCTGTCATTCCACTACGCAATGGCGGCGGGGCGCTTCGTTTGACCACACAAAAATATTTCACCCCGTCTGGAAAATCTATTCAAGGCCGCGGTATTCTCCCCGATATTCTAGTCGCGTCACGGCCTGATACAGGTGAAATTCAAGACCGTTTCCGCGAAGACAGCTTGCGCAATGCACTTACGAATGACGATATATCGGACTATCAAGAGGATTATGACGCTATTGATTACCCGCATGAGGATTGGCCTGAAACAGAGGATTATCAACTCCGCCAAGCCGTCACCTTGCTCAAAAGCTCTCGGTATAGAACCTTATTGGCGGAGGCAAATGCGCAATAAAGCGTCATTATTTCTTCGCCGCGTGCTTAACTGAACCCTGAGTGTCACTGCCTGCCCTCTACCCCCCATTGTCCTCGGCCTATTTCTTTCACCTTGTTTACTTAGCTCTGTTTACCTGACCCTGTTTTACAGGAAGCAATAGACCCCGCGACATAAAATCGCTACACCCTGCTTATGTTAGACACACCCGCTTCTGATTCTCAAAATGCACAGGATTTTGTATCCCGCCGTGCGCGGGTCAAACTACCCTCTATTTGGACACATTTATTTTGGTCGGTTGCTACATTTTTTATGCTGATAATCGGGGCTTGGATTTTTATCGAAGCCTTTGGAGACACGAAATCGGTCGTTTCTGATGGCGCTATTTTAGTGGATCCACAACTTATGCCCGCAGAATCCGACACGCTGGCTGGCAGTTCAAATACACTACCAGACTTACTCGACGGCGATGTGCCGCGAAATATAAATCCCACCACATTACTCAACAATAGATCGCGGGTCGATGCCCTCGGCAATCCCTTACCCAACACAAATAGACAAAATCCTGATAGTCCTTTACTCACTGGCTCGCAACAAAAGGTCACAACGCCCACCCGCCCTATTACAATTAATGGGCGTCCCATAAACATCAACGCCTCGGCCCTACCGCCAGCCCCAATTATGGGTTTATCGCGTCAGGGGCCTTTTGGCCCCGTCCCTGCCCCTAATGCAACGGGTCTAACGCCTTATTCCGCCTATAAAAGACCCTTTTCAACACCCGCAGGACAACAACCCGTCTCCATTATCATTGGGGGTCTAGGAATCCGAAGCGATGTCACACAACAAGCAATCTCTACATTGCCGCCAGAGGTCACATTATCCTTTGCGGCCCACGCGCCAAACCTTCAAGACTGGATCAATCAAGCGAGGCAGGCGGGGCATGAAGTCTTGTTAGAGGTGCCAATGGAATCAACCGAATTTGATCCCACAGAACCCGGGGCGGAACGGGCCTTAATGGCTGACGCCTCAAAAGAGCAAAACCTGCGTAATATGGACTGGATGATGAGCCGCGCTCAAGGGTATTTTGGCGTAACAAATTTCAACGGTGATAAGTTTTTAACTCGCACAGATTCTGTAGCGCCCGTTATGTCGCATCTTGAAAAATCAGGTCTATCCCTTGTTTTTGATGGCTCAAGCAGCGCGCCGTCTTTGCCATTACTCGCCTCGACAGCGCGTGTACCTTTCGCGGAGGCCTACACACTCCTAGACCTTACCCCCGACCCTGAAAACATTCAGATTGAGCTTTCACGTCTGCAAGCGCAAGCCAGTGCTGGTTCAGGCGCAATTGGCTTTGGTTTTGCCTATCCGCAAACGATTTCCGCTGTGGCGTCTTGGACGCGAACATTGTCCAATCAGCAATTGGTTCTCGCCCCTGCTTCGACGAGCCTTCCCTAAACGCATATCTATGACCGATTTCTCTGAATATAGACCCTGTGTTGGAATTATTGTTTTTAACAAGAAAGGGAAAGTTTGGGTTGGACGCCGCTATCGTCAACGTGGAGCGCATGTCTGGCAATTCCCCCAAGGCGGTATTGACCCCGGCGAGACACCAAAATCAGCAGCCCTTCGTGAACTTTGGGAAGAGACAGGAATAAAACCTGAAAAAGTGACCCGATTGGGCAAAACCGAAAACTGGCTAACCTATGATTTTCCACCTGAATATCACGGTAAAAAGGTCAGTCGAGGTTGGCGTGGACAAAAACAAAAATGGTTCGTGTTTCAGTTTCACGGTAATAAACACGATATTGATTTAAAGGCACATATGCCACAAGAATTTTCAAAATGGAAATGGATGGATTTCCATAAAACGCCCGACATGATTGTCCCGTTTAAACGCGAGGTCTATAAAATGCTTATCCAAGAATTTAGCGCATTTGCAAATCCGCATGAAAACTCTAAATCTCTTAAATGACATCCCAAACGCCCCCACAAAACGCAAAGGATCCCCTAACAGTTTCGTCAAAGATCTCAGGCATAGACGGCACATCTAAAAAAGCGCTTATCTTTGTGCTGATGACCGTAATGATAAATTCTATCGGCTTTGGAATTATGATTCCTGTCCTACCGGACCTATTAGTTGAACTCACAAAACTCCCCTTAAACGAAGCCGCTATACATGGCGGCTGGTTGACCTTTGTCTTTGCCGTTATGCAGTTTATTTGCATGCCCATTGTCGGTGGCCTTTCCGATGCCTATGGGCGTCGCCCGATAATGCTCCTCTCGCTCGCGGGGCTTTCTTTTGATTACTTCTTAATGGGCTTTGCCCCCACAATCGCCTTTTTATATTTAGGCCGTATTATTGCAGGCGCGTTCGGGGCCACTTTCTCGACGGCCAATGCCTATATCGCTGATATAAGCCCCCCTGAAACTCGCGCGCAAAATTTTGGCCTTGTCGGGGCTGCCTTTGGGATTGGCTTCATGTTCGGCCCTGTACTAGGCGGTTTCTTTGGTGAGTTTGGCCCGCGCGTACCGTTCTTTGCGGCGGGCGTGATCTCCCTCATCAATGTCGTTTTTGGTTATTTTGTTCTACCCGAAACCCTAACGCCTGAAAACAGACGCACATTTAGCTGGAAGCGCTCAAACCCTATTGGCTCTGTCCTCGCACTGGGGCGCATTAAAGGCGTCAAAGGTTTGATTTTTGTGCTTTTTATCTTGGCGATCGCCCATACGACTTACCCCAGTTCTTATGCCTTTTCGACAATGGAGAAACTTGGTTGGGATTCCGGTGCTGTCGGCCTATCCCTTGGTGCATTTGGTCTGGCGAGCATTATCGCTCAAGGCTGGCTTATCCGTATCGCTATCCCTAAAATCGGGCTATATTGGGCGGGTATAATTGGCATGTTGTCGGCGATTATCGCCTATGCAGGCATGGGCATGGCGAGTGAAGGTTGGATGATTTACGCTATGGGGCCATTTGCGGCGCTCGCAGGGTTTTACGGGCCGGCACTCTCGAACATGATGTCCACACGGGTTAGCCCGTCAGAACAAGGGGAATTACAAGGGGCCATTGGTGCAGCACAAGGCCTAGCCTTAATGATCGGGCCACTGGCCATGACGCGCAGTTTTGAGTATTTTGCGACGAAATTAGACACGCCGAGAACGGGCTTGTTTGAGCGCTATTTATCTGAGCCCTTTGCAAATATTTCCCATGCAATAGCCAATATTTACGAACCAGGCGCGCCGTTTTTTCTCGCCGCACTGCTGGCGTTGATCGCAATTATCACCTTTATACTCAATACAACGGACGCGGATAAAAAAGCGCGTCCGAATGATGCAAAAAAAGCCGTTATTTCAACAGAAGTCGCGGACACTGTTTAAAGTTTAGCGTAAGGTCAAAACTACGATTTCGGGTGGTGCGCGGAACCGCGCAGGAAGCATAGACGTGCCTATACCGGCGCTGATAAAAATAGGAATATCGTTATAGGTTTTCAGGCCGTAAGCATAAGGCTGTCCTAATCGCGTGGCTGTCACACGTCGTCCCAAAATAGGTAAATTGATCTGTCCGCCATGCGTATGTCCCGCAAGTGCCAAAGCCGTATTCGGCACTAAGAGCGGCGCACTATCTGGCGAATGCATCAGTGCGATTGTCGTTACCCCGTCAGGCACAGTGTTAAACGCCGCCCTATCAGGCGTTTCCGTCATATCATCAGCAAGACCAACAATATAAAGTCTCTCTCTGACTTGCACGGCACTATTGTCTAAAACACGGATTCCATGCCCCTCTAACTGTGATTTTATAAACGCTTTATCATACCAAACATCATGATTGCCGATCACAGAGTAAACGCCTTCAGGCGCCCGTAAATCGGCAAAATGCCCTAGCCCTTTGACAAGGTCTTGATTAAACGTTTCGGTATGTTCCACGCGCGGCGTGTGGCCATTAACCCAATCGCCCGCGACTAAGACCATATCCACATTCAATGCGTTAATCTGCGCTACAAGCATCTTTGCCCGCTTTGGCGAAACATGCAGACCGCCAATATGAATATCTGTGATAAAAGCGATTTTTACAGGACGCTCCAACACCGTTTTTGCGCTTATATCCACTGTGCGAATTTTCAAAAGCCGAGGCTCAATACCAAACCCGTAAATGAAACAAGCAAGCGCCGTAATACAGCCCACCCAAAATCCCGTTTTTATAAGACGCTTTAAATCCACTAAAGTGTCTTCAAGGGTATAGGTGGCCCGTCTGGTAAAATGACCGTAATGATATCCCCCGCAGATACGGTTCCGCCTGTTAGAATGGTCGCCATAATGCCAGATTTGACAATGGCTCCGTTTTTGTCTTTTTCAACAACCGCTTTGAGAAGCTCGGGATGAAGATTATTCAACTTGCGGCACGGACTCCGCAGGCCCGTAATTTGAATCTGCGCGCATCCCTCAGTTTGAAGGCAGTCACCAAATTGTAAAATTGTACCAAGCGGCAGATTTAAAATATCTATGCCCTGAGTGGTGATATTCTCACCCATCTGCCCCGCGCTGACCGTGATCGCTTGCCCCGCGAGTTCATCGAACAACTCGGCATGCATTAAATGGACTTGCCGTAAATTCGGAGCCAGCGGCGTTTTTCGTTTATCCGAAAGATGCTGAACCGTAACGCCGCAATGGGCATCCCCCATAACGCCTTCCCCTTCAATAAGCGTGATCGTCTCTTTGACAGGTTTGGTAAAATTATGTCCCGTATCAGACGCGACAGCGACGACACGGGCCGTCATAGTTTAAAGCCCAGCGACAATCGCGTTGAGGCCGTCAAGATTTTGACGGACAGCCAGAGCCGCTTCGCCTTCGAGGCCTTTAAGGGTTTCAGCAACCGCTTCAATTTCAGATTTTAACCCTTCCGCAGACACATCACCCATTGGCATCGCTTTTTCAGCGAGGACCGTCAGGCCAGCAGGGGTCACATCGGCAAAGCCACCTTGAACAAAATACTGCGTCTCGCCAGAGTCGCTATAAACTGTAATCGCACCCGTACGAATGGCCGCCATTAACGGGCTATGGTCTGGCAATACGCCCAAGTCGCCTTCTGTACCCGGAATATCAACTTGGTTGACATCGCCAGAAAACAGTTCCCGTTCAGGGGACACAAGAGAAAAATGTAATTTACCCGCCATATCAGGCTCCTATATTTATCAAGGACGTTTTAGCCATTTTTAACAAAACATAAAGGCCAAATTCTCTTAAATTATGCGGATTATCTTATGGCGGTTAATATAGGGCTGAAGGGGACTTTCACAATACTTCCAAAAATATATCAAATTTCAATTTGGAACCGCCTTTAAATTTGACATTGTCGATACGCTGGATTGAGGTTACGGGTATATACGATGCAGGGACGTATATTTTTCGAAGACAATCCGTGGCCCGAGGGTCACGCTCTGAAAACACTTGATGTTTCATGTCACTTATTCCCAGAACGCATTGATCTCTTATTAGATTTAAAAAGTGAAGACTATTCCGAAACGCGGGCGATCAAGACCGAGGATGATGAGGATAATTTTTTACCCGAATTTGAAGATATTCCAGAGTGGCAGCACCCTGATTCTTGGTATAATTATCACGCCTGCACCTTGTCCAATACCTATTGGGGCATTGACATGCGGACGCCGATTAATGAACCGAATACGATGTTTTCAATGCAGGCTATATCAGGAAAAACCTTCATTTTTAATCCTGTAAAAACCGATGAAACCGGAATTGTTGATCCCACACATCAATGGGATTCGGACGCCCAAGCCTTTCATATCTATTTGCGCGGGCACGACGCGGTGGCCAATCATGCGATTACTTTTATCGCGCAAGAAAATGACCTCCTCTCGCTTAACTGGACGGGTTTGGTCGCCAATGCTTATATTGGCGATTACCATTTCAAGCATAAATTCAGATGCGAAGCAAAGGATGTTCCGTTTCTAGGCTATCAATGCAGTCTGATGAAAGGCGAAGTCCGCCGCGAAGCCGAGACTGTTCCGCCTGTCTCTGTTCGAGAAGCCTATCATAGGAACAGCGCAAGCCAGCTGATAGAAAATGCGGACGTACTAAACTTTTATCCTCGTACAAACCCCCACGGGACAGATTGGCTTAGCGCCCGCCCCGAACGCCCCAGCGCGTGGCCGATTAAAGAAACAGATTAGAGGGTTTACTTCAGCGCCGCGTCAAAAGCCGTGATTGCTTTCTCAAATTTATCACGGCACCCGACCTTACAAAATCCGACGACTTGGCCTTTATACAGGGTCAGACTATCCGCGGAAACGGGATTACCCGACCACGGGCAGATGGCGTTGACGCAATCTTTTAGCTCTAATTTCTGGGACATGATTTTCTCCGCTTTGAAAATGCGTTTATAAAAAAACCCAGTCAGCAGAACTGACCGGGTTTGATTGAGGTAATTTTGAACTGACGTTCATCAGAGGCTTAAGCCGCTTCTGCCGCCATCTTAGCGGCTTTTTCCATTACATCGTCAATACCGCCGACCATGTAAAACGCTTGCTCTGGCAGGTGATCATATTCCCCTTCGCACAGGCCTTTAAATGAGCGCACTGTATCTTCAAGTGGCACGAGCAAGCCCGGTGAACCCGTAAAGATTTCAGCAACGTGGAAAGGTTGAGACAAGA
>CALCKU010000101.1 GCA_937965735.1 uncultured Caulobacterales bacterium
TATTTCTATTTGCGACTTTTTTAATGAACGTGCCAATCGAAGCGCAAAATTCCCCCCTAAAGAAAACCCAACAATATACACCTTAGCACCGCCTGATAACTCAGCCGCTTGCGAGACCGCATTCGAAATCTCGTCAAACCGAGTGGCAAGAAATATACCTTCGTTTAGATGATGGGTTCCGCCATGATCACGATAATTAAGTCGGAAAACGGACGCCCCTTGATCATAGACACGCCGCGCCGTTGAAACAACATAAGTGCTGTCTTGACTGCCCTCCCATCCGTGTAAAAAAATCACTAAGGCTTTATTGCGAGGATTATGCGTGTAACTCCCCATCAAGCGAACCTCACACCCTTCTTGATCGGTTCCACAGTGTAAAATCATTTCTATAGAACGGTCTTGTACCGCATGTGTCCCCGATTTACGAAATTTTAAACTCGCAATTAAGGTCTGCACCATTGATGGACGCATCCAGAATGGCGGTTTAAAACTGTCTTTTAACTCAAGAGCATTTTTCATGCTTTGGCTGTAAATCTAATCTAAAAAAAGTAAAATAAAAAAGGGGCACTTTCGTACCCCCTTTTGAATTTATTATAAAGATTTCAAAGAAATCCTTTAAAATAGCCGCCTTTATGCCACCATTAAGTAATCACCGTAATTCGTATTATCAGCAGGTTTAAGGCCAAATTCTTTCAACATTTCAACAAGCGGAGCCGACTCATCGCACTGAAGCGATAGGCTCATTTGACTGACCCCGTCAATTTCCACTTCAGAAATTTCCGCTCTGACCGTACCAAACTCAAACATTTTAACCGTTTTCTTGGCTTCGAAATACTTACTTTTGCGTGACAACGCGTCAGTCAAAGTCTCTGGTGTCGCCACACTTGAACACGCTCCATGAAACTTTGGAATTTTCGCACTAATCATTGCCGCGAGACTACGACGCATCGGAAATTCTGTTTTGACAGATTGCTCCCAAAGCTCGACGGGGCCAGCGTCATCGACCAATGATAACACTTCAAAATATTCATCATTCACAAGACGGGGAACGACTTTAGAGCGCCCCGCTAATAGGAAATATTTGTCATTACGGGTTTCCGTGTCAACCAGTTCAAATTTTGCTTCGACCTTCTCATAAACATCTTCTTGCGCTTCAGAGAAACTCCGCCATTGGTAGTATTGAGCCACACGAGGCGAGCGGAAATTTTGATTCAGTGGACGATTATAATGATAGAGCATGGAAGTTCCTTGTATACTTTAAGGATGAATTTGAGCAAAAATTTGACAAAACAAAACCGTCATACGGGTTACGCATGACGGTTTTGTCTCTAAAATTTTAGAAAGCTATATAAAAATACGTGGGAGATGTTTTTTCAGCATTCATTAATAGTCTATTAACAGATGCACTCAAAAGAATCAAGCCTTTGATTTCAGAATATGAAATTTTCATAACATAGAGTTAACAGGCCCCGAATGGTTTTAATCCAACCGTCAAAAACCTCTGTGAAATTAGCGTCTCAAAATTACTCTATGTTACGCATTTCAAACCCAAAGCCCAAGCACCCCCTAAAAATATAAGACATAAAGACCGTAAGATACGAAAACCGTAAGGCTCTAAGACGATGTTTCGGTTTCAAATTCGAGTATCACAGCATCCACCGCTAAGTTTTCACCAAGACGAGCATTGATCTTAGCAATCACGCCTTTTTTCTCTGCGCGCAATGTGTTCTCCATTTTCATGGCTTCTACCACCGCTAGAGCTTGACCGTCTTGAACCTCTTGCCCCACTTCAACGAGCAAAGAAACAATCACACCTGGCATAGGGCAGAGCAAAAGATTGCTCGTATCTGGGGCAACCTTAATCGGCATATGTTTGGCCAGTTTGGCAGCTCGCGGTGTACGCACAGACACTTTATACTCAAGCCCCCGGTGCCAAACCGTATACCCCTCAGAACGCGGGGATAAGACAAAGTTAAAGGCCTTATTATCAACAACAGCCTTAACCAATGCTTGGCCCGGTTTCCAAGACGTGATGACTTCCATCTCAATGGCGGCTTTATCACTGCCGTCATTGACCACAATTGTTCGCAGACCTTTTGTACCATTAATCTCGGCAAAATATTCGAGCGCCTCTGAATCACTAACGCGTAACTCAACGGCCCATTCATCGGGTATATAGCGTTTATGATTTGGCAACCCCCCTGAAATCAAGGCGGCGCGATGTTCCGCAATATCATGCATCAAGGCACAAACGGCTGCAATTTTACGCGCATGCCCCGTGTTAAGTGTGCCGCCCTCAAACCCGTCTGGATATTCTTCAGCAATGAAAGCCGTCGTAATGTCGCCGCGCTCGAACCGGTCATGGTCATAGACCGCTTGCAAGAAGGGAATATTATGCCCAATCCCTGATAGCTCAAATGTATCCAGCGCACCTTTCATGGCGTTCAGCGCCACGCCGCGGTCTTCACCCCACGTACAAAGCTTTGCGATCATCGGATCATAATACATTGAAATCTCGCCGCCTTCATAGACGCCCGTATCATTGCGAATAATGGCGCCATTGGAAAGCATGCCCTCAGCGGGCGGACGATAGCGCGTCAGACGGCCTATTGAGGGCAGGAAATTCCGAAACGGGTCTTCGGCGTAGATACGGCTTTCAATCGACCACCCCTTCAGCCTGACATCATCTTGGGTCATAGAGAGTTTTTCGCCGTTCGCAGACCGGATCATTTGCTCGACTAAATCGACACCCGTAATCAGTTCTGTCACAGGATGTTCGACTTGCACGCGCGTATTCATTTCTAGGAAATAGAAGTTCTTTTCCCCGTCAACGATAAATTCGACCGTTCCCGCACTATCAGATTGCACCGCTTTGGCCAGCGCGACCGACTCGGCCCCCATAGCCGCGCGTGTGTCTTCGTCGAGGAACGGAGACGGGGCTTCTTCGATCACTTTTTGATTGCGCCTCTGAATCGAGCATTCGCGCTCGCCCAGATAGATGACATTGCCGTGCTTATCACCCAAAACTTGGATTTCGATATGGCGCGGAGAGGTGACGAATTTTTCGATAAAGATACGGTCATCACCGAAACTATTCGCGGCTTCGTTTTTGGAACTTTGGAACCCTTCGCGGGCTTCCTCGTCATTCCACGCAATCCGCATCCCCTTCCCGCCGCCGCCCGCAGACGCCTTGATCATCACGGGATAACCGACTTTATTGGAAATTTTCACCGCTTCATCCGCGTCCGCGATCAAACCCATATGACCGGGAACGCAAGACACGCCCGCCTCTTGCGCGAGTTTCTTCGATGTAATCTTATCGCCCATTGACACAATCGCGTGTGGGTTCGGCCCAATAAAAGTAATGCCGAGCTTATCAAGCTTTTGCGCAAATTCCGCATTTTCAGACAGGAAACCATAACCCGGATGCACCGCGTCCGCGCCGCTCTCTTTAATCGCGTCAATGATTTTATCCATAACCAAGTAAGACTGGTTCGCCTGAGGCGGCCCGATATATATC
>CALCKU010000102.1 GCA_937965735.1 uncultured Caulobacterales bacterium
ACTCACGAAGGAACAAAAACATTTACGCCTGTAAAGCGCGGCAAAAAAAGCCAAATGGTGGGCCGATAAGTATAATGAGGAGCTTGTACATCTTGAATACATGGCTGAAGGCGACCGCGTTGCGCATGCATCGCTCAAGAAGCTTGCGACTCATGTCGCAGATACATTATTTTTATTTGGGGACACGCTTCAACCAAGACACTTAGATGTCCTCGGAAATTACGCTTTTGATGACTAGGGTTTCATTAGCCGTCTGAGGCCAGAGGTTGAGACTATCGTATAAATTTAAGTCTGATCGCGCGGGAGATTTGGACGTAAGGCACGCTATCACTAGACTCCGTTCGCGACCAAAAACAACAGGCTTACTCCATCGCCGCTTTACGAATAAAGCCGAATAAGGGTCGCGGAATAATCATTATAGTCAGCATAAACGTCTTCTAAGTTCCGATCACACCGCCTTCTTTTTTATAAATCGCAATGACGGCTGGGCGCGGGGGGTGGTTTTCTTTAAAGTCAGGCCAGCGGGTCATAGGGGTTTCATAATCCGTATCGTCATCCGTTCCTGGATGTTGCACGGCGAGGAATAAGGTTTGCCCATCAGGCGTAAAGCGCGGGCCGCAGACCTCTGCTCCAATGGGGGCTCGAAAGAATGCCTTGCCAAGGCCACGGCGATGCCCATCCGTTTCCATAGCCCACAGCCCGTCTGCTGCCCCCGTCTTCATATTACCGTCTGTAGAAATCCAAAGACGCCCGGACGGATCAACGGCGCAATTATCAGGGGCGCTAAACCAACCATTGGAAGATATTTCAGGATTCCAAATTGCGCCGTGATCTGGGTTATTAGGATCACCACATTTAACAAGAAAATCCCAGCGCGAAGTCGTAGCCGTATAGTCACCATTTGGCTCAATAATCTCAATAATATGACCATATGTGTTTTTAGGACGTGGATTGGCCAGATTAACGGCATTACGCGGAGACGCATCCAGAGCATCAGAGCGGTTCTTATTATTCGTAAGCATAACCCAGACCCGGCCTTGATCCCCAGCGGGTTGAACATCTTCAGGTCGGTCCATAGGGGTTGCGCCCAATGCGTCCGCTGCAAGACGCGTAGAAATCAAAACATCCGCTTGGGAGGCAAAACCATTCGCTTGTGTGAGAGGCCCTTGCCCCCAGACAAGCGGCAACCAATCAATCCTTGTCTCATTAAACCGCGCGACATAAAGCGTGCCGTGATCTAAAAGATCAGGATCAGGGTTTTGCGGGTCATAGGCATCACGGCTCACAAATTTATAAAGATAATCGCCACGCTGGTCATCGCCCATATAGACCACAACATGGCCATTCGGGGCCGTAACCGTCTCTGCACCTTCATGTTTGAAACGCCCCATGGCTGTGCGTTTTTTGGGGGTTGAGGTCGGGTCTTTAGGGTCAATCTCCACTACCCAGCCAAAGCGGTTGGGTTCATTTGGAGCGACCCTTAAATCAAAGCGCGGCATGAAACGTTCCCAAGCCTTGCCGTCGTCCCCTGGAACGTCCATACGGGCATGGTTTTGTTCTTCTGAATGTCCTTCAGGCAAATCACCACCAAAGTAATAATTGATATTTTCTTCTGCCGTCAAATAGGTGCCCCAAGGCGTGACTCCACCCGCACAATTACCGAGTGTACCGAGGCTGCGCATGCCCGTTGGATCGTCGGGTGTAATCATGCGCGCATGACCCGCGGCGGGGCCAGAGATAATCATGGGTGTTTTACCTGTAATTCGGCGATTGCGCGGTGAATTTTTATCAACCGACCACCGTCCGTTCATGCGCTTAATTTCTAACACGCTGGCGCCTTGGGCATTAATTTCTGTTGCCACCACACGTGCGAGGTCACCGCGTTGCGCTTTGGGGAACATGTCTTTTGCTTCGGTATATTCATGGTTGACACAAAGCAAGCCGCGATCTTCGTCCAAAAGAACAAAGCCAATGAAGTCATTATTATAGCCAAATTGCATGGCTTGACGGGACGCGGTTTGTAATAATGGATCAAAAGCGGGGCCAGCATTATGGATCGGATCACCCCACCGGATCAATGTCTCTGTCACATAACCCTCTGGCACATGATGTGTTCCGTCAGACCCGCGTGTAATTTCAGGAAATGTAAAAGTAACCCCTATATCTTGTTCGCGGAGTGACCGACTCTTGGGGCTGGATTGGAGTTTAGGCGCGCAAGCCGAGAGTGACATTGCGAGGCCCCCTAACAGAAGCCCCCGTCGCGAAAGTCGTTTTTCAATGAACGTCTCTAGCCCAATTTTTTCGCTCGCTGTACGGGGATTAGACGATATATCGTCTCTATCGGCTTGGTTCATCTAACTCTCCATTCTTTTGCAAGATACGACTAAAGGCACGCTTCAAAAGAGAAATTTTCATAGGGTCGGTTCAAGAATTAACTTCAGACGCTAACGTTAAGCGCTATTTTAGCATTTGCAATCCAGCTTCAATATTACGCCAATCAATGATTTTAAAGTTTTGCTTTTTTTCGGCTCTGAAGGGGATGTATTCTTTAACATGGTCACATAAGCCCCAATTGATGATTTGGACGTGACCTAGAATGGTTTTATGACAGAAACTTAACAGTTTTTTAAAACTTGTTTTAAGATTTTATGGCGATTTAATGACGCCTCGAAACCCAGCACCTACGGCCAAAGTCAATGCCCGTATATTGAACAATAATGAAAATTTTTACAAAATAAACAGCGTAATGATTTATCGTGACCAACGCCGTGTACAAAGCGCGCAGAGTACGTTCCACCCCCAATAATGCCGTGTATAATACCGTGTATAAAAGGGCGTGCAGCTCTGTTAACAATGCGCATTAACGCGCGCAATACGCACTCGAAAACGCGCGGGTAAAGCCCAATGTCAGTCTACAAATTAAACTAAAAGCCTATAGCCCAAGAAACAGAAACAAGACGTTTATGATTTCTTTTTTGTCGGTTTTTTAGATTTTGTTGTTGTCTTTCTAGACTTGACGGCCGTCTTTTTAGCGGATGATTTTTTTGTGGCTGATTTTTTAGCCGTTTTTTTCTTAGCCTTAGACGGCTTTGTCGCGCTGTCACTTTTTACACTTTTCTGAGACGAAGCCTTTTTTGCAGCTTTCTTTTTAGCTTTCGTACCTGCCCCCTTAGAGGCCGTAGATGACTTTTTTGGCTTAGCGGATTTATCCAAGGCTTCCTTATCGGCCAGTGATGCAGAAGCGGATTGCGCTTTCGTTGTCTTTTTAGCCGAACGCGTTTTTGTCGTACTCTTCTTTGTCACGCTTTTTCCAGATTTAGCGCGGCAAAAGGATTTTACTTTCGATCCATTAGAGCGCGTATGGGCCTTTACAAAAGAGCAAGACGAACTGGCCTCACAACTTGTCTGGGACTTACCCTTACACGTCGAGGCCGCATTAGCAGGAATGGCCGCCGACAAAGACAGAATCGCTGCAAAAGACATAATTTTCGCAGCACCCGAAATCGTGAATAATTTCATCATAAACCTTTTTATAGTCAAACCACTTATACAAAACCGAGTATCCGTAGGAGCAAAGAAAAACCTGCGGTTAATGACAGATAGCTTTTGAGCACATTACGATTTTGCAATCTTAAACAGAAGGGTTAGCGTTTAGGCATGAACCTGAGCTGAACCCAAATGAGCGGTTAAAGAACGCAAGGTTTTACAAATCTACGTCTCATCAAAGAAATGCATATTCGTGCGAGACTTCGCAATCGCGTCTAAGGTTTTTAATTCCATTAGGAATTTTCGAAGCCAATGAAGCGGTATCATATTGGGCCCGTCAGACGGGGCCGCGTCGGGGTTTTGATGGGTTTCAGCAAACACACCGGCAACGCCTACGGCCACCGCCGCGCGCGCAAGCGTGGGTACCATTTCTCTCTGCCCCCCTGACGTTTGGCCTTGTCCGCCGGGTTGTTGTACTGAATGGGTTGCATCAAAAATAATTGGCGCGCCCGTATCGCGGGCCATTTGCGGGATACCGCGCAGGTCTGTAACCAAAGTATTATAGCCAAAGCTCGCCCCGCGTTCCGTCACAAGGACATTCGGATTACCCGATTCAACCACTTTCTTGACAACATTTTTCATATCCCAAGGTGCAAGGAATTGTCCTTTTTTAATTTTAATCACACGTCCAGTCGCCGCTGCGGCCAAAAGTAAATCCGTTTGACGGCACAAAAAAGCAGGGATTTGTAACACATCAACAACTTCACCGACTGGAGCGCAATGGGCGCGTTCATGTATATCGGTCAAAACAGGAATCCCGAGTGTTTCACGAATTTCTGCAAAAATCGGCAATGCCTTATCCAAACCAATACCACGTTTACTGTTCAAGCTCGTGCGGTTCGCTTTATCAAAAGAAGATTTATATACGAACCCAATGCCGAGATCATCGGTAATCTCTTTAATCGCGCTAGCCATTTCCATCGCATGGTCGCGGCTTTCCATAGCGCAAGGCCCTGCAAACAGCATAAAAGGCGCTGTGTTTGAAATCGTAACATCCCCGCTAGCAGCAGTGATTTTAACGGTATTGTGATGGGTCATAGCGGTCATCAGGCCTATTAATTTGAATATGGTATGGAATATATAATTTTGATGAAGCAATATTTCATCTCTGAACGCCTGTCTACCACCTTATACTTTGGTAAGCTTCATATCGAGACAGCTTGTCATTTAACAGGATTGTGATTAGGCATGTGCCATGACAAAACCGCCTTGTAATTCCCATCTTAAAGTCGGACGTGAAGTGATCCAATATGAGGCCAAGGGTCTATTGGCGCTCACGCAGGAATTTGAAAATATAGACAGTTTTCTTTCCGTAAACTTTCAGCGCTCTATCGAAATCATAAAATCTTCTGAGGGCCGTATCATCGTCTCGGGCATGGGGAAATCTGGGCATATAGGGCGTAAAATTGCGGCAACCCTTGCGTCAACAGGCGAGCCCGCCAGTTTTGTTCACCCCGGCGAAGCCAGCCATGGTGATCTTGGGATGATTTCGCAAAAGGATGTGGTTTTGGCACTTTCAAATTCAGGGGAAACCGCTGAACTCGCAGACATTATCCACTATTGTAGCCGATTTAACATTCCACTGATTGCCATTACATCAGGCAAAGACTCGGCTTTGAGCCGCGCCGCAGACGCTTGCCTGCTTTTGCCGCACTCACCAGAGGCCTGCGAAGATATACGCGCACCGACAACATCAACGACGATGACGCTTGCGATCGGGGACGCGCTGTCAGTTGCCCTTTTACGTGACAAAGGCTTTAAGGCAGAGAATTTCAAAAACTTCCATCCCGGTGGCAAGCTCGGCGCAGGCTTACGCAAAGTCCGCGACGTTATGAATAAGGGTGATAAGATCCCGCTCGCCTTACCCGAAACGCGCATTACCCAAATTGTTAAGATCATAGCTCTCAATAATTACGGTTGTGTGGCGATTGTTGAAAATAATCGCTTAAAAGGCGTGATAACGGACGGCGATATTCGGCGTAATATTTCAAAAGATATTCACCTGAAAACGGCCCAAGATATAATGAGTCAAAACCCTGTTTATGTCACACCCGATATGCTCGCCGCAGACGCTCTGGCAATCTTAAACCAACGCCATATTACAACGCTTTTTGTCTGCGAAGACAAACGCCCAATTGGTATTTTACATATTCACGACTTCTTGGAGTTAGGCGTTCTTTAACGTCCAGAGCCGTTCTGTCTGAACTTAAGTCTACGAGGCCTCTTGAATCACGTCCAAGAAATCTTGACCAAATTTTTCGAATTTGACTTCGCCTACGCCTGAAACCTTTAACATCTCAGACCGATTACGGGGGCGTTTTTTTGCCATGTGAATCAGAGTTACGTCTGAGAACACAACATAGGCGGGTTTCCCCAAAGCCCGAGAAAGGGTCATGCGTTTTGACTTTAATTGCACAAGCAAAGTATTATCGCGGGCCGATAATGTGCTTTCTTGTTCAAGTTTTCTACGGTCACGATCTGGGCGTGTTGCGACAGTATTCGTCCGAATAGATTTACACTTAAACACGGTTTCACCGCGTAAAACAGAACGCCCTTTATCGGTAACAGTCAGTGCGCCAAACCGTTCAATATCCATATCCAAGTGACCGCTGGCCAGCGCCTGCCGGATAAGGGCTTGTAAATAAGGGACGCCAATAGCTTTGGCTTGTTTATAGCTTGAGAGTTTTTCATGCCCCAATTGGCGAATGCGATCCGTATCTGCGCCACGCGCGACCGCAATGATATGCGCCTGTCCAAAACGCGATTTCGTCTCTTCAACCGTATTTAAAATAAGGATCAAATGCGCGGTCGCATCAATCATGTTTGGCGGGTTTTCACATAGATCACAATTCCCGCACGGCGGTGCCGTTTCGCCAAAATACGCCAACATTACCTGCCGCCGACACGTCGAGGCCTCGCAATATGTCAAGAGGGCGTCAAGCCGTTTCATTTCCCGAATTTGATGGTCTGTATCACTGGCCTCTTGGCTGATGAATTGACGCCGCATTCGCACATCATCCAAACCGTAACACAGAGATGTCACAGCGGGGCGACCGTCCCGCCCAGCACGACCAATTTCTTGGTAATACGCTTCTAGCGAACTTGGTAAATTCGTATGATAGACAAAGCGTATATCAGGCTTATCAATGCCCATTCCAAAAGCAATTGTGGCGACAATCACAAGCCCCTCTTCGGCCATAAACCGTTCTTGAGTCTCAAAGCGCACATCGGCCTCCAAACCCGCATGATAGGGCAAGGCTTTATGGCCCGCTTGTTTTAGAACACTTGCAAATTCTTCGGTATTTTTTCGCGACAGAGCATAGACAATGCCCGACTTGCCGCGCAGGGTTTCCATAAAAGTCAAAAGTTGTTTTTTACGGTCTGTCTTAGCTTGCACAGTCAAAGAGAGATTGGGACGATCAAAGCCTTGGACAATAATTTTCCCGCGTCGATCAAATAAAGTACTGGCAATATCTTCCCGCGTAGCCCCGTCTGCTGTGGCTGTAAACGCGGCGATCCGTGCCTGTGGGAAGGCCGTTTTAAGCGCAGACAATTGCGCATATTCAGGCCGAAAAGACGGTCCCCATTTGGAGACGCAATGCGCTTCGTCAATGACAAACATGGCAGGATTTAAGGCCTGCATTGCCGCAAACATGCGCGG
Organism: uncultured Caulobacterales bacterium; assembly: GCA_937965735.1. Classification (GTDB taxonomy): domain Bacteria; phylum Pseudomonadota; class Alphaproteobacteria; order Caulobacterales; family Maricaulaceae; genus CALCKU01. The sequence goes on from CALCKU010000102.1 coordinate 7,208, forward strand.
GGTCATTAAGCGCTCGGGTGATAAATAAAGCAGTTTAACCGCGCCAGAGGCGACAGATTTCCACTCAGAAATATTTTGCTCACGCGATTGTCCTGAATGGATACAGGCCACCTGCACGCCGTTCGCGCGAAGCCCCGCAACTTGATTATCCATCAGCGCCACTAAAGGCGAAATAACAATTGTCACGGTTTCAAATAAAAGTGCTGGCACTTGATAACAAAGTGACTTCCCAGCCCCAGTTGGCATAACGGCCAAAACATTCTCACCCGCAACCAGCGAGTCGATTATACCCGCTTGACCAGGGCGGAACGTCTCAAAACCAAAAGTAGATTTTAGGATAGAATCGGGCGTGCGCATAAAATTACTGGTGAAGGAAGACAGAAGCGATGGCAAGGCTCAACCAGCGTGAAGGCGCAAAGCTTTAAAATTTATCGTTTCAAAGCGTTTTAGCAGGCCATAAATCCTGTCCCCCTAAATACACCCGCAATAATCCGCCACAATAATCCGCCACGTTAATCCGCGCTTTCAATAGCGACAAAAACAGTTTTAATATCTGTGTAATGGTTCACTGCGGCCCAACCATTTTCGCGACCCAATCCTGACATTTTTTTCCCGCCAAAAGGGATGTTAACAGGGGTAAGGTTATAAGTGTTAACCCAAACAATACCGGCATCAAGTGCATTGGCGACCCTATGCCCACGCGATAAGTTTTGCGTTATAACACCCGCAGCAAGCCCCATTTCTGTCGCATTTGCACGCATTATGACGTCCGCTTCATGCTCGAATGTAAACACAGACATAACAGGGCCAAAAATTTCTTCACGCGCAATTTTCATAGAATCTGTGCAATCGGCAAAGATAGTCGGCGCGACAAAATTTCCTTTCGCCAAATCACCCTCTATCCGGCGAGAGCCCCCCGTAATTAAGCGCGCACCCTCGGCTTTACCACTCTCAATATAGGCTAATACACGGGCCATATGATCTTTTGTGATTAAGGCCCCCATATCGGTTTGCGGATCGAGCGGGTCGCCCAGTTTAAGGGCTTCTGCAACCGTTTTCATACGGGCTAAAAAATCATCATACACGGCTTTTTGCACGAAGACGCGCGTGCCATTTGTGCAAATTTCCCCTTGCGTATAGAAATTTGCATAGAGCGCAGATTGAACGGCGATCTCCATATCCGCATCATCAAAGATAATCAAAGGCGACTTCCCGCCTAGCTCCATTGTAATATGTTTTAATGAACGCGCCGCTTGTGCCATAACGGCCATACCCGTTGCGACAGACCCCGTGAGAGAAACCTTGGCAATATCTGGATGGGTACAAAGATCGGCACTTAATGCCCGATCAATATGAAGGACACTAAACACGCCGTCTGGCACACCCGCTTGTTTTAAAATCTTAGCCAATTCGACACAACTAATCGGGGTTAGCTCTGACGGTTTGAAAATGACTGAATTTCCGCAAGCCAATGCAGGAGCCGTTTTCCAACTCGCGATTTGAAACGGATAGTTCCACGCCCCAATCGCGAGAACAACACCAACAGGATCGCGGCTTGTATAAGCAAAACCGCCGCTAACTTTGATATAATCACTTTGCAGAGTCTGTGCGATGGCGGCAAAATATTCAAAACAATCCGCTGCACTGTCAATATCTGCTTCGGGCGTCTCTGAAATGGGTTTGCCAACGTCTTGGCTTTCTATCCGTGCAAGGCGCATACGGTCTTGGCGTATTAACCGCGCGACCTCTGACAAAATACGTCCACGCTCAACACCGCTATAACGTGCCCATACTTTTTGACCAGCCTTCGCGCTTTTAACCGCCTGCTCGCTTTGGGCTTTGCTCGCATAGTTTACACGCGCCAAACATACATTATTGGCGGGATTTATACTTTCGACCCATTCATTATCCCCTTCGACGAATTCGCCATTGATAAAGTTTTCAACTTTATATTCAGGTGTAATTTTAGGCATGTATTGTTCCTTTTCGAAAAGAAAACCCTTCAAGATCATGCCTTCATAAGGGGCTTTATGATTTTGACCATAATTATATTTAAGATTATATTTGGGCTTATATTAGGAAAATTGAGGTTCATAATCACGGAAAAACGATTTGTGATTTAAATTTTTAGTGTAAAATTACACACAGAAAAGGAGGCGTTTATGGAATCCGCTTCAAACCCAATACCCGCTCACACAGAGCTGAATCCGCCTCTAACGCTCAAAACGCAAGACGGTATACTCGTTTTGTCAAAGCCGGGTAAAGCGCCGATTGATCTCCATCCCCTCTGGATAAGAGAGCGGATGGAAGGCCCCGACAACCTAGACCCGATCAGTCATCAACGGCTTTATGAGCACGCTAAATTTCCTTCAAACCTGAAGGTCGTCAATGCGCAGATGACCGATACAAGCACACTTAGACTTCAGTTCAGTGATGGCTACGGCTCCGAAATTAATTTGCAAACGCTTGAGCGTGAAATTGGTTGGCGCGACAATCCCGAAGCCTTGCCTTTGCCTAAATCTTGGAACACATCACACAATGTGCAATCAGAGACGGATTGGTCCGAAATTGACAATCCCGAAATTTTAAAAGAGCGGCTCAAACGATTTTTAACTTACGGGTTTTGCATTTTTCAAAACACGCCAACAGAGCGCGATGAACTCGTGAAACTGGCGGGACGGTTTGGCTATGTCCGCGACACAAATTTTGGACAAATTTTTAATGTCGAAACAAAGCCCAAAGCCACAGATGCCGCTTACACAGACTTAGCCCTCGCCTCGCATACGGATAACCCTTACCGCGATCCCGTTCCCGGCATTCAATTTTTACACTGCCTACGCAATGAAGTTTCGGGCGGTCTTTCGACCTTAGTTGACGGGATTGCGATTGTTGAACAATTGCATAAAGAAGCCCCTGAACAAGTTGAAGTCTTAGAGCGTGTAAATGTACGCTACCGCTATCACGGGCCATCGGCGATCTTGGAACATCATGGCCCCATCATCGAACGCGATTACCGCGGTATAGTCAGGCGCATCCGCCAAAGCTCGCGCGTAGATTATGTCCCCGCCTTAGACAAGCACACGCTAGATTTGTTTTATGCAGGGCGCAAACGCCTGCACGAATTGTCAAACAGCCCCCAATTTAAAATCCAATTTCCGTTCAAGCCTGGCACATTATTGATGATGGATAATTACCGCCTCTTACATGGGCGCACGGCCTTTAACGGCAAGCAAGGTCATCGCCATTTACAGGGCTGTTATATTGACCATGATGGTGTCAGTAGTCTTTACCGCTTACTCGCGCTTGGAGATAAGAACACCTATGTCGCGCGGGAAACATAAAACCTCTTGAACATTCGGGTGTACACACTATTACGACCTTGAATTTTTCTACAAAGATTGCCCAAAATTATTTGGCGTGCCAATAAGCCTTACCCAAGCCTTTTTCTCAAAAGCCTTGTTCCCAAAAGCCTTGTTCTCAAGTCTTATTTTCGGAGGTCTATTTTCAATGTCTTTTTCACGCCGCACACTTTTAAAAAACTCCGCTGCAACACTCGCCCTATCAACGCTTCCTCTCGCCTCTCTGTCTGGATGCCGGGATACGAAACCCTCGACGAGGCAGGCCTCTGAAACGACCGTCAAAACAACGTCTCAGTTCGACATACAGGCCAAAAAGCTATTAGAGCAATGCACTGAATTAATGCTCAATGCCTATCCTGAAAGTGCGTCGAGCGCGGGCATTGATCACGGACAATACACAGCGTTAAAATCAAAGCTTACGAACCGCTCACCTGCGGGACAAGACCAGATTAAACGCGATGTTCGCGCCCTGTTAAAACCCCTAAATGCCCTCCAGACGGACGCGCTGTCAAAGGAGACGGCGCTTAATATTGACGTTGTACGGTCTGTTTTCCAAGCCACATCTGACGGGTTTGACTTTCCTTATGGGGATGTTGCTTTGTTAAATTCCAATTGGTCTTATCGAAACAGCCCCTATACCGTCGCGCAAAACACGGGTGCCTTTGTTGAAATCCCAAGCTTTTTGGACTCTTCGCATTCCGTAAAAACAGAGCAAGACGCACAAGATTACCTACACCGCATGCGCGCCTACGCAAAACAACTCGACGGAGAGACAGAACGCGTCCGCATTGACGGCGAAGCAGGGGTTGTCTTGCCTGACTTCCTCATGGAAAAGACACTCGGTCAATTACGTGAAGCCCGCGCAAAACCCCCAATGACGTGGGGGGTTGTTACGTCCTTGACTGCACGTGTAGCCAAAATGAACCCCAATTTTGAAAACTCAAGCCTCGAAAACTCAAGCCTCGAAAACTCAAATTTGGCGAGTGAGGCTCAAAGAATTGCATCGGATGAAATCGGCCCCGCAATCGACCGCCAAATTCGAGCGCTTGAGAGGCTCGCGCCGCGCACAACATCGGATGCTGGAGTTTGGGCTAAACCAGACGGCGAAGCCTATTATGATTGGACGCTTCGTGCAGGCACAACCACGACCTTATCCGCAGATGAAGTCCACCAAATGGGCCTTGAAGAGCTGGCCAGTTTACAAGCCCGAATGGAACCAATCCTGCAATCGATTGGCTATACGCAAGGCTCTGTTGGGGCGCGTATGACGGCCCTTGGCAAAGACAAACAATATTTATTCGCGGAAGGCGATCCGGGGCGCGCTGAAATTATGAAATTCATCAATGAAACGGTTGATGATATTCGCGCCCGTATGCCGCAAGCCTTTGAAACGCTTGTCCCTGGGTTTTTAGAAGTCACCCGGATTGCCCCCGAAGTCGAAGCGGGGGCCCCGGGGGCTTACGGCGGCGCGGGATCAATTGACGGCACGAAGCCAGGACATTTCTGGATTAATCTCCGTTCAACAGACTTACATAATAAATTTAACCTTGCAGATTTGACCTATCACGAAGCCATACCCGGTCATGTCTGGCAAGGCGAATACACGTTTAAACAACCCTTAATCCGTTCACTGCTCGCCTTTAATGCCTATTCAGAAGGTTGGGCACTTTATGCGCAACAAATTGCGGATGAACTGGGCGTCTATGATGATTTCCCCGTTGGACGTTTAGGCTATTTGCAATCTTTGGCCTTCCGCGCCTGTCGCCTCGTGGTTGACACGGGACTTCACGCTAAACGCTGGACTCGGCAAGAGGCGAATGAATGGTTTGTTACAAATAATGGCTCTAACCCCGAAGAAGTCCGCGGCGAAATTGACCGCTATTGCGCATGGCCTGGACAGGCCCTCGGCTATAAGGTCGGTCATAGCGCGATTAATCGCTTGCGACAAAACGCCAAATTACGCCTTGGTGATGCCTTTAATTACAAACGTTTTAATGATTCTATTGTCCTAGGCGGCAGTGTTCCAATGACCGTCTTAGGCCGTATCATTGATGATTATATTGTACGGGAATCGACTTAAACTGACCAAATGCATTAAAGTGGCGATTATTGGCTTTGTCATCTATTGACCTAGAACATAGATAAGGGTTTCTATGACCTTATTGGCTGACCTTATGAAAGCGCGGACTTGGGCGCTGCACACAGAAGCAGAGCGCACAGGTCTCGTGAGCGATATGTTGCACCGTCGCCTTACCCGCAAAGCCTATGTGATCTATTTACGGAATCTTCTTGTCATATATCAGTCATTAGAAGCCGATAGAAACGCCCTCTTGCCTTACCCTGAAATAACGCCCTATTTCCAAAACAACCTTTTCCGCACGCCCTCTATTGAACTAGATTTAACGCATTTATGCGGGGCTGAGACATGGCGAGACCTGCCTGTTCTTGAGGTAACCCAAAACTATGGTGCCGCGATTAAAGCCGCGCGGACACAAAACCTTCCCGCCTTTCTTGGACATGTCTATGTTCGCTATTTAGGGGATTTAAACGGCGGGCAGATTTTAAAGAAAATTTTGGGACAAAGCCTTAATCTATCGGATGACGCCCTTAACTTTTATATGTTTCCTAACCTTGAAACGCCCCGCCAAACGTCCAAAGACACAGGCTCGCATATATATAAAGAAAAAACCAACACATATGCCGTTGATTTCCGGAACGCATTGAATGCAGTTAACCTATCAAAGCCTGAGCAAAATGCAGCTGTAAAAGGAGCGATTGAAGCGTTTAAATGGAACATCCAACTCTCTAAAGCCGCACAATTATAGAGTGAAAGGCATAAGGTCGCGCACAATATAGTTGAAACTTCTATCGTGACTTAGAACATAGAATAGAGTAAAACGTCGAAAAATTTTTGAGAAAGATATGGCCGAAAAAGAAACATTAGCATTGAGCCGCGTTGAACTCTCTCTTGAAAATTGTGACCGCGAACCTGTCCATATACCAGGACATATCCAACCCTGTGCTGTCTTATTGGCGACCGACCCCGATCTTAAAATAATTACCCATTGCAGTGAAAATGTAGACGCGATGCTGGGACGCCCTGTCTCGGAGGTTTTAGGAGCTAAGCTAAAAGATTTATTTTCCGAAACCGTTCTCCATAGCTTAAACAACACACTCAGCCTTGGCGCTTCACATGTTCAACGTGAGCGTGTCAGCGAGTGGAAACAGGGATCAAATTTGATCGAAATGTGGGCCCATTTTAGCGGCACGGTTCCAGTCATAGAATTAGAAGTCATCAAACCTGAAACCTATAATCAACCCAAATCCATTATGATTGTGCGTTCATTACTCGGTCATCTCAGTCAAATTAATGATATGCAACGCTATTTGAATGATGCCGTCTTTGGATTGAGGAATTTGTCAGGCTTTGATCGCGTTCTTCTCTACCAGTTTGACGAGAATGGTGACGGTGAAGTCACGGCAGAAGCCTGTGGCCCAAACTCCGACCCCTTTATAGGCTTACGGTTTCCCAAATGGGACATACCCAATCAAGCCCGTGAGATTATGAAAAAACTGCCCTTACGCTTGATTTCAAACGTAAAGGCAAAATCCGTAAAATTATGCGCGCTAGATGACACCGGACCTCCGCTAGATTTAACCTTTGCGGCCTCTCGCGGTACGTCCCCTATACATGTGGAGTATCTTTCAAATATGGGGGTTACGGCGACAATGAGCCTGTCCATAATTGTATCTGGAAAGCTTTGGGGGCTTTTTGCCTTTCACCATAAAAAACCCCGACATATAGAACCAAGCCTCCGCGGAGCCGCAGAACTTTTTGTTCAATTCTTTTCTTTGCAACTTGAACAAAAATTCGAAAACATTCGAAATCGAATACGCTCAGATATTTTATCTTACCGCTCTGATCTACTGAACGTATCGAATTCCGTGATGAGCGTATCGGCCCTCTTTCGGGATGTTGCCAAACCTTTTTGCAAAATATTGGCGGCGGATGGTGTCGCCGTTATTTCTAAGGATGACGTTTTTCGGCAGGGTGAAACACCGGAACCCGCAATGATACGGGAAATTGCACAGAGCCTTTTACGGGGGCTTGATAAGTCTATTGCTGTCAATACAAATCTAAAACTATCGGGTTTTGAGAACAGAAAGAGTGCCGGTGCACTGGCATTTGTCCTCGATCATCACGAAGCGCATTATGTGGTATTCTTTCGGAAAGAAGCCATTTTATCCGTCAAATGGGCGGGCGCACCAGAAAAGGAAATCATAGAGTCCCATGACGGCCCGAGATTAATTCCGCGCGGTTCCTTTAAGGCGTTTTCAGAATCGATCAAGGAACGCTCTCTACCTTGGGACGAAACGGACCTCATGGCGGCTGAAGAGATTCGCAAAGCTTTAGTTAAAGCGGACGAAAACCTTATTCGGCGTTTGAGCCATCAAGATGAGCGACAGAGAAGTCTTTTTATAGCCGAATTAAACCACCGGGTTCGTAATATTCTAGCCCTAATTCGGTCTCTGGCACGGCGAACGCAAAAATCTGCGCACTCGCTTGATACATATGCCATTGCCCTAGAGGCGCGCATTGTTGCACTGGGCAAGGCACATGATCTTGCCGCTAACCAGATTACATCTGGCGTCAGCCTGATTGATTTATTTGAAACAGAACTCAATCCTTATGCCGACGCCGAATATTCACAATATTCAATCACGGGCGACAATTATGTCTTACGCTCTGACATCGCGCCGATTTTTGCGCTCGTCGCCCATGAATTAGTCACAAATTGTGTAAAATATGGAGCCTTATCCCATAAAGACGGGATGATATCTTTGCATATTGAAGCCGCCCCAGAAAACGGAAAAAACGGCATACAAATATTATGGGAAGAACGCGGCGGTAAGGACATCCAACCCCCAACCGAGCAAGGGTTTGGTCTAGGACTTATTAATAAAACCGTTCCCTACATGCTTGATGGACAAACACACATAAAATTCCATCCACACGGACTTTCTGTACGGTTTTGGTTACCAGAAACTTTGATCATGCCTATGCAAGCCCATAAAGTGAATTCAAGTCAGACGCCAAAGCCCGTAAAGCCAGCGCAGAATTCAGGGCCAAAACAGGCCTTTGTCTTAGAAGACAATTTGATGATTGCGATGGATATGTCTGATATGCTGAAAACATTAGGCGTCGAGATTGTCGAGACTTTTGCGACAATTGAACAGGCAAAAAACGGGCTATTGAAGAATGAGCCGCCTGACATAGCCATTCTTGATATTAGCTTACGCGACACGTTAAGTTTTGAGTTTGCTGAAATTTTAGTTCGTGAAAATATACCTTTTTGTTTTGCAACGGGATATAGTTCCAATTATGATATCCCATCAATATTTGAGGCCGTTCCAGTTTTAACAAAACCAGTGAACATTAAAGCGCTGAAAGCAACTTTGAAAGCCATATCTATAAGAGCCGTCTGATGAAACGTATTCTGATTATGGAAGATAACACAGCGCTTGCGCTCGAATGGAAAGCGGCCTTCGAACTTAACGGGGCCAGTGTGACGCTTTGTCATTCGGGTAATGAAGGGTTAGCTTATCTTGAAAATTATCGGTTTGATCTCGTTATCACAGATATGTTTGTGAAAGAAGGCGGCGGAGGCCTACATATTTTACTCCGCTTGTTCAAAATGGGAGGCACTGCCCCGCCCGCAATTGCTGTGACAGGGGCAGGTGGCTCCAAATCAACAATGAAAGATCGCAACCTTTTCTTGGAACAAGCCAGGCGACTTGGTGCTTCGGCTCATATCTTAAAACCTTTTCCTGCCGCAGAGCTTGTCATGCTTGCGAGAGAGTTATGGTCTCTCCAAGACAGATAAGATTTCTATGAGCCTTTTGTGTTTAAGCGGAAACAGGCTTCAGGTTTTACGAGCTTAAAGCCAGACATATATTTGCGTAAAACAGACCCAAGTCCGATACGTGCGGGGCACATACGCCCCCGCATTTATCATTAAAGCCTATTTAATCTGCGCGCGAAATGCGACCGTTACTGTAGGATCGGGATCCCCACTATTCATCGCCCCCTTTGGATTGATGCAGACATATTTGACATTCACATCATAGCCCGCAGACGGTGTATAGGCACATTCACTCATATTTACAGGCCGTGTTGAGCTATTAGAAAATTTCACATCAGAGCCATATGTAAAAGTCAGACCAGCGCCGCCCGTTTGACTAAAGGAAACGGGATTTGTCTCTGGGCCGCCGTCATCAATGTCGCCATTATAGAACGTCATTTCATCGGGTACTTTGTCGATCATAACGATTGTATCAGCATCCGTTGCAGATATTCCAGTATTCGTAATTGTAAGCGTTGAGATGACATCGTTTCCTGGAAGCGCATACAGACCCGCACTCGTCGGATCATAAACTTCTACTGATTTACTGCCCGACAATTCCGTTGAAGCATTTGATGTATAGGCGAGTGAAAACTCAGAGGTTATATCATAGGTACTGGCCCCTGTTTTCCGTGTTGTTGTCGCAGTGATAATGTCATTTTGCACAACAGATGTGTCACCTGTAAACGTGCCACTAAAATTATCATTGCTGCCATTATGCGTGATTTCAATGAAGCCGAGATGGGCTTCCCCTTCGCCGTAACCCGAACTATCCGCACTTGAGTTTTTGTAAAAATCAATTCGGTAATCATTCGCGGGGACATCAACATCAATGTCATAAGACAAGCTCGTACCAATGCCAGAGAATGTGTTTATAACAGGAAAATTCAATAATTCATTCGAACCCGTATCGCCGTCATTATTATCATTTGCTGTGACGCCGTCATTATTCAAATCAATCCCAAGACCGCCATTATTATAAATTTTATTCCCAAGGATCGCGACCTTTGTCGTGGTATTGGTGTCAGCTTGAATGGCATTCAATTGCGCATTGGCCAGTATATTATTTTGTATCACACCTATGATGGTGCCCCGCAAACCAATGTGGGTGGAATTACTGTGTGCCGTGACGCCGTCCGCAGTGACGCCAAAATAATTGCCATCAATCGTAACATTGACAGAATTAACAGAATCAATGCCCTGTAAAGTCCCGGAACCGGTAACAATATTGCGTCCATTAGCCGTCCCATTGCCAACATTGACGGTGTTAACGCTTCCAATATAAATCCCCTTACCCATATTGGCGAAAGTCGTACTGCCATCCGCGCCAATACCGATATAATTGCCCAAAACATTAATATTCGAGATACCCGATAAATAAATTGCACTGTGATTCCCAACATGTCCTGCAATAACATTTCGATCTTCGGAGGCCGTGCCACCAATCGTCAACCCAGAAATCTGATTAGGTAAGAAGTTAATCCCACTTTTCTCATTTTTGAGCAGTGTATTTCCGGTTCGATCGACACCGATATAATTCCCCGCGATAATAACATCACCTGAAGAACCTGAGACAGATCCACTTACAATAGAAATTGCGTCATCAGAGTTCCCCGAAATCAAATTTTTCGTTATGTCTGACCAAGTGACCGCAGAGCTATAATTATCAATGGCATTATCGCGATTGGGTCGTGCCGCCATACCTGTTGGATCTGTACCTATAAAATTGCCACGGATCATCGTGCCCGCGGAGGCCGCATCAGACGTCTGTACCGCTTGGTCTGCGGATGAAATGACATTGCCTTGTCCCGCGCTTAACCCCCCAATTAAGGTGTTTTGCCCGCGCGGAAGGACGCCAACATCGACACCTGCGGACGTCCCATCAGGCGCTAAGCCGATATAATTACATTGGATGACGGTTCCGTCAGCCGTAGAAGAGGTTTGAATTGCATGCCCAACATATGTTCCATTGCCCGTAATCGACAGGCCTTTCACTGTGATCCCGTTCGCATCCGCATATAAACCAGACTGTCCATTCGTATCAAGCCTGACCATCAATGTATGCGGCGTCCCCGCCCAGAGATCCCCGCAACTCGCCCCGCTTTGACTCGTGCCGTCAATGCTAATGCCCGCATCTGTAAGGATTGGCAAAGCAGAGGCAAGCGTGATCGTATGCGGTCCAGCCCCCGCTATATTAAACGTAATCGCATCATCATCCGTATTTGCGTTCGCATGGTTGATCGCATAACGAAGCGTACCGATTGTATTTGTGTCTGCCGTACTCGTTACAATCATTGAAACCACTAATTCGCTGGCCGTTTTATTCTGCGCAAATTCTGATGTGACGTCATATGTGCTTGCGCCTGTCTTGCGGGTTGTCGTCGCAGAGATAATATCCCCCACCGACAGCGCCTCGGACGCCGTAAAACTGCCTGTGAAATTCAAATCACCGCCAGCATGGGCAATATCGACACTGCCAAGATGAATTTCCCCTTCGCCATGTCCGCTCGCATCCGCGCTTGAGTTTTTATAAAAATCAATACGGTAGCCATTGGCATCACTCGGAACATCGAGGTTGAAATCATAGGTGGCCGTGGTCGTACCGTCTACTGTGATTGTGTTTATCACCGGATAGTTCAGTAGAGCATTGGGGCCGCTATCGCTGTCCCCCGCATCATTGGCGGTGACGCCGTCATTGTTAAAATCAATACCAAGACCACCATTATTATAAAAGCTGTTGGCGTATATTGCGACATTAGTATTGTTTTCTGCAATGATGACACCGTCACTTGTGTTGCTATGAATTGTATTGCCGACAATCATCCCCGTGATACTGCCTGTACTTTCCAAATCAATGCCAGCACCATTGCTGTTGGCAATAATATTGCCTTCGCCAGCGCCTGTGCCGCCAATAATAAAATCCGTTGTATTGTGACTGCCATCAAACCAGATCCAGCCCGTATCGGCCCGCGTACCCGTAAGCGGCGTTACACCATCCGCGCCAACACCAAAATGATTGCCTTGAATAACAATACCGCTGGATGTCCCGTCCCGAAATTCAAGGCTTTCCTGCA
>CALCKU010000103.1 GCA_937965735.1 uncultured Caulobacterales bacterium
ATTGCCCAAGGTGTTGATAGCGGAACCGGCCTTCACTCTGAAGAAGGCGCGGGGGATCAGGGCATCATGTTTGGTTATGCCAGCTCAGACGTGCCAGAGCATTTCATGCCTGCGGCTGTGCATTACAGCCATAAAATTCTAGAGCGCCTGGCCCATGCCCGTAAGCATGAGGGCATTAGCCAGCTTGGCCCCGACAGTAAATCTCAGGTCACTGTACGGTATCATAATGGTCGCCCTGTAGAGGCGACGGCTATTGTGCTCTCGACACAGCATTTAGACGCCAGCATGGACTCGGCCGATGTTGCCGCGCTCGTAAAACCCTATATTCACGAAGTTATGCCAAAGGGTTGGATTACGGATAATACAATTTGGCACATTAACCCGACGGGTAAATTTGTTATTGGCGGCCCAGACGGTGATGCTGGTCTTACGGGGCGTAAAATTATTGTCGATACTTACGGCGGCATGGCCCCGCATGGCGGCGGCGCGTTCTCAGGTAAAGATCCGACGAAAGTTGACCGTTCAGCGGCTTATGCCACACGCTATTTGGCGAAAAACCTTGTCGCCGCAGGGGTTGCGCCTTGGGTGGAAATCCAAGTCTCTTACGCGATTGGTGTCGCCACACCGACCTCTATTTATGTCAATGTTGATGATAATAACCCAATTAAAGGCGAGCAAATCGAAAAGATTATTCGCAAGGTTATGGATTTAACGCCGCGCGGTATTCGTTCGCACCTCAATTTAAACCAAGCGATCTATGCGCCTTCAGCCGCCTATGGTCACTTTGGTCGCGTGCCTGGTGCAAACGGCGAATTCTCTTGGGAGAAGACAGATTTGATCGACGAGATTAAAGCCGCGCTTTAATGTCTTAGACGGCTATATTTTGCGATTAAAAACGCGCTTTTTCTTTTTGAAAGGGCGCGTTTTTTATTGCGGTAAATTCTCAGATAGAAAGCGTTGGACATTACCGCCCATGACTTTTCTGATGACAGCTTCATCGATCTTGCGTTCTTTGAGTTCATGCGTAATCGCCGCAAGCTCTGATGTATCAAGGCTGGTTTCGACTGTGCCGTCAAAATCAGACCCCAGTGCCACAGCGTCTGGGCCCATGAGCTTAACGGCTGCGAGAATTGTGTCGACAATTCCGACTGGCGTAATATCGCAAATTGCCCCTTCAAAATAGCCAATCCCAATCAGACCACCACGGTTGGCGATTTCAGTCAGAATCTCATCAGGCATGTTACGGTTTGCCGTTCTTGGGCAGGCACTCGCGAGGCCACCGTGAGAAATAATAATCGGCTCTGGCGATAGGTCTAGGACTTCGCGGATAACCGCTTCTGAGGAATGCGCAACATCGACAATTATATCCATTTGGTGCATTTTTAGGACAGCCTCACGACCAAAATTAGTGAGCCCGCCTTTGCTCTGACCGTGAAGCGATCCGCCAAGCGCATTATCAAAGAAATGTTGCAAACCCATCATGCGGTAGCCTTCATCATAAAGCTTTTGAATATTTGCAATGTCGCCTTGTAGCGGGTGCGACCCCTCGGTGGCTAAGACGCCGATGAGTGTGCCGCTGGCTTGGTTCATGTCAGATTGCGTCCGCGCTATGATTAATTGGTTTTTTGGATTGGCCTCGACTTTTTGCAGGCGCTGGGATTGATAGGCAGCACGTTCATAAACTGAATTCCAAGTGCGGATTGGCCAAAGTTGAACGATCGCTAATTTCGTAATATCGTCAGGGGCGTCTGCGGAATTCCCGTCAAAATTTAAGCCGTTTGGTGATTTTGTAACCGCTGAGAATATCTGAATATCAACGCCGCCCTCGCGTAAGCGCGGCAGATCGACATGACCATAATCATGGCGTTGAGTGATATTTCGTTTCCACAAAAGTGCGTCTGCATGCAAGTCTGCGACGATCAAGCGGTCATGTAATGTCTGCGATTTTCCTGAGACTAAATAAGGGGTGTGCGCGCGAACTGTGTTGAAATCAGCATCAAGCCTAGGGACAATTATTTTTTGAGACACAAGGATCCCAATGATAATTATGACTGCGCAGAAGCCGATTGATCGTGTAAGGAGTTTTCTCATAGTTTTACGCGCTTTGTTGAATATTTACGCATTTTTCTTTCCAATCGTCTCCTCACTCTTCTCCCCCATTCTTGTTTGCGTCTTTCCTTCTAAGTCGCCTTTCTTCTTCGCCAAAACCGTCGGATAAGCCAGAGTGCGGGGATGACTAAAATCATCCAAGGGAGAATATAGGCAATGACATTGATAACATTCGCTACGCCTTGCGCGATATTACCGATGAAGGCTTTAAGGGCGCGGCCAATAGGCGAGATTTTATCACGCGAAACAGAGACCGCTTGGCTTTGATACGAAATATCGACTACGGACATGTTAACCCGTTTGCGCAAGGCTTTAAGTTGCGAGCTTGTGCTTTCGATTTGACCTTGTACGCGGGACAATTCACGCTCTAGAGATAAGAGTTCGTTTAATTCAGCGTCTTTGGTTTCGAGCAGGTTTTGCAAACGGATCCGCAAAGTGCGCAGAGCCTTTAAACGGGCATCCGTATCAAGGATTGAGCGGGTTAAATCTTCGGCAGTTAGGCCCGAATTCATAAGCGTCCCGTCTTCTGCCTCAATCGTCATAGTGAGGTTTTGTTTGAATTCATTCAACCAATTTGGAGCGACTCTGAGGCTTAGATTGGCGTAACTATCGCTTTCAGAGTGCTTGGCGTTATTGGAGGAAAGGAGTTGACATTTTTGCGGCCCCGCATTTTGGCAAAATTCTGCATGGGCATTGGCCGTTTTAATCACAGATTTAGCGGGCAGTGCATATCCGAAAGTATAGCGGTAAGCGAGATAGGATATATCGGATGGATTGCCAGTCTTGGGGATAGGCTGGGAACTCGTTCCGCCCAATGCAGATTGACCGTGCGTCTTTGCCATTTGCGGGGCCATTTGTGGGGCTTCCATGCGCGCTTGTTGCGGCGATGGCGCTGCGGCCATTATATCATAGGTTTCCGTAGACTGCGTGCGTGCACTGCCGACCTCCGCTTCGAAAGTTTCACTCTGACAGGCGTTTAGGTTTAGGATTAGGCCAAGGCACAGAATAAAGGTTGTTGCAAGAAATTGGCATTTCATAATTGGCTCCAATGTTTTAGTAAATGTATATGAAAAAAACCCAAAATCCAAATCTCATTTGTGTGGCCGCTATTGCGGGTGCCTTTGGCGTAAAAGGAGAAGTGAAGCTTAAATCTTTCACGCAAAACCTTATGGATTGTGTTCATTACGGCCCGTTATTGAGTGAGACAGGCAGGATCATTCTTACCGTACAGGCTTCGCGGCCCGTTAAAGACGCAGTTGCCGTTCGTGCAAACGAAGTTCAAACGCGCGAAGGGGCAGAAGCTTTGAAATCAACCAAACTATATGTGCCGCGCGAGGCTTTACCTGAAACGCAGGAAGATGATTTTTATTATGTGGATCTCATTGGATTAGATATAAAATCCATGTCTGGCCAACGCATGGGAACTGTTATAGCCGTGCATGAATTTGGTGCAGGCGACATGCTTGAAATCAAGCCGCCAAAATCTGCAGACAAACAAGCAAGTTATTTTCATCCCTTCACAAAGGCGGCTGTGCCCAAAGTTGACATCGCGGCAGGTCGGTTAATTATTGTACCGCAAATTGCCGATACGCCGCCGCCAAATACGGCCGACGGAACCCCGCAAAAATCACAATGAAGCGACTTAAATCTCAGGAGCGTTTCTAAACCCTAAAGGACGACTTAAATCACGCTAGCGCCTTAAATTTAAAGGACTATCGTCCTGTCCTTGAACGCACGATTACATCGTGATGGGTGGGCGCAAGTCGCGCCAAAAGCTTGTTTTGGGTAGAAAAGGGGATGTTATAATCTTCCATGGACTTTTGAAAGCATTCGGCCATAGCGTTGAAATGGGCGCTGGTTAAGCCCAGCCCGTAATGGACTTTATGCATATCTTGTCCCGTATATTCACACGGGCCATCGGTTAAGGCGCAGATATATTCTGTGATAAATTTTGAATTGCGTTCAATATTACTGTTTTCAAACTTCTCGGCAATTCGTGGATCGCTATGCGCATACTCTAAAGCGGTATAGACGATTTTTTCTACCAAAGCATCGCCGCCTAACTGGTCATATAACGTCAAAGTTTGGCGGGCATGGCTGGGCACTGTTAATGAGACGCTAAACGCAAAAGACAGGGCTAAAACTATGCGGCGGAGAATAAATTTTGGCATATTTTAAAACCCAATCTGTGTTGAGAGATAGACGCCCTTTTGTCGGCCTTGATTGGCGATTTTACCCATATTCACACCGGCCAGTGCGACGGACATGTTTTTATTGGGGAAATAGGCGATATAGGCGGCCTGCGCGTCTGTTTCTTCTGCAAAGTTTAGATTGTCAGGTTTCATGCGGTAATCCGCCCCGACGATCAATTTTTTGCTGACCATATATGCCAAAGACCCTTCGGCTTGTAATTTATACTGATCATTTTTATCGCCGCCAAACCCCAAAAGCCCCATTTGGTTTGCTTTAGTACCGCGCAATGTCGCCGATACGATCAAGTTTTTATTGAGCAATATCTTCGTGCCAGAGGCATAAAAGTCTACACCTTCATCTTTTGCTGCACCGAGGGCTTGAATAACCGCGCGATTGTCAGACCCCGTTTTCTTATATTGCGCGCCAATTGCGATTTGTGGCAGCCATGTGTCCTGCCCGTAAACAGCATTCCCAATCACTTTAACTTTGGCCCCGATAATATCTTGTTTAAATTTGTAACTGCCGCGAAGGCCAAGGGCAGGGCCCGTTTCGCCTGTATCAAAAACTTGTTTGGCATAGCTGATTTCGACCCGGTCTTTAATGCCGACAGAGCCGCCGTAACTCTCTAATTCAAAGTCTGTGACTTTGGCTTTGCCGTAATATGAGTTTCCACCCCAAGACGTATCACTGCCATATCCTGAAATCAGGCCCCAAGGCGTCAAACCGCCGCCCGCAGACCCTTCAATTTGAGAAATGCCGCCAGTTGCGAGTAATTTGCCTTGGTCGGGATTAAAGGAAAATGGTGCACTTTTGCAGGCACATAAACTGGCGCAAATCAAAACAGTGCGTGTAAATTTTAGAAATGACACATGTTCCTCCATATCGCGGCTCAAATAATAGAAGAACAGGCCTAAATATGGGTTAATAGGGTTTGCCGTCATGGTGGCTTTCATTTCGAAAGACAGTTTGAGCGTATTCTATTGTGCCGTGTCATCACCTTGAAGTCATTGATTCTTCCCTAGACAACGGCGTCCAAACCGCTATGTAGCTCACATATTTGAGACTGGCACGGAAGATAAGGTCTGATGGTATCTAAATTTTGCGATAAACAAAAAGATAAAATTATCCCAGAC
>CALCKU010000104.1 GCA_937965735.1 uncultured Caulobacterales bacterium
GTTGCAATGCCGACATGGCGGATGACACCATAAACTTTGACCTGCAATAAAGTGGCCGCAGGATAAGGGGTATGGCCCATTTCAAAAGGATATTCAGACATAAGCTGATAGTAAAGCAATTTGCGTGGATACGAAAATTAAAAATTTAAGCATGGCACCAATATGTTCATCCCAAAGGATTTTTGCCAAGGGAATTTTACCAAAGGATTTTGGCCAAGATATGCGCCTCAAGGGACGTATCACCACAAAATATAAAGCCGTCTCAATATATTGTTTATAAATCTATTTGCAAATGCGGCGTACCGTCATTCATTTTTTGAACGGTTCGACCATTGGCACCGATTGTACTGGTTATACGCTGTCTTGTGCCTGTAAATTCTGTCGATTGTGTGAGTTCGATCGGTTCTCTCAGATGGATTGTCAGGCTAAACGCGTCATTATCGCCTAATGTGCGTATCCCTAAAACCTTACCGATAAATTTTTGCCCCATATAGAACCCAGTTACATCATCCCCAACGCTTAAATTTTCTGGTGTTCGAGGCGCCTGTAATATCGCATTAAACGTATTCCAATCGGGATACCCCCATAATTTTGTTACCCATTCTAAAGATTGACTATGCGATAGCTTCGAGCCATGCTCCGCCATGAGATGTCGGAGTCGCTTTGCTTGTAACTTTATGGTTTTGCGCGAAGGCAGTCTATTTAAAGACAGCATTTTTATCTCATATTAGGACAGCTAATGTCATGCAATGGGGCTCGCATTACCATCCCGCGTGATGTGTCACAGTGTGATGGGGCAATTTGTCCGAACTTCACCACAACCCAAGGGTTAGCGAGCGGCTGGCGTCGGCACCGATATTTTGCTTAATATATGTTTAAAATGTTGTCAACTTATAGACGTATAATTTAACTTATCGCGGGGGCATTCTGGCCCCTGCATCCGTTCGAATATATTCGGCATTGATGTAGCTATGCTCACACATAAATTTCACAACATCACCATATTCAGACGGCTCACCAAAACGATTAGGAAACTGCACATGGGCGCGTAGGTTTTCTTTCACCTCGGGTTTCATTTGCTCATAAATTGGGGTTTCGTAAAACCCGGGCAAAATTGTATTCACGCGAATACCTTCGCGCGCCAAATCACGCGCCATTGGCAAGGCCATTGAAAGAATCCCGCCCTTTGAACTCGCATAGGCGACTTGCCCAATTTGGCCATCTTGCGCTGCTACAGACGCCGTATTAATGATAATCCCGCGCTCACCATCGGGCGCAAGAGGTTCGATTGACATCATACCCGCCGCAGATTTTGACGCGCAAATAAATGAGCCAATCAAATTTATATTTATAATCCGAATATAAGCGTCTAAATCATGGGGCGTAATCGCGCCTGTATCGCGTTTTCGAGACACTGTTTTGATCCCGCCGCCAATCCCAGCGCAATTGACCATAATGCGTTCTTGGCCGTGGGCGCGCCTAATCGTGTCAAATCCTTGTGTCACACTGTCACGATCCGCAACATTGACCTTTGCAAACACGCCCCCAATCGCTTTCGCAACGGCTTCGCCGCGCTCGACATTCATATCAAAAATGCCAACCTTAACGCCGTGCTGCGCCAACATACGTGCAGACGCCTCGCCAAGGCCCGATGCGCCGCCCGTAACAATTGCCGCGTGATCAGATGTAAGCTTCATGGAACACTCCTTATGAGATATGGCGCAGAAAGACCTGCCTTTGATTTTCAATTCCGCAAATAGTCTAGACATATCTTCTAAAGGCTCAAGAAATTTAGCTAAAACAGAATGTTAAATTGACGTTATAAAGTTTTATATCGGTATATTAGTGAAGACTTTACTGTGGAACTTCGCTTATTTGGGTCGGGTCATATCAATGGATAGTGCCTATAGATTATCACCCCAGCGAATGAATTACACGCCCTGCGAAAATGTAAGTAAATATTCACTTCGTACTTGACGCCTTAGCAACAATACTGTAGAAAAAAGTAAATATTCACTTACAAGTATATATTATGACTCTATCAGAACAAGACACCCCAACACGCAAGAACGGTAAAGCCCGGATTGAGGACGCCGCTCTCACGCTTTTCGCAAATCACGGCGTTGACGGCGTAACAACGAAACAAATTGCAAAAGCGGCAGAATTATCAGAAGGCGCAATTTACCGTCATTTCAAAAGTAAAGATGAACTGGCGCGCAGTTTAATGATGGCGATACACATAGACTTAACGAAAATCATACGGGACGCGGCGGAACATCCGACTATAAATATGCAAATCGAAGCCATTGTAGAACGCTATTGCGAAATAGCCGACACGCATTGGGATTTATTCCGCTATCATATTTTACATCTGCACCACTTTCCTAATCTATCCGCGGAAACTCAAGACAATCCACAAACCGCCGCGGCAGACTTACTCCATGAGGCGATGATGCGGGGCGAAATTCCCGCCGACGACTCCTCATTATTGGCAAGTATGAGCCTAGGCATTGTTTTACAAACGGCGCAAAGCAAGGTCCTCGGTTTTTTTGATGTCCCGCTATCGCCTTACAGTTTCAAATTTACAGAAACAATTTTATCCATCCTTAAATATGCTCCCTCAATAGCCAATGCTCCAGAATTAGATATTTCAGAATCAGCTGTTTTAGCATCAGAATTTTTTGAAACTCAGGCCCCAGATACATAAATGCGCTCGCTCACTTTTAACCTGTTTTTCTATGCTGGCACTTTCGTCTATGCGATTGTCTGTGTTGTCCTCTCCCTCCTGCCCGGTCGGAAGCCCATGATGGCCGCTTTACAACGCTATACAAAAGTCATGCGTTGGGGCTTGCGCGTCATAGCTGGAATTGATGTCACAGTAAGCGGCCATGAAAACATTCCCAAAGACGGCCCTGTCATAATAGCGGCAAAACATCAAAGTTATGGTGACGGCATTGTGACGTTCTCAGAGTTTTTTGACCTGTCTTTTGTTGCCTCCAATGAACTTGAAAAATTTATGTTTCTCAAACGTATTTTGGCCAAAGCCAATGCCGTTATGATTGAGAGTTGCGGCGGGGAAGACGCCCGCGCCCTAATGGCGAAAAAAGCCGAACAGGTTCGCAAGCAAGGGCGGCGTATTTTAATTTATCCTGAAGGGCATCTTTCACAAATTGGTACATATCACCGATACCGCAAAGGCGTTTACCATCTTTATAAAGACTTTAACTGTCCCGTCATTCCTGTGGCAACAAATCTTGGGCAAAGGTGGAACCAAACCGATTGGAAGAAATATTCAGGAAAAGCTGTGCAAGAGTTTTTACCTGCCATCCCTGTGGGACTTGGCAAAGATGAATTCATGGAACGGTTGCAGACCGCTATTGAAACCCGCAGTTTAGAGTTATTAGACTTGGATAATCTCGGCGCACTGAACCCAGACGATATTGGCAAGCTCTCAGAAAATAAATCGGCCCAAGAAAAACGTCTAAAGCGCGCACGCGCGCAAAACAATATGTCCGAAAACTTTCAAACTGAAAACAGTATAACGGAGACCTCTCATGGCGGATGATCACCATAAAGCACCGCCCAAAACAGGCGGCATCTGGTTCCTCTTTCAAAAGCGGTTTGGCCCGCTTTTTATCCTTCTTCAAACGGGTACATTTAATGATAATGCCTTAAAAAACGCGCTGATCGCCTTAATCACATTTGGCGGTATTGTGTTTTTAGCCGATTTACCGTCTGCAATTCGTGTCCCTGTGGCGGCCTTTATTTTTACCGGCCCGTTTTTATTGATTTGTGCCATTGCTGGACAGATCGCAGATAAAATTGATCGCGGCGTCATATTGCGGTGGATTAAACGCGCAGAGGTCTTGATAATGGCCTTGGCCGCAATTGGGTTTTGGCAAGTAAACATTCACATACTCGCTGTGGCTTTAGGCTTAATGGGCCTGCAATCTGGATTTTTCTCACCCACAAAAAACGCTGTACTTCCCCAATGGTTGACCGACAAGGAACTTATCCGTGGGAACGCGATTTTAAACGGTTTCGTCTTTGTTTTTGTCTTAGTCGGTCAAGTTGTGGGCACCCTTATCGTACTACAAACAGGCGGCCCAAAAATTATTGCAGCCCTTTTATTTGCCCTCGCCATTATTGGTCTTATCGCGTCTGAATTTTGCCCGCCTGCTCCTGCGCCCAGACCCAGTTTGAAGATCAATTTCAACCCTCTCACGGCGACATGGACTGTGCTAAAAGATGCATTAGATGCACCAGCGGTCCTAAGGCCGATGCTCGGAATTGCTTGGTTTTACGGCTTGTCGGCAGTCTTTGTGACCACTTTCCCCGATTATATTGCCAGCTATATGCGCTATGATGCCAATGTCTTAATTGTCGTCTTGGTGATTTCAACACTCGCAATCTTACTGGGGTCATTGATTGTTATGCTAATTGGACATTTAAAAATTTGGGGGCCAGAAGCCGTCGGTTTGTCCGCCTTAGGCATTTCGGGCGTGACGGTTTTCATGGCTGCACTTATCCTCCTGCCCAGTCCGGTCTATATCCCTCAAAACCTAACAGGCGACACCCAGATTGGTAACACTTTAGGTACCGTGTCCGAATTTTTGGAAAATCCAAACACGCCGATTTTCCTAGCGACCCTTATTGGTGCCTCGGTTTGTAACGGCCTGTTTGTTGTCCCCCTGCAAGCCATGGCACAGAGACGCGCCGAGCCTCATAGACGCGCCCGACTAATGAGCGCGGGTGCGGTCTTACTCAATCTCTTTGTCAATGTTGTGACCTTTGCCTTGATCGGCATTGCCGCGCTCACCCTACCTGCAAAAGCCCCCTTTATGATTATTGTCGCCTGTAGTTTGATTGTTGCCCTCTATGCGCTATACCGCACATTTAATCCAACCTTTCACCCCAATCATATGGACACATAACCATGCGAGGCTATTTTGGCATAGGCGTACAAGGCATTTCCAAAGCCTATAATCTTGGCGCCGTTCTTCGTACGGCGCACGCCTTTGGTGCGAGCTTTGCCTTTACCGTCAATGCCTTTCACAGACAAAATGAAGTCAACCGCACCGATACATCCCGGTCTGATACGCATTTACCCTTTTATGAATGGGACACGCCAAAAGACCTTATACTGCCTAAGAATTGCGCGCTCATCGGGGTTGAGTTAACCGATGATAGCATTGATCTGCCCAGTTTCAGGCACCCGAAAAACTGCGCCTATATTTTAGGCCCCGAAATGGGATCTTTGTCAGAGGATGTCATTGAGCGATGTCAACATGTCGTCAAAATTCCAACCAAGTTTTGTATCAATGTTAGCCTTGCCGCCGCCCTCACACTTTATGACCGAACGCTTTCGCTTGGCGGATATCCAGAACGGCCTGTACGCCCGGGCGGCCCTGAAACGGGGAATTGGACGCCAAAGACAGGTCAGAAAGATCCGTATATTTGCGAAATTTGAAACCTGAAAAGTTCATAAAACAGGCAAAAATCGCATGAATTTTATATGAAATTTATGCGAAGTTAACATACCATTCGATATATACGCATTATAAACTATAATTGCCCCTCTTATGACTTCAAAGGATTAGGCGTGAAAAAATTTGTTACGCATACACGGTTCACAGCACGCAAAATTTTACCGCTCCCAATATTTTTCTCGGTATGTCTTCTGGTCTTTCCCATCAGTGCGCAACCGGCGGGCCCGAAGCTAGAAGGCAAATTTTCAGACTGGGCCACCTATTCGCGCATCGAAGGCAATGATAAAATTTGTTATGCCCTGATTAAAGCCAAAACAAAATCTCCTAAATCGGTTAAGCACGGTGATATTTATTTCATGGTCGCCAATTGGAAATCAGGGGCAGCAACCGAGCAACCAAGCTTTCTCGCGGGTTTCCCCCTTAAACCCACAAGCGCCCCAATCGCCAAAGTCGGGAGCGGGACATACACACTTTATGTCAGCGAAAACGAAGCCTTTATCGAAAACGATTCTGACGAAAAACGTCTTGTCCGCGCGATGAAAAAAGGGGCTGTCATGCGCTTATCCGCAATGTCTAAACGTGGCACCTCTGTATCATATGAATTTTCACTCTCAGGCATTACTGCGGCCCTCAAAAAAGCGAAAGCCGTTTGCCGTTAAGTAGAAAATAGGCTTGACTCTTAACGATTTCTCTGGATTTAGCGTTTATTTTAATTATATTAGCGATTCGTTTTGCGAGGGAATTACATGTTGTGGACAATAATGTCGGTTATTGCGTCTATTTTGCTAATCCCAACCATTGCTTTCTTTATTACACTGGCAAAATCAGATCCTGTGGTCTACGAAAC
>CALCKU010000105.1 GCA_937965735.1 uncultured Caulobacterales bacterium
TGTCGTTTTCCCCATTCCAATCGACCCTGTTAAACCCAATATTATCACGCGGCTTCTTGATCTTTCTTTCGAAGCCGATTTTTTTCCAAGGCTTCCAAGATTAACGATGTTGGATCAAGCTCAATTGGCGGGGTTTCGCCGTAAAAATGCTTAAATGAAGGACGCGCTTGTGCAATTAGCATTTCCAAACCCCCAAGCGTTTTTAAGCCCAAATTCTCGGCTTGTTTTAGCAAAGGCGTTACACGCGGCGTGTAAATTAAGTCATAAACCAATGCCTCAGAACCCGCATTTGATAAATCAAAAGACAAAGCTGGTTTACCTGTCATGCCCCCCGCACTTGCATTAACAATTAAACTGGTTCCGACGACAGCATTTTTTCGTTCAGCCCACGGAATCGCATAAAGGCTAGGAAGATCTATATCAGACGCTAAGTCTTTGGCATATTGATCGGTACGTCCACAAATTCGAATTTCAGGAACACCCAAAGATAATAAGGCACCAATAACCGCGCGTGCCGCACCCCCTGTACCGATTACAAGGCTCGGATTATTTGTCAGAACCCGAATATCAGTTTTTTGCACAAGCGGCGCTGCAAACCCTTCAAGGTCGGTATTATGAGCGACTAAATTTCCGTTGCGCTTAAATAAACAATTTGCCACTCCAAGTCTCTGCGCGTCAGATGTCCGCTCATCAGCAGATTCAAACGCTAAACCTTTTAATGGCAGTGTGACATTAACGCCTGAAATTGACGTTCTTTTTAATGATTTAAAGGCAGAGACGGCTTCATCCGGTCTTACAGCGAAATGAACATAAGCGCCTTTAAGTCCCATTTCTTTTAACCAATAATTATGTATTAGCGGGGAGAGCGAATGGTGTATGGGCCAACCACATACACCCGCCAAATTAAAAAGAGGACGGCTCATGTTTGAATGGCTCCGCGCAGACGTAAAAAATCTAAGACAGGGAGCAAAGATAGACCCAGTATTGAAAAGAAATCACCTTCAACTTTTGTAAATAAATTCGCACCCAAACCTTCAAAGCGGTAACCGCCAACGCTTTTTAATACAAAATCGCCTTCTTGCTCTAAATAGCTATCTAAGAATTCTTCACTGAAATCTCTAACGAATAAGCGCGTTTTAGAGCTATGCCGCCAAACGGTTTGACCTTTTTCAGAAATAACAACAGCACCGAGTAATTCATGCGTTTTACCGCGCATCGTTAATAAACGCTCTCTGGCCTCTTTAATTGATTTCGGTTTATCAAAAAGCTGATTATCCATAACCATAATTTGATCCGCCCCAATAACTAAACCCGCATTTTGGGCACTTACACGGACCGATTTCGTCTCAGCCAATGCGTCTGCAATATCTCGCATTGGTACTTTTTCAGCCAATAAGGCTTCTTTGATAGAAGCTTCGTCAATTGGCCGATTTATAATATCGAAAGTCAGGCCTGCATTTGTTAAAATTTCAGCCCGTATTTTACTCCCAGACGCTAATATTATTTTAGGAAAATCTAAATTTTCAAATGAAAGCTTATCTGTCATGGTCTTGCACGGACTTGATATAAATTTATAATTTTAGCGGCGGTTTCTTCGATAGAACGGCGCGTAACATCAACAACTGGATACCCTTTTTTTGTAAACATACGTTTGGCTTGGCGCATTTCATCTCTTACATGCGTTTGATCTATATAATCTGTTTGTTTATTTTCCTGCAAACCGACAAGGCGCTGCTCACGAATTTGTACAATTCGGTCGGGCGAGGCCACCAAACCGACAATAAATGGTTTTGGAAAGGATTCGATTATTGTTGGTAACGGGGCATTCGGGACGAGCGGAATATTTCCCGTTTTATACCCCCGATTGGCTAAATAAATACAGGTGGGTGTTTTTGATGTTCGACTAATTCCCAGTAAAATTATATCCGCATTTTTTAAACCCATAACAGCCTGACCATCATCATGGGCCATAGCGAAATCAAGCGCTTCAATACGTTTATAATAATCAGCATCCAGCGTACGTTGCGCGCCAACTTCACTTGCAATAGGCGCACCAAGATAACGTCCTAATGTTGCAAGCGTTGTATCTAAAATCGATACGGCAGGAATATTTAACGCTTTACAGCGTTCTTCGAGCAAATGCCTACGACCCGCATTAACGAGCGTATATAAAACAATACCCGGTCTATTTTCTATTTCGTTTAAAGTGGTTTTCATTTGCTCATCAGAACGAATGAGTGAATGTAAATGTTCCAAAGCTGTCGCATGCCGAAACTGCGCACAAGACGCTTTCATCATAGCGACTAATGTTTCACCCGTTGAATCAGACACAAGATGAACATGAAAATATATTGAAATGTCAGAATTATTCGGACGCATATTTAATGTTATGAGCAGTTTGCGATTTTTGTCCACTGTTTCATAGTGTGATTTTAACGCTTTGTTAATAGGTCTTAATAAGTCTTAACTTATCCCAGAAACTATTCTTTTAATTTTAAAGTGAATTTAAAAAAGTGTTTAACGGGGATAAGTTTTATATATTATTTTATCCAGAATCTTATAAAAGCTTAAAAGACTGATTTGCGACTATAATTAAGCTTATACAAATTTTTGTATAAAAATATCCACAAATTCACTGTTTGAACTTCTTTGTTTATATTAAACTTTTATTAAGAGAAGTTAACACATTATGAATCTATAAGCAGATTCACAAGCCTTACAACTATCACTTCTTTTTATATAAAAAAGAGACTAAGAGATTTTGGATCTAATGGCTTTATATCTTTGAGCATAAATTATGAATTCTAAAATTCTTAGCGTTTTGCAAGGTTCAAATATTGAACCCTCTCCAATTTGGATGATGCGTCAAGCTGGACGGCATTTACCTGAATATTTAGAAGTGCGCGCCTCTGCTAAAGATTTTATCGATTTTTGTTTTACGCCTAAAAAAGCCTCTGAAGTTACATTACAACCCGTTCGACGTTATGATATGGATGCGGCTATTTTATTTGCTGATATTCTCCTTATTCCAATTGGTCTTGGTAGAGACGTTCATTTTGAAAAAGGCATTGGGCCTATTTTGACACCGATCACAGCTAATGATATTCTTAAACTGACCATAGACGGAGCGGCAGAGAGAATATCTTCTGTTTTTGAAACTGTGTCTTTAGTGCGCTCTGAACTGGATAAAGATAAAGCCTTGATTGGGTTTTGCGGTGGGCCTTGGACGGTTGCCACATATATGATTGAGGGCCGTGGATCGCCAACCAAAGAAGTGGCGAAGCGTTTTGCATATAATCATCCAGAAGCGATGTCTGATTTATTAGAAGCGCTTGTAATTTCCAGTGCGGATTATTTAATTGGTCAAGCGAAAGCGGGTGCAGATGTTTTAAAAATATTTGAGAGCTGGTCAGAAGGACTTTCGCCATATCAATTTGAAACCTTGGTTATGGAACCGACAAAGGCTTTGATTAAACGTGTTCGTGCTGCGGGGATTACAGTGCCAATTATAGGATTTCCGCGCGGGGCTGGTGAGAAATCAATTATCTATGCACAAGAAACTGGAATAAACGCTATGGCGATCGGTACAGAAAGTTCTCTTTCTTGGGCGCGTGAACAGCTTGGGGCTGATTTCCCGATACAAGGGAATTTGGATCCACTGGCTTTAAGAATTGGGGGCTCTGTATTGAGGGATGCGGTTGAGCGAGTTCTACAGGATGCAAATGGGCCACATATTTTTAATCTTGGACACGGTGTTTCACCCGATGTAAAAATTGAAAATGTTCACGCAGTGATAAACCATGTTAGAGGGCATGAGGCAAATTATGTTTGACGGATATATTTGGATTAAAGCGTTTCATATTATTGCTGTGATTTTTTGGATGGCGGGGCTGTTAATGTTGCCACGATTTTTCGCTTATCACGCTGGATCTATTCCAGGCGGTGAGCTTGAGAAAAAGATGGAAGTCGCTGAACAAAAATTACTGAGAATTATTATGAATCCGGCTATGATAATTAGCTTAGTTTTAGGGCTTATTTTAATCGGTTATAGAATTGACAGCTTATCTTCATCATTTTGGCTTGGCGGAAAACTTATTCTTGTTTTTGCTTTAATCGCTTATCACATGTTTCTTGCAGGGCAGAGGAAGAAACTTTTAAACAGTGGTCGGCCAAAGACAGAAAAATTTTATAGGCTTATCAATGAAGTGCCAGCAATTCTTGTGATTATTATTGTAATCTTGGCTATTGTTGAACCTTTTTAAAAATAAAGAGTCTTGTATTTAATATCTTGACGGAATTATATGAACGGCCTAGACGCAAAATAACGGCACTGTTCTGGTGTCCACATTTCCTGATATAATTTTTCAATTAAAATCTTGTGGAATGTCTTTTTTAAATTTCCACTTTAAAAACTGATTTGGGTAGCCCTTATGTCTGATACTGAATTTAATCTCGACTCACTTAAATCGATTAGTCTTGAAGATTTAAAAGTAAAAAAGCCAGCGGAACTTATTCGCTTTGCTGAGGTTGTCGGGATTGAAAATGCCAGTAGCATGCGCAAACAAGATATCTTCTTTTCTGTTTTAAAACAGCTTGCACAAGATGATATTCAGATTAATGGCAGCGGTGTTTTAGAAGTATTGCAAGACGGTTTTGGATTCCTGCGAGCTCCAGAATCAAATTATCTTGCGGGGCCAGATGATATTTATGTCAGCCCTAATCAAATTCGCAAGTTTGGTCTAAGAACAGGCGATACGGTTTCGGGTGAAATTAGAAGTCCGCAAGATAATGAACGGTATTTTGCTTTGACCAAAGTGGCGATGTTGAATTTTTCAACCCCTGAGCAAGCGCGTAATAAATCACATTTTGACAATCTTACGCCGCTATATCCTGAACAACGTATGCAAATGGAAATCGAAGATCCAACACGTAAGGATATTTCAGGCCGTATCATTGATATTGTCTCTCCGTTAGGCAAAGGGCAACGGGCTTTGATCGTCGCTCCGCCGCGTACAGGTAAAACAGTCCTATTGCAAAATATTGCTCACTCAATCGAAGCCAATCATCCAGAATGTTACGTGATAGTGTTGTTGATTGATGAGCGTCCGGAAGAAGTGACGGATATGCAACGTAATGTAAAAGGTGAAGTTGTTAGCTCAACTTTTGACGAACCTGCAACGCGGCACGTACAAGTGGCGGAAATGGTAATTCAAAAAGCCAAACGCTTGACCGAGCACGGTAAAGATGTTGTGATTTTACTGGATTCAATTACGCGCTTGGGACGGGCTTATAACACAGTGGTTCCAAGCTCTGGTAAAGTTTTAACGGGCGGTGTCGATGCGAATGCTTTGCAACGTCCAAAACGTTTCTTTGGTGCTGCGCGTAATATTGAAGAAGGCGGTTCATTATCGATTATTGCAACAGCTCTTATTGATACAGGGTCTCGGATGGATGAAGTGATCTTTGAAGAATTTAAAGGCACCGGTAATTGCGAGATTGTTCTTGACCGTAAAGTTGCCGATAAACGGATTTTCCCAGCGATTGATGTGACGAAATCAGGGACCCGTAAAGAAGAGCTTTTGATCAACGCCGGAGAGCTGCAAAAGACTTATGTCTTACGACGCATATTGAATCCTATGGGAACCATGGATGCGATTGAATTCTTGCTCGGCAAATTAAAAGATACCAAAACAAACTCAGATTTCTTCGACAGTATGAATACTTAAGTTTTTAGAAACCTGTTTTCGTTTTATTTATAGAGACACGATTCTAAAGCTTTTTTATCAAACCTTCCTAAAATTGGCTTAGTGTCTAAGGCATAGTCTGTGACGATGATCTTTGAATAAGATATCGCATAATGTTTTTGTTTATTAGTGGGCATAGAGAGAATTGGAATTTTCCTTTGGTTTAATTTAGTTCTAAGTTTTGAGTTCGGCGTTTCTTTCCCTGTCCAAGCGGCTATTTGATTTGTTTTAATACCCGTTCGGTTTAATGCGCTTAAGTGTTGGGCATTCTTAACGGGGATTGAAATCATCATTTCTGGAGCCAATTTTGCTAGTTTTCGGGCTTGTCCGTCTGTATAGGCGATCAAAATAACGTGTTTTTGCATGTCGTGTTGACGAATTTCTTTGAGAACGTCTTCGTAACGGGCGCTCGATTTAAAATCGATCTCCAAGTAAATTTTATGTTTTGCCTTTGCTAATATATCAGAAAGACGGGGCACGGTATCAGAAGTGATATTGCCTTCAGTATCTCTTAAAAGCAGCCCGTCGACTTGCGGCCATTTTAAATTAGCAAATGGACCTTTTCGAATAGTTGTGCGGTCAAGCACACCGTCATGCATCAAAATTAACGTATTGTCTTTGAGACTCGCAACATCAATCTCTGAGATGTAAAAGCCCTTTTCTATCAGTTTTGATAAAGCCGATAAGGAATTTTCAGCAAGGCCTTGATTGCGCGAAGTGCCTCTATGTGCGGCTATAAACGCATTTTCTTTTGGTAAACAAGACAAGGCTGATTTTATCGGCGGTAGTGTAAAATCTGTTTTACGGGGTCGATCCGACTCATAGGGTTCCTTTAATGGTTTTTCAGAATTGAAACATGCGGTAAGCATGAATATGGAAAAAAGCACAATGTATAAAATATGTTTCATATTATGGGTTCTAATCAATATGGATTTCAATTTTTAGTGATAATTCTCTAGCCATAATTTTATACCATTCTGGTTCACCTAAGCCGAGATGATTGATGAAAAAGCGCTATATCTTTGGGGTATAGCGCTTGCTAATCTTGCTATATATCAAGGTTATATGAAATTTGAGGGTGTTTTACCTAAAAATATAAATTTCACGCTGCGGCAAAACATTTTTCTTAAGGATTAGGAGCCTGCTAAAAATATGGACTCAAGGATAGATACGATTTTTGCTTTAAGCTCTGCACCTGGGCGTGCGGGTGTTTCCGTCTTTCGGATCAGTGGGCCAAAAGCCTTGACATTTTTAGACGCAATTACTTTAGGCAAGCGCCCGCCGAACCGTCGGGCTGTGGTTCGTAAAATCATCGCTCAGACAGATGACGGTATCGACGCTATCGATGATGCACTTGTGATTACTATGCAGGGGCCAAAGAGTTTTACGGGCGAGGATTGCGTTGAAATCCATTGTCATGGGAGCTTTGCCGTTATTGACGCGATCAGCGCGCTTTTATTATCTATTGGCGCTCAACAAGCCGAGGCGGGAGCCTTCACCCGTCGCGCTGTTTTAAATGGGCGTATGGATTTGACCGAGGCTGAAGGGTTAGCGGACTTAATTGACGCCGAGACTCGGGGGCAAAGACAACAAGCATTGCGGCAAATGCAAGGTGGTTTACGGGCTACCTATGAGGCATGGCGAGAAGAGCTTATTCAAGCGCTAGCCTTTATCGAAGGAGAAATCGATTTTCCTGATGAAGGGGATATGCCCGTCGAATTATCGCTTCGGGCGAAACCCCATATTATAAATGTCAAAAATAAGATGGAAACAACGCTTAGCAATGCCGAGCGTGGCGAGCGTGTACGGTCTGGTCTTGATATTGTTATTATTGGTCGACCTAATTCAGGAAAGTCTAGTTTAATCAATAGGTTAGCAAGAAATCAGGCGGCTATTGTGTCGGATATAGCGGGGACAACACGGGATATAATAGACATTCAAATGGCGATTGGCGGTTTGCCCGTGCGCTTATCTGATACGGCTGGACTGCGGAAATCTGAAGACGTGATTGAGCGCGAAGGCGTGCGCCGCGCGGTTGAGCGCGCGGCGCATGCGGATATACGCCTTTTCCTCCATGATGTTAGTTGCGGGGATTGGCAAGTGCCAGAGGGTATAGAGCCTAAGCGCGGAGATGCGCTGATTTTAAATAAGATTGACTTAAGGTCGGATGATCAAGCGACTATCGGACATATGACTGAACCGAGGCTTGAGAGGCTTCAACCGTTTTGGGTCTCTGTAAAAAACGATAGGGGTGTTGAAGCTTTTGAAGACTGGCTGGAGGCACAAGTGATTGCACGATTTGCACCAAGTCAAACACCAGGCTTAACGCGCTTACGTCATGCGCAATGTGTCCGAACGGCCATTACCGCTCTGTCTCGTGCAGAGCAGGCATTGATGATCGGGGCAGAATTGGCTGGGGAAGATATACGCACAGCTTTACAGGCGATTTCTGAGTTGGCGGGCGAGGCGGATATGGAAGCCGTTTTTGATCAAATATTTTTGCGGTTCTGTATTGGCAAATAGAATGTTTCACGTGAAACATTTTGCATTCCCTATATTTTCAAAATTTCCATGCCTTAGTTGAACGCGTTTTAGCGAGTTTTTATCGACAAAATAGGTAGGCTTCTTTATAGGGCAGTTTAGGCATTATCAGTGAATGTCAGGCAACCAAGCTTTAGTGCTATAGGAGTGGTGCAATGTCACCCGAGATTAAGACCGACAGGTCAAAGATTAAAACCGATTGGGATGTTATCATTATTGGCGGTGGTCATGCCGGTTGCGAAGCGGCAGCGGCGTCTGCGCGTTTTGGGGCGCGCACGCTTTTGATTACACATAAATTTAATACGATTGGTGAAATGTCTTGTAATCCTGCCATCGGGGGTTTGGGAAAAGGCCACCTTGTTCGCGAGATCGACGCATTGGGCGGTATTATGGGCTTGGTTACAGATGCGTCTGGCATTCAATTTCGTCTACTAAATCGTTCAAAAGGGCCTGCTGTACGTGGCCCACGGACACAAAGTGATCGGTGGTTATATAAAAAAGCCATGCAAGATACGCTATCTAATTATGAAAACCTGACCATATTAGAGGCCTCAGTTGAGGATATAACGGTTAAAGCGGGTCTTGAGAGCAAGAATTCAGTCAGCAAAAATTTGGCCAGCAAAAATTTGGTTAGCGGGGATCAGGTAACGGGGGTTGTCACAGATAAAGGCCAAATCTTTAAAGCGGGTCGAGTTGTTTTGACGACAGGGACGTTCCTTAAAGGGGTTATCCATGTCGGCGATCAACGCACGCCTGCGGGTCGCCACGGTGAAGCGCCGTCAATTGGTTTGTCTGAGCGCCTTTATGCTTTGGGCTTTGAGCTTGGTCGTCTGAAAACGGGGACACCTGCGAGATTGTCTAAATCTTCAATTGACTGGGATTGTCTTGATCAACAAGCGGCTGACAGCAGTCCAGTGCCATTTTCATTTATGACATCCGAGATTACAGTCCCGCAAATTACGTGCGGCGTAACGCATACAAATGAGATGACGCATAATATCATTGCAGAAAACATGAAAAAGTCGGCACTGTTTAATGGCGGTATCTCAGGGCGGGGACCCCGCTATTGCCCGTCAATTGAGGATAAGGTCATACGATTTGCTGATCGTACAAGCCATCAAATTTTCTTAGAACCTGAAGGCCTGCCTGAAAACCCAGACGGGGATACGATTTATCCAAATGGAATCTCAACGTCTCTACCCCATGATGTGCAAGATTTATTCATGCGTTCTATTCGTGGCCTCGAAAAGGTTCACGTGAAACGTTATGGTTATGCGATTGAGTATGACTATGTCGACCCACGAGAACTACAAGCAACGTTAGAAACGAAGCGCCTTAAAGGTCTTTATTTTGCGGGTCAAATTAATGGAACAACGGGGTATGAGGAAGCGGCTGCACAAGGTCTTATGGCGGGTTTGAATGCGGCGATTTCTGCATCTGGTGGCGATCCGTTCATTCTCGACCGTTCACAAGCCTATATCGGGGTGATGATTGATGATTTAATTACCAAAGGTGTGACAGAGCCTTACCGCATGTTTACAAGTCGCGCGGAATATAGACTTTTCTTGCGCTCGGATAATGCTGATCAGCGCCTGACACCGCTGGGTCAAGCCTTGGGCCTTGTCGACTTAACACGGAAGAAAGCGTTTAATAAAAAAGTTAAAGCGATAGAAACGGCTAAAGCTTTAGCGCAAACGCTAAACGCCACACCGACCCTTCTAAACAAACATAATCTTAAAGTGAATGCGGATGGCGTGCGACGAAATGTTATGGATCTATTGGCTTATCCCAATATTGGCTTTGATGACCTTTTACCCGTCTGGCCAGAGCTTTCACAGACGCCTGAATCGGCACGCGAACAATTAGAAATAGAAGCCCTCTATGCAGGATATATTGAACGACAAGCGCTCGATATTGCCGCTTTTCGACGTGATGAAGCGCTGCGTTTGCCGACAAGCCTTGACTATACTGCGATTGGCGGCATGTCGAATGAAGTCCGCGAAAAACTAATCACAGCACGCCCTGCGACCTTAGGTCAAGCGGCACGGATTGAAGGCGTTACGGCGGGTGCGTTAACGGCGCTTTTGGCACATATTAAAAAGGCCAGTTGAGCTTTTATGGATAATTTAGCGCCTCCGCATTATAATGCCCATGATTTCAGTTTAGAACCGAATGTTTCACGTGAAACATTCGAGGCGTTTCAAGCGTGGGAAGCGTTACTTCTGCGTTGGAATACAAAAATTAATCTTGTTTCAAAACATGCCTTATCCGATTTTTGGAAGCGCCACGCGCTTGATTCGTGGCAATTAGTGCAAGCTTTACCGCAAAGGCCAAATTTAAACATATTGGATTTAGGCTCTGGAGCCGGGTTTCCAGGCATTGCGCTTGCGATTGGCCTCAAAGAATCTCATAAAAAGCCCGTTAAAGGGCAGACATGCGGTAAAGCTTGGTCGCTTGAGGGTGGACATGTGGTTATGGTCGACTCTGCAGGTAAAAAAGTTAATTTTTTAAGAAGAGTGATAAGAGAGCTGGATTTACCAGCGAGTGCATATTCAGACCGTATCGAATCCCTTGAGGCTAAGCCTTATGATATTATTTCTGCGCGGGCTTTCGCGCCGCTTCCTAAACTTTTGACTTATGCACAACCGTTCTGGGGATTGGGGACAACGGGCTTGTTTTTAAAGGGAATAGGGACTGAAGAGGAATTGACGAAAGCGCGTAAATACTGGACATTTAAACATGAGACACTGCCGAGCCGAACGGATAAAGACGGTGTAATTTTAAAAATTTCAGACTTAGTTTTGAAAACAGATATTTAGAACACAGGCTGTTCTGGAGAAAAGCTTATGCGAATTATCGCCATTGTAAATCAAAAGGGCGGGGTGGGTAAAACCACGACAACGATCAATCTGGCCGCTGCCTTGACCTTGCTTGAAAAAAGGGTTTTGATTATTGATGCAGACCCGCAAGGCAATGCTTCAACGGGTCTTGGCATATCGAATGCCTCGCGTGATACGACAATATATGATGTCTTACTTGATGAGGCCTCTATTGAAGAGGCCAGTTTAAAGACGAGTGTACCCGGGTTAACGCTTGTACCGTCTCATATTGATCTTTCGAGTGCAGAGCTTGAAATTGGAAAATCAGATGGGCGGACAACACGGTTGAAATCAGCTCTAGAATTATTAGACGTCCATTATGATTATGTTCTGATTGATTGTCCGCCTTCGCTTAATCTTTTAACGGTTAACGCTCTGGCGGCGTCAAACTCTGTGATTGTGCCTTTGCAATGTGAGTTTTTTGCGCTTGAGGGATTAAGTCAGCTTTTGAAAACGGTTGAAATGGCAAAAGCTAATATTAATCCAAATCTTGTCATTGAGGGCGTTATGTTAACAATGTATGATGCCCGTAATCGTTTGTCAGACCAAGTGGCTGAAGATGTTCGAACGCATTTAGGTCGCGCTGTTTTTAACACGATGATACCGCGAAATGTTAGGATTGCCGAAGCGCCGAGCTTTGGTAAACCAGTTATGATGTATGACCCGAATTGTGTTGGCGCAAAAGCTTATATGGCTTTAGGAAATGAAATTATTGCGCGTCATAAAAAACGCACAACATCAAATTAATGCATTGCACCGAATTAACGTAATAAAATCAATAGGATAGAGATTGTGTCAGACGCAAAAACGCCCAAACCGAAACCAACTCGTTCTTCCGCGCGCGGCTTAGGACGCGGTCTCTCGGCTTTGATGAGTGACATTACGCCCGCCATTACAAATGATGAGGCCGACGATACGACACGTACAAATTCTGCAACTCAGCCTGTTAATCAAATAGCGTCCGCCGCAAAGGCCACAGATAATGCGGATACGAATGCCGTTGCAAATAAACGGGGCATGATTAATGTTTCAATGGATCAGTTGGAACGCAATCCAGATCAACCCAGACGCTTTTTTGATGCTGATAAGCTCGAAGAACTTACGGAATCGATTCGCGATAAAGGCGTCTTACAACCGATCTTAGTGCGGCCACTTTCCCGTAAACTTAATCACGCTAAAAAACATTATCAAATTGTCGCGGGTGAGCGGCGCTGGCAAGCCGCATTAAAAGCTAAGCTGGATGCTATGCCTGTACTCGTGCGGGAGTTGAGCGATCAAGACGTGTTAGAAATTGGCGTTGTTGAAAATGTTCAGCGGGCGGATTTAAATCCTATCGAAGAAGCATGGGCCTATAAGGCTTTGTCAGAGCAGTTTCACCGGACTCAAGATGATATTGCCAAAGCGATTGGGAAAAGTCGGTCTCATATTACGAATATGTTGAGATTGCTTACATTACCTGAACGCGCTCAAGAATTTTTACAACAGGGAAAAATTTCTATGGGCCATGCGCGCGCTATTATTTCCGCGCCAGATCCTGTGGCCTTGGCAGAAGATATTGTCGAAAAATCTTTATCCGTACGCCAAGCTGAAGATTGGGTGCGCCGTCTAAAGCTTTCGAAAGAGGCACCGATTCTACCTAAACCCATTAAAGATGCCGATACGCGTAAGGTCGAAACGGATCTTATGGAAGCGCTCGGACTTGTGGTTGATCTTCGTCATAAAAGCCCGGGTGGTGAGCTTAAGATAAAATATGCATCAGCTGAGCAGTTAGATGCGCTTATAAAACGACTAACGCGTTGATTATAAACGTTTAAATCTTATTTTGTATGCATAACGCGTTGTGGGAACGGAATTTCAATATTGGCCGTATCTAGTGCGGTTTTTAATGCGAGTCTAAGTTCTGATGCGCGGCGTAACCAATCATCTGAGGGCAGCCAACAGCGGCATGACAGGCTGATTGCACTATCACCAAAGCCCATAATAAAACATTCGGGCGGTGTTGGAGTCTGTTGAACGCCCTCTGTATTTTCCAAGACCTTTAACAAAATATTTTGGTCCGCCTTTAAATCGGTATCATAACTCACACCGATTGTTTCAAAAAACTTACGCTCATTATGGCGTCCATAATTCATTAAGCGTTGCGCCCAAACTTGTCCGTTTGGAATATAAATATAAAGCCCTTCCATATTTTTTATAGTTGTTGCGAAAAGACCGATCTCTATCACAGTTCCGGTAAAGTTAGGGGTTTCAACAAATTCGCCAACCCGCATAGGGCGCAAAACCAGTAACATCACACCAGAGGCAATATTTGAGAGCGTGTCCTTAAGCGCAAGGCCAATGGCTAGACCGGCGGCACCAAAGACGGCTAGCAAGCTGTGTGCGGGTACACCTAATTTAGTCATAAAGGCGTAAATTGTCGTGGCAATGATAAGATAAAATACGGCAGAGGAGATGACGGGGCGTAGCGTTGGATCAATACGGTCTTGTGTCAATTTTGAACCGAGCAGTCGTTTTCGAAACCATTTTGCTAGAAACCAACCAATAATCAAAATACAGATTGCGGAAATGATATTTAAGCTAATGCCTAATAATATAGGAAAGTGCTTTTGGGTATTGACCCATTGTTCTAGAAATTTTTCCATAACGATGTTTATGCCTATTTAAGTTCGCTTTTGGGCGTAGCTGGCAAGGGCTAATAAAAGACGGCTTGTAATTGCATCTGCTGGCGCCCCTGCCGATTTCAAGTGATTTTCTGCTTCGATAGATTGAGACAAGGCACGACGCAAGAGTTGAGTCGGCCAAATTTGCAGATGATGAGAAAAACTACGTTCTTGCATTCTAAAAACAGGGGGGCGCAGACTACGCATAGCACTTTCTGCACTATTGCCAGCATCTATTTGGCTGCGCACTTCCATTAGACGGGTGATATGGCGTTGCAGGCTTCGTAAAATAACCGCAGAATTCATTTTACCCGCAACCGCGCGGCGAAAGGCGCCGTCGCATTTATCAGCCCGACCACTTAAAGCCGACATGATTATATCATCTATCGTGCCCGTTTGTCCGCCTGCTGCGAGCGTGCGCACATCTTCAAGCGTGACGTTGGTATTGGGTATTTCACCATCTCCTTTATATAAGATCATCTTGTCAACTTCATTAAGTAGAAGTGAGCGGTCTCCTTGTAATAAGGGCATCCAGAGTTCGATTGCGTCGCGATCAATTCCGATGTTTTTAGCGGTTAATTGAGAACGGATAAGGGCATTAATATCCCCTGCACTGGCCAGATAACAACCAATAGCGGCAAAGTGCCCAGCCGCTTCGAAGGCTTTTCGAACTGCAGAGCGTGGCGTTAAATCACCCGCTTCTATAATCAGCTTGGCTTCGGCAGTTTTGGGATCAACATCAAAAGCTTTAATCAATTTTGCAATCGCCGCGCTGGGGCGTTCATGGTCAAGGCGGACACGGATCAGGCGGGCATCACCGAGTAATGACATTGCCACCATTTCATCAGACAGCTTGGCTGGATCGGTTTGCAAGTCATCCGCTGTTAAAACGGTTGTCGCGAAGACGTCATTGGGGTCTTGAACGAAAACACGGCATAAGGCCTCGGCACGCTCTTTGACCAATCCGCGGTCAGGTCCGTAAAACAGAACGCCAATAATATCATCGGCGGGTTTTTGTAAAAACTTATCGGTGCGTGACCCACTAATTTTCATAAGTGCGTCTCTTAGCTAGATTTTAGCTTAGAGAAATAACCCGCTAATTTTGCCAGTATCCGATCGGCATTATCTTTTGAAACAAGTTGCAGTGCATTTTTTTCAGAACTGACTTGTCCGTAAGGATCGGCAGGTGCTGCAAATGTTGATAGGCTTTTGACAGAGCCGCGTGTGAGCGTTTTACCCGTTTTTGGGTCTAAGAGTACAAAACTGGTTTGTATGGAATAATCATACCGTGACGCTACGTCACGACTACTAATCCCTAAATCAATTTTTTGCACACGGGGTTCTACCCTTAAAATATATTTCATGCCGTTGACGCCTATACGGTCTTTAAGACGTTGCTCAAGATAGAA
This sequence comes from uncultured Caulobacterales bacterium, assembly GCA_937965735.1. Taxonomy (GTDB): domain Bacteria; phylum Pseudomonadota; class Alphaproteobacteria; order Caulobacterales; family Maricaulaceae; genus CALCKU01. The sequence goes on from CALCKU010000105.1 coordinate 15,234, forward strand.
TCCACCTTCTTGGTCTTGCAAACTTCCAGAAGATTGTGTTTCAACTTTTATGTTTTGAAAGTTCGCCTGAGTGCCGCCAAGCGGCGCATGCACAGGTGTAAAGCCGCAAGCGGTTAAGACGAGACTGATTAAACTTATTGAGATGAGTTGTTTTATATCGTGATATATCATGTCGCCACTATATTGATAATGCGCCCTGGTACAACAATCACTTTGCGTATCGTAAGACCTTCAAGTGTCTTTTGTATGTGCGAATCCGATAAGGCTAATTTTTCTATCGCGTCTTTGTCCATATCCTTGGCAATAAGAAGTTCGCCGCGTTTTTTACCATTGACTTGGATGGGCATTGTGATTTCAGATTCTACTAACATGGCAGGATCCACGACAGGCCAAGGGGCATGATAGCAGAGCGATTCACCGCCCATATGTTTCCAACACTCTTCGGAAAGATGCGGCATAAACGGCGCAATGGTGCGGATAAGAATGCCTAAGCATTCGGCTTTCACAGCATCATTAGGCGTATATTTACGCAGGGCATTCGACAGTTCATAAATCTGTGCCACAGAAGTATTAAACCGGAAGCCTTCAATCCCGGCCGTGATTTTCTCAAGCGCTTTATGCGCGAAGCGACGGAGTGCGAGTGCATCGTCTTTTGCTTCATTGGCAATTGTCATAGGATTCATAGGTTCGGTTTCAGAGACCAAGGCCCAGATTTTATTAGAAAATCGCCACGCGCCAATGACGCCTGATTCCGTCCATTCCACATCGCGTTCGGGTGGCGAGTCAGAGAGGACAAACCACCGCGCCACATCCGCGCCATAGCCTTCAATAATATCATTCGGGTCGACGACATTCTTCTTGGACTTTGACATTTTAATCACATCACCCTTTGTGACGGGGCCGCCCGTTTCAAGGTGGATAAGACGACCGTCTTTTTCGTCAACATCGGCCGGCAGTACAAATTTACCGTCTGCATCTGTGAAGACGGCGTGAGTCACCATGCCTTGTGTAAATAGGCCTTTAAACGGCTCACCACTCGGTAGATCAAGCAAACCGCAATCACGAAGGCCGCGCGTGAAGAAGCGCGCATATAAAAGATGCAAAACCGCGTGCTCTACCCCGCCGACATATTGATCGACAGGTAGCCAATCACTCGCCGCTTTTTTATCAAATGGCACGTCAGAGGGTTGCCCGTTCCCTTGACCGCCTGCAAACCGCGCGAAATACCAAGAGCTATCCGCAAAGGTATCGAGCGTGTCGGTTTCACGGCGCGCAGGTTTTCCGCAAGAGGGGCAATCCACTTTTGAAAATGTGGGATGACGATCAAGCGGGTTTCCCGGCTTGTCGAAATTGATATCTTCGGGGAGTTCAACAGGCAAATCTGCTGCGGGGACAGGCACAGCGCCGCATCCCCCTTCACCTTCGCAATAGATAATAGGTATCGGACAGCCCCAATAGCGTTGACGCGAGACCCCCCAATCGCGCAAGCGATATTGAATTTCGCGCGTGCCGAGTTTTATGTCTTCTAGCTTATCAATTGCGATCTTTATGCCGTCTGATTTAGACAGGCCGTTGAGGTCGACGGAGTAAACATCATCGGCGCTAGAATTAAACAAAGTTCCGTCACCTGTATAGGCGGTATCTGTGATTTCAAAATCAGCAGGGTCTATCTCGGGCGGACAAATTACGGGTGTCACGGGTAAATCAAACTTGCGCGCAAAATCAAGATCGCGTTGGTCATGCGCAGGGCAGCCAAAGACAGCGCCTGTACCATACCCCATAAGCACAAAATTGGCGATCCAAACGGGAAGCGTTTCGCCTTTGTGATAGGTGAACGGATTACGAACTTTTAGCCCTGTATCAAATCCAAGTTTCGGGGCGAGCGCAATGGCTTCTTCCGTTGTGCCAATCTTGCCGCACTCTAGGCGGAAGGCTTCAATTTCTGGAATATGTTTCGCCATCTCTTTTGCGATGGGATGATCGGGAGAGATTGCAATAAAGCTTGCGCCGAAAAGCGTATCTGGGCGTGTGGTAAAGACTTTAATTTCGTCGCCGTGATTATAAATCGCCCAATCTTGTAGGTCTTTACCTCCTAAAACGGGTTCCAAATCTTCGCCGATCAAATCCAAGTCTTGGAATACATGGTCATCGAAAAATTCAAACGAGACTGTCGCGCCTTCGGATTTCCCAATCCAATTGGCTTGCATGGTGCGGACTTTTTCAGGCCAGTTCTCCAGTGTATCAAGGCCTTTGAGAAGCTCTTCCGCATAATGCGTGATTTTGAAAAACCACTGATCCATATCGCGCTGTTCAACAATAGCGCCCGAGCGCCAGCCTTTACCGTCAATCACCTGCTCATTGGCCAGAACTGTATTATCAACAGGATCCCAATTCACCTTGGCCGTCTTGCGGTAGACCAAATCTTTTTCCATAAATTTTAGGAAGATCGCTTGTTGCTGTTTATAATAAGCGGTGTCGCAGGTCGCAAATTCGCGTGACCAATCAAGCGCAAAGCCAAGCCGTTTTAGCGGCGCGCGCATGGCGTCAATATTTTCATAAGTCCAGCCCTTGGGATGAACATTTTTCTCAATCGCCGCATTTTCAGCTGGCATACCAAAGGCGTCCCATCCCATAGGGTGCAGGACTTCATAACCTTGCGCCTTTTTATAACGGGCAATCACATCGCCCATCGCGTAATTACGGACATGGCCCATATGGATACGACCACTGGGATAGGGAAACATTTCCAGCGCGTAGAATTTCGGCTTGTCTGAGTTGTCATGGGCGCGAAACACATCGGCTTCATCCCAAATTTTCTGCCAACGGGGTTCAATCTCTGCAGCGTTATAACGTTCCATAGGAATACTCTAATAAATCATCGCGATAATAGTTGCGAACAAACTGTGATATACCAGACAAAGGTTTTAGGGCTAGACCTTATCTGCGTTAAATCAGAGAGAATGAAAAGGTAAGTTGCAAGGCGGGTGAGTAATCTTGTAATGTTTTTGGTAATGAAAAAGAATTTTGACGATACGCAGCTCTATAAAATTTTAGCA
>CALCKU010000106.1 GCA_937965735.1 uncultured Caulobacterales bacterium
CACAATGCGGCGCTTATCAATGCTTTTAAAGCGGGCTGGGACGCGCCGCACGTAGTACCAACGCTGCCCGCGTTGTTCGAGGTGGTGGTTTCTTCTGAAGGTCATAAGCCAATGTACCCATAATTGTACCCCAATTTGTCCCCCAAATTCGAGGAAGCTTGAGGACGGTTCAGGACAACACTAGAAAACATATGTTTTCCAATGACTTAGAGTAAATATAGGTTTGGGAAATGGCGCACTGGGGAGGATTCGAACCCCCGACCCCTTGATTCGTAGTCAAGTACTCTATCCAACTGAGCTACCAGTGCGTGTGCTTAGGAAATTGTCCGTAGCTAGAGGCGCGTTAAAGCCTATTCGGGCTGTGTTCGCAAGTCTTTTTTGCGACAAATTTCATACCTTTGCGCAAGGGCTACAAAAAAATGAGTTTATGATAATCGTGTAGGACTTCGCCTTTTTCGGGGATGTCGCGATTTTCGCACGGATAAAACCCAAAGGCTTGGTGAAAGCTTTGCGGGGGCAGGGTGTCGGGTCGGGTGTTGACCGCGCAAACGAGGGCGGTATAGCCCTTTTCTTGGGCAAAAGCTTTGATATCGTCATAGAGTAACCGCACGTCACCTTACACTTTCCCTTTTCCGTCCCTTTTCCGTTTCATTGCGCTTTGCGATCGACAAGGATTGGGTCACTATAGAAAAAATTGTTAAACTGCTTTCGTAACCACGCTAGGTTTTCATATTGGGGATAATCCGTTTCTGAGCCATAGCCCAGACATATGGCCTGCGCGTTATCAATATGTTTGGCATAGAGTGTTTTGGATTGACTATAGACAAGGTTTTCGCGTGATAAGGGGGCGAGCGAGTTCATAGGTTCAGCTACACGAATTCTACATTGAGTTTTAGGATTTGACCAAAATGTTTCGGTGTTATGTCCCATATAGATTGTGGGCTCAACGGGTCCGTTTTCATTTTGATCTCGCTTCAAAAACACCCCGCATGAGCGCGCGCGCGACGCAGCGTGCGCTGGCCGCGCCGAGTTCTGCCAGATCAACAGGACGGCTAAAGCTTTCGCTTTCTTGTGTGTCACCACCTGTTGAAAGCGCAAAGAGTGTATCCCCGTCCAGCGGTGTGTGAGCGGGTTGAACGGCCATGGCAATGCCGTCTTGGGCCATAATCGCAATACGCTTGAGGTGTTTCTGGCTCAGAGGGGTGCTGATCGCGACAACGCCAATCACAGTGGATTGCCCCGCCGCTTTTAAAAAGGCGAGCTTTGTGTCTGTTGCCGCTGACAGGGCGTAATTTTGCGGGGGCTTTTGCCCGCCAAACTCTCCGTCCACTTCATAGGGCCATGCCCAAGGAACCTGTGTGCCGGGCATATAAGGCGAGCCTACTGGGTTTGCGGCAATTATGGCTCCGACCACACTCTCGCCGACGCGTTCAGACGCTGTGCCAAGGCCACCTGCATAAAGGCCAGCGGTCGCGCCGTAGCCAGCGCCAGCCCTGCCCAGTGAAAGAGGGGTGTCGAGCGCGTTGCAGGCCGCAATGCCGAGCGCTCGGAAAGGCGGCGTCAGGCCCCAATCCTTATCCCCGCCATTGGCATTATCAAAAAGTATTGCAGACGGAACAATGGGCGAGACAGGAATAGGCGCTGGGCCCGCAGCGTACCCTATGCCCTGCGCGCCGAGCCATGCACAGACGCCGTCTGCCGCCGCGAGGCCATAAACAGATCCCCCAGACAGTGTGAGCGCGTGAACCTTGTCTATTAAGCCGCCGTCTTGGAGTGTGTCTGTTTCGCGTGTCCCGGGGCCGCCGCCGCGCACATCCACTGCGCATGTGGCGGGTGCGTTTGGGATGATGACGCTCACCCCTGTCTTAACGGTTTCGTCGATTGCCTGTCCAACTCGCAAGCCGCCAACATCTAAAATCGTATTGCTTAGACCTGTTTTTATCATGGCGCTTTTAAACGCTTTAGCGCGCTTGATAGCAAGGTAGAAATTACGTGCTTAAAATATAACATGTATTGTTATAAAATCAAAAAGGGATTTTGAATACGGTCTTGCTCTTGGATAGGCTTCAAGTATGTTGGATGAAATTTGGCATTCAACTTTTGGAATTTGAATATGAAATATGCTGCCCTTTTACTGCTCGGTACCGCCCTTAGCTTTGGCGCTTGCAAAGCGCCTGCGGATAGTCAGGCGGATACTCAAATTTCTACAAAAATACAGCTTTCTACAAAACCACAGGCGACAGTATCTGACGGGCTTGTCACTGTGCCGCGCATGGCGCCGACACCGCCTGCTGCGAGTGCAATGGTTGCCGCCGCAAACCCATTGGCCGTTAGAGCGGGACTTGAGATTTTAGAACAAGGCGGGTCTGCTGTTGACGCGGCGATTGCTGTGCAAACGGTTTTAGGCTTAGTTGAACCCCAAAGCTCTGGCATTGCAGGCGGCGCGTTCATGGTTTTATATGATAATAAGTCGGGCGAAGTCTGGGCTTATGATGGTCGCGAAATGGCCCCGAACGATGTTAAATCCAATCTGTTCCAAGATGAAAATGGTGAGCCGATTAAATATTTTGACGGAATTGCCTCGGGGAAATCTACGGGGACACCAGGAGCTATGGTGATGTTGCATCTCGCGCATCAGGATTACGGAAAACTGCCATGGGGGCCGCAAATGGAACCGGGCATTCAACTCGCAGAAACAGGCTTTGCAGTCACGCCGCGCCTCTATAATGCGATTGACCGTATGGGGGGTTACGCACTGAAGAACCAAAAATCCGCTCGCGAATATTTCTTTTTAGAAGACGGTGAGACGCCGATCCCTGTGGGCTATGTGCGGGATAACCCGCAATATGCGGACGCGCTGCGCGCCTTGCAGGCAAACCCGCGTGCCATGCTCGAAGGGCCTGTCGCAGAAGCGATTATTAAGGTCGTGCGCGAAGCGCCGCGTCCAGGGACATTGTCGCTTACGGATATGGCAAAATATCAACCCAAAAAGAAAGCTGCTTTGTGTTCGCCTTATCGTGAATACACAGTCTGCGGCGCACGTCCACCGTCAAGCGGAGGCGTGGCGGTGCAATCTATTTTAGGGGTGTTGCAAAATTTTGACATGAGCGCGATGGGGCCAAGCCTGCAAGGGTGGCATCATTTTATTGAAGCGAGTTTCCTTGGCTATGCGGACCGCGA
>CALCKU010000107.1 GCA_937965735.1 uncultured Caulobacterales bacterium
CGACCTCTGGCCCGTAGCCCGCCATCTCGAACGCTTTATACATAACATCGGCTTTATGGTTTCGAATAGCGCCTGATGATAATTCGACACCATTACAGACTATATCATATTGATAGGCCAAAATATCGAGTTGTTTTTCAACCGTATCAGCCGCTTCTAAAACCGCCATACCGCCTTGTGGCATAGAGAAAGGGTTATGCGAGAAATCAACTTTTTTATTCTCTTCATCCCACTCATACATTGGGAAATCCACAATCCAACAAAATTTAAAAATTCCATCTTCAATCAAACCAAGATCAGCGGCCACTTTATTACGGGCCGCGCCAGCGAGTTTATAGGCATCCGCCTTTTTACCCGCAGAGAAGAAAACACCGTCACCGGATTTTAAACCCATATGGTCAAGTAAAGCTTTTAAATGCGCTGGCTCAAAATTTTTCAAAACAGGGTCTTGGGAATCTACGCCGCCGCCTTCTGCGTCTTTTAAACGGGCATACCCTAAGCCAGGCGCTTGCATATCCTTTTTTGCCCATCGATCCATGTTGTCAAAAAACTTACGCGATTGGTTCGCCGTTGCACCGGGTGCAGGGATCGCAATCACTTTGCCACCTCCGCCCGTAATTTTAGCAAAGATACTAAACCCTGTTTGGCTTTCATCTTTAAAAAACTCAGAAACATCTGAAAGCTCAAACGGAATTCGTAGGTCTGGTTTATCAGATCCGTATTTTTCCATAGATTCTTTATATGGAATCCGTGGAAACGGAGTTTCAACTGTACGTCCATCAGCGAATTCTTCGAACACACCCGCCATAACGGGTTCTATCGCGTTAAAGACATCTTCTTGGGTGACAAAGCTCATTTCAATATCAAGCTGATAAAACTCGCCTGGAGAACGATCCGCTCGTGCATCTTCATCGCGGAAACACGGCGCAATCTGGAAATAACGGTCAAAACCCGCCACCATAATCAATTGTTTAAATTGTTGTGGTGCCTGTGGAAGCGCATAAAACTTACCTGGATTCAGACGTGACGGCACAAGAAAATCCCGTGCGCCTTCTGGCGAACTTGCCGTTAAAATCGGCGTTTGAAATTCTGTAAACCCTCCGTCAATCATGCGACGGCGTATCGAGTTGATAACCTGTCCCCGCATCAAGATATTTTTATGCAATTTTTCACGACGTAGATCGAGATAACGATGTTTGAGACGCACCTCTTCAGGGTATTCCTGATCCCCAAATACGGGCAGAGGTAATGGAGCCGCTGCACTTTCAATCGTGAATTCATCAACACGCACTTCAATCTCGCCTGTTGGGATCTCAGAATTTTGAGCTTCGGTATCACGCGCTAAAACTTCACCAATTATTGTAATAACAGACTCAGATGGGCATCGCTTGGCGTTTTCGTAAAACTCTGCATTCGGATAGACAACGATCTGGGAAATGCCGTAATGATCACGCAAGTCAATAAAAAGCGCATTGGCATGCTCACGTTTACGGTGAACCCATCCCGAAAGCTTGACTATACTCGCAACATTTGTGGCCCTAAGTTCACCACATGTGTGTGTCCGATAAGCATGCATAGAAGACTCCATTGGCAACATATATTAACAACTTATTCGAGGCGGGAATGCCGTGCTGTAACCGTTAAGTCAAGTCATATGGGCGATGTAAGGTTATCTCACAATCACTGAGCCACGTCTGCGCAATAAATGCGGCTCAATTAAAAATTTAGCATTAAAACAAGCCTTTAAAAACTATTTAAAAACAAGTGAGGGTTTTCAGTGACAGTTCTTGCGACACTTGTTAAGGCGTCTGTATGAATGTCATTACTACACAATCAGAACTTGAAGATTTTTGCAGTGCCGCGGGTTCGCGTCCCTTTATTTGTGTAGACACGGAGTTTATGCGCGAGAGCACGTTTTATTCCATTCTATGCCTTGTCCAAGTCGCAACAGATAAAGCAGAAGCGATTATTGATCCGCTGGTAAAAGGGTTGAATTTAAAGCCACTTATAAAACTTCTAATGAACCCATCGGTTATGAAAGTTATGCATGCTGCACGGCAAGATATGGAAATCTTTTACCAAATTTGCGGCGATGTCCCTGCCCCGCTATTTGATACCCAAATAGCGGCTATGGCCTTGGGCTTTGGGGATTCAGTTGGGTATAACGCGCTGGTCAAAGGGCGGTTAAACATCAATCTTGATAAAGGGGCGCGCTTCACGGATTGGGCGCGGCGCCCGCTTTCAACCAAGCAATTGCATTATGCATTGGGTGAGGTGACGCATTTGCGTGACCTTTACCCCGGTTTGATAGCAGAGTTAAAAGAGCGTGGCCGTTTAACATGGGTCGAAGAAGAAATGGAATTGCAATTAGAACCGTCTCTTTACACGTTCAACTCCGATACGGCATGGCAACGCCTTAAAATACGCAATCCCAAACGGGATTATTTATCGGTTCTAAAAGCCAGTGCAGCGTGGCGTGAAGATGAAGCCAAGTCACGTAATATTCCTAGGCGGCGAGTTTTAAAAGATGATGCGCTCTATGATCTTGCGCAGAACCGTCCACAAGACAAATTTGCTTTAGGGCGATTAAGGGGCTTGCCCAATGGATTTGAAAAATCTCGCCATGCGCAACCTTTGCTCGACAAGATAAAACATGCGCTTGAAAATGCGGATAGCTACGCCCCGCCCCCGCCTGTTAAACGGAATATGCCTGCAAATTTAGGCCCAACAATTGATATGTTAAAAACGCTTCTACGCTTGCGGTGTGAATATCAAGATATTGCCCCTAGACTCGTTGCAAACGCGGCGGACATAGAATTGATTGCAGCTTTTGGAGCCAAATCAGGTGTTCAAGCGCTGACGGGCTGGCGATTAGACGTCTTTGGAAAGGATGCTCTAGAAATGTGCAACGGTAATATTGCACTCAAACTCGAAGGGCGCGAAGTTGTCGCACAACGTATAAATATATAAGAAATCCAGTAATATTAGAGCCCGCGAATATTGACTACAAACTTGCATAACCCAATCGGAACATATTCTGACGCGATTTATCAACGGGCCTTCACGTATAAGCCAGCGACAACACCTTTGAATTATATCTATGTCGACGCCGATATAATTATTGTCGATAAGCCGTCTGGCCTTTTATCGGTTCCTGGCAAGCAGGAACCAGATTGTTTAGAAAAACGTGTTCAATCGAATTTTTCAGACTCTTTGACCATTCATAGGCTTGATATGGCCACTTCGGGCGTGATGGTTTTTGCCCGGAATAAAAACGCACAACGTCAGATCGGTCTACAATTTGAAAAAAGACATATTGAGAAATATTATGTCGCTTGCGTTTCGGGACATGTGACGGATGATACGGGTATGATTGACCTGCCCTTGATTTGCGATTGGCCGAATCGACCGCGACAAAAAGTTTGTTTTAAAAACGGAAAACCTGCCTCTACAGCATGGAAGGTTGTAATGCGTGAAGCGTCGAAAACGCGGGTGATGCTAATGCCAAAAACAGGGCGATCACATCAATTACGCGTACACATGTTGGCGCTCGGGCACCCTATATTAGGGGATAGAATTTACGCAAATGACTTAGATTTCAAACGCGCTGAACGCCTTTTACTACATTCAGAAACGATAAAACTGCGTCATCCTTCGGGTGGGCACTGGCTTGAATTTACGGCCCCTTGCCCGTTCTAACTTAAGCAGAATATTATGGCCCATAAAAAAGTTAACCTTCCCTCTAAAATTTGCGTCAGTTGTGGACGGCCTTTTACGTGGCGTAAAAAATGGGAAGCCGTTTGGGATGATGTAAAATATTGCTCAAAACGGTGTAAATCTGAAAAAGGAAATCGGACGTCTTGACCCCTTTAAATTCATTTGAAACGAATATGCGCGTAATTGTTCTCGGTGCGAGTGGTGGGATCGGCTCTGCTTTTATCCAATTGCTGTCGCAAAATGATCGTGTCAAAGATATATATGCGCTTTCGCGTCAAGGTCTGTCATTGAATGATAAGACTGTCTATAATCTGACATGTGATTTCACAGAGGAAGAGAGTTTGATAGCGGCAGCCGAATCGCTTCGTGAAACCGGTGTGTTCGATTTGATTATAGTTGCCACGGGGAAATTACAGGGCGAAGGTATGGTGCCTGAAAAAAATATACGCGCTATGACATATGATGGTTTTTCTAATAGCTTTATGACCAATGCAATCGGCCCTGCAATGACGGCCAAGTATTTTCTACCCCTTTTGAGATCTGATAAGAAATCTGTCTTTGCGGCACTTTCTGCCCGCGTCGGTAGTCTTTCAGATAACCGTCTCGGTGGATGGTATGCTTACCGAGCCTCGAAAGCGGCGCTAAATATGATAATCAAAACGCTCTCAATTGAATCGGGACGGCGGTATAAAGATAAAATCATTATTGGCCTTCACCCCGGCACTGTGGACACAAGCTTATCAAAACCGTTCCAAGGCAATGTCCCTGACGGAAAATTGTTTACACCCGAGTACAGTGCCAAAAAACTCCTAGAGGTTATAGAGGCGACAACTTTAGAGGATAGCGGGAATCTATTAGCATGGGACGGTGAAACTATTCCATTTTAAGATAATGGCTTATATCGCGCCTGAGTTTGCTTCAAAAATTGGTCTGAACTTTGCAATAAACGCGCGCGTTATATCTGATTTTGTTCGGCTAGCCTCTGCGTCAAGCTGTTGAATAAATGACCTTAAAACGCTCACCGAGCGGTCACAATACTTTAAAATATAGTCCACACTGTCTTTTGAAATTTGTCGGCCTCTATCTTCAAACAATTTTCGGATAATCGGCTCTAATAAAACATCTTCATGTTCATCCAATGTGACAAAGTTTGTATTCTTCAGTCTTGATTTCAGATCGGGTAAACCAACCGACCATTCGACAGGTAAAGCCCTTGAGGTCAAAACAAGGGAAATAATCTCTCCGCTTAGAGCCATATTAATAACTGAAAACAATATGGATTCGGACACTTTTTCGGCATTATCAATACACACTGTTCGACCATGCCATTGTATTGAAAGAGTAGAAAGATCTGAACCTTCGACATAAACGCCATTGGTTCTAGAGGTCCAATACCGTCCTAAATGTGTTTTTCCCGTACCCTCTGGCCCTGTTAATACCAAGATGGGTGTGGGCCAGTCTGGCCACGCCTCAACGGCAGTAATCGCGACATGATTAGAGAACCCACGTTCAAATCGCTCTAGGCTAAAATCAGTTTCAGGTGTAAGATCAAAAGAGGTTTGCAAAGGCACAATAGACCGAGAAAAAAGGTTAATAACGTCCAGTTTTAAATAATACGAGGCCCATATCTGGGTCTTGTTTTATATCGACACCTTTAAAGGAAAGTTCATTTTTTAGTCGCGCAAAATCACCGCCATAGGTCAAGGTCATTAAAGCGCCATCCTTTGACAAGGCGTCTAAGCGGGCATCTTGAATTTGTGCAGACCCATTAATACTGTCTTGTAGGCTCTGCCATTCGCTATGAGAGCGGAAACGAATCGTCGCCGCTGTCGAAACCGCTTTACCCGCAACAGAAATGGATGCATTTTTCCAATCGTTTTCAAGAGTGGTTACGATTTTTTTTGCAAGTAAACTATATGATTCGCCGCTAATTTCTCCAAACTCTCGACGTTGACCCGACTCGATAGATATATCTGTTACAATTGCGCTCGGTTGACCTGTTCTATAACTGACTTCGGCCACTAGAATTTGTGTCACCCCAAACTTTTGACCAACCTTTTGTAAAGCTTGCATATCGCCGCTTACGGCTTGCGCAGCGGATATAAGGGCGTCATTACCATTTTTTGCCGCAAACGACTTTACGGGCGTTAAAGCATGCGAAAATGTGTCTCCGCGCCACGCACTCAGCCATGCATTTTCTGTCCAGAGCGAAGTGCCTGACAGAACCGGTAAAACCAGTCGCGGTCTGGCTTGTGTTGAAATCATTTGCACGTCTCTCGATCGCAAATAGCTTTGAACGGCAATCGGGTTAAACGCGACCGTGATGTCCCCAAGATAGCGACTGCCTGAACGTTTCTCATTAGAAATTTCTAAGGCCCGAATAAGTTTAGCGGCATCTTCTTGGTTAACTTCCAAATTTGTGGATTGTTGTCTTTGTGTTTCAAGCGTCAAACGTTCGATCAAAATATTAGCCGCTCGCAATTGCCCGTCTGATATCGCCAAAGTTTGCGCCTCAATAGCGGTTTCGCCATTTGCATCAACGGCTACACCCGTTACCGTAAACGGATCCGCTGCATCAGCTTGGCTGACAATGAAACAAGAGGCAAATAAGCAAGAGGCAATGAGGTATGAAAAGAGAGGTTTCGCAAAATATTTTATCATGTTTTTTCACTATACAGTTTCAAAGCTGAATGGAAGTCACTTTCGTTTAAGAAACGCAGTAAGCTGTTTAAAACTATTCAGTTTATTATGCCTATTAAAATTTCAGCTGCCCCATGTGTCAAAGTAATCGGTGAATAGAATGCCAAAAAGCGACAATGATTTTCTTACAATTCTTAAATTTTACGCTAAAAGCGTGTGAATCGAATTTGACTTGGGTTTGTTCCCTAAAGGCTTAACCTGTTTGAGTTTGATTTGTGTAACTGTGATCAATGTATTTTCGACCCGCAATGACGAGATCGGGTTCTGACCCTGTATATAAGTGTAGTGCCATTTATGCCCGACAATTCTAAAGACAATAAAAGCCTCACCTACTCTGATGCAGGCGTTAGCATTGAAAGCGGAGACGCTTTAATTGACAATATTAAACCAATTGCCAAGTCGACGCGCCGTGCAGGCGCTGACGCGGCTCTTGGGGGTTTCGGCGGTGCGTTTGATTTAAAGGCTGCGGGCTATAATGACCCGATATTAGTTTCTGGAACGGACGGAGTTGGCACAAAATTACGCATTGCGATCGACACAAATAATGTAAAAACTGTCGGTATAGACCTTGTTGCGATGTGTGCGAATGATGTCTTAGCGCAAGGCGCAGAACCGTTATTTTTCCTAGACTATTTTGCAACGGGTAAGCTTGATATTCAATCTGCAACAGATGTCATTTCAGGAATTGCGGAAGGATGTCGTCAATCCAATTGCGCTTTGATCGGTGGCGAGACTGCCGAAATGCCCGGCATGTATGAGGGTAAAGATTTTGACCTCGCAGGATTTGTTGTCGGAGCCGTAGAGCGCGGCAAAGTTTTGCCTCGCCACGAGGATATGAAATCCGGAGATATTTTAATCGGAATTGCGTCAAGCGGGCCGCATTCAAACGGCTATTCCCTTATTCGGAAAATCGTCGAAAGATCTGGCCTCTCTTGGGAAGATGATGCGCCGTTCCAACACGGAACTCCGCTCGGTGACGCTCTTTTAACGCCCACCAAGCTTTATATAAAATCCGTTTTACCGCTCATACGATCGGGACATATCAAAGGCCTTGCGCATATTACGGGCGGAGGCCTCACAGATAACACGCCCCGTATGCTACCCGGTCATTTAGCGCCTGAAATTGATATGCAGGCTTGGCCGCGTCCTGAAATTTTTAAATGGCTCCAAGCAGTGGGACATATTGCGGAAGCCGAATTGCAACGGGCTTTTAATTGCGGAATTGGCATGGTTTTAGCGGTCGCATCCGACGATCAATCGCATGTCTTAAAATCACTTGAAGCTGCGGATGAACCGGCATGGGTGATTGGAAAATTGACGCCTAAATAGTGACACGAGACCCACATATGCGCCGTATTAAAACGGCTATACTCATCTCGGGGCGTGGAACGAATATGAACGCCTTAATTGAAGCGTCACAGTCGCGTCATTACCCTGCGCAGATTGATCTTGTAATTTCCAACCGCCCTGAAGCGCTCGGCCTTATCACGGCACAAAAGCACGGGGTAACCGCACTTGCGCTCGATCACACAGACTTCAAATCTCGAAGGGCCTTTGAAAAAGCTCTCAATACAGTATTGCGCGAGGCCAATATTGAACTGATTTGTTGCGCAGGTTTCATGCGTGTCTTAACCCCGTGGTTCGTTACGCAATGGGAGGGTCACATGATAAATATCCACCCTTCCCTCTTACCAAAGTATAAAGGGCTTCACACACATAAGCGTGCCCTAGAGGCGGGTGACAGCGAACATGGATGCAGTGTTCACTGGGTTACATCAGAACTCGATAGTGGCGGGGTCATTTTACAAGATACGATAAAAATTAAACCTGATGACACCGAAGACAGCCTCGCGACGCGTCTGCTTGAAAAAGAACTTTCCCTCTATCCTCAAGCGTTAAAACTTGTGGCGCAAGATTTATTAAATCAAGATCAAGAACGTGATTATAGCTTTACAGCTTAATTCAGAATTAAGCTGTCTGAACACATCTTAGATTGTCACTACGGCCTTTAAATTGGGCTTTTCTATGCATGCTCTGATGCGTATTGAGCCTAAATTAAAACTGAATGGTTCGAACCTATTCCAAGTCGCATAAAAGTTGCTTCCAAACCACCTCCAAGCCGTATCTCAATTCAGTGAACACAAAAAAAGGCCGGCAGAGCCGACCTTTGAACCAAAAATTATTCAGTAAATCTAGCCAACGATTTCATCGTCGGAGAAGAAGAATTTGATTTCTTCAGCGGCTGTTTCCGGAGCATCAGACCCGTGTACCGTGTTTGCATCAATGCTCTCGGCGAAGGTCGCGCGAATTGTACCCGCATCCGCATCCGCAGGATTCGTTGCCCCCATCACTTCGCGGTATTTGGCAATCGCGTTTTCACCTTCAAGAACCTGCACGACAACTGGGCCTGACATCATAAAAGACACAAGATCATTATAGAATGGACGCTCTTTATGTACGGCGTAAAATCCACCCGCTTGATCTTTTGTAAGTTGTAAGCGCTTTTGTGCGACGATACGCAAACCCGCTTCTTCGATCTTGGCATTCACTTGACCTGTGATGTTACGCTTTGTTGCGTCCGGTTTAATAATTGAAAATGTACGTTGTACCGCCATGAGGAACTCCTTTTAAATGGCATAAAGTCTTTATTTCTAGCGCGCTCTATAACGAGCGTTTGACGACTTGTGAAGGCGTGATATGCATCGCTGTGCTGCATATTAATGATCTAACATACCGAATTGAAGGCCGATTGCTTTTTGATCAAGCCACGCTCGCTATTCGAGAAGGCATGAAACTTGGTCTTATCGGGCGAAATGGAACAGGAAAGTCTACGCTTTTACGACTACTGAAGGGTGAAATTTCACCAGATGACGGCGAAATTAATATTCGGAAAAACATCCGTCTTGGCTTTGTTGACCAAGAAGTACCATCAGGGCCACAGAGCCTTCTTGAAACAGTGCTTGCCGCAGATACGGAACGTGCGGCGCTTTTGGCTGAATCCATGACAGCGACAGATCCGAATAGAATCGGAAATATACATACGCGCTTGTCAGATATTGATGCTTACAGCGCCGAAGCGCGGGCGGGTAGTATATTATCCGGTCTTGGCTTTTCTGGCGAAGACCAAAATAGACCGTGCTCTGACTTTTCAGGGGGGTGGCGTATGCGGGTTGCGCTTGCGGCCATGTTGTTTTCAAAACCTGATCTGCTTTTACTTGATGAACCGACAAACTATCTTGATATTGAAGGTGCTGTTTGGCTGGAGGCCCATATTCGAAATTATCGCGGTACGTCGATGATAATTTCACATGATAGAGATTTTTTAAATAAAGCCGTGACGCATATTGGTCATCTTAGACAAGGCAAATTATTCGCCTATTCTGGGGGGTATGATAATTTTGAACGCCAACTCGAAGAACAAAACCGCCTGAATATGGCACTTTTGTCCAAGCAAGAGGATGAGCGTAGACGGCTCACTGCTTTCGTTACACGCTTTCGTGCACAGGCCAATAAAGCTAAACAGGCCCAAAGTCGTGTGAAACGATTAGAGAAAATGGCCCCGATTGCCACGCTAATAAATGATCCGATTCCTTCGATTGATCTGCCAGGGCCAGAACGCCCACTCAGCTCCCCAATCGTGCGGTTTGATACCGCTCAGCTTGGATATGAAGAGGGGATTGCCATTCTCAACGGGCTAGACCAAAGAGTTCTCGCCGATGATCGCATAGGTCTTTTAGGTAAAAATGGAGAAGGCAAATCTACTTTTGCCAAAGCGCTTATTGGAAATTTATTGCCCCAAGACGGTTTTATAAAGCGTCATAAAAAACTCAGAATAGGATATTTTGCACAGCATCAAATTGATGCAATCAATCCGAATATATCAGCCTATGAACATGTTATAGAGTTAATGCCAGAGGCTACAGAGGCCCAAAGACGCGCACGATTGGCCCGTTTTGGACTGGGTGTTAACAATGCCGAAACTCGTGCAGGTGACTTGTCGGGTGGAGAAAAAGCGCGTCTTCTATTTTCCCTGATTAGTTTTAATGCCCCGCACCTGCTTGTTTTGGATGAACCTGCCAACCATTTAGATATGGATACACGTGCCGAATTGATAAAATCCTTGAATGATTATTCAGGGGCCATTTTAATAATTAGCCATGACCGAAATTTGTTGGAATCCGTTGTTGATAAATTATGGCTAGTCGAAGGTGGTACGGTAAAAACCTATGATGGATCCTTAGAAGATTACCGCGAACAACAATTAGAAAAAGATCGCCTAACCAAAAAGACAGTGATCGATCCCGAAAAGCGAAAAGGCTTTGCCCGCAAAGAAGCTGCACAAGCACGAAAGCGTATTGCTCCGCTTAAAGCCGCATATCAAACCATCGAAACTAAGATAGACCAAATCACTCAGACAATAGAAAAGATAGACCGAGACCTATCCCATCCAGATTTGTTTACCATGTTTCCCGA
Organism: uncultured Caulobacterales bacterium; assembly: GCA_937965735.1. Taxonomy (GTDB): domain Bacteria; phylum Pseudomonadota; class Alphaproteobacteria; order Caulobacterales; family Maricaulaceae; genus CALCKU01. The sequence goes on from CALCKU010000107.1 coordinate 10,891, forward strand.
GAAAGCTGTCAAATTGGGGCAAAATCGGGTAAGGTTGCAAAAGAAATTAGATCAATTGGAAGAAAAAGGTCTAATAGCGCTGGAAAGATATGAAAGCGCTAAGCAAAATGAGGGTTTAGATTAAAAGGGAACCGTACCGTCTCCTTTGGTTTATATTGCAAGAAAGTTGAATGTTGATGTTTAGGCCCATAAATGACGGTATTGCCCTTTGGCATATCAAAATGTCGGCTTGGTTAATTCAACAATACGGCATTCCGTTGACCCCGCCTATTCCCAGACCACATAATTACCAAATGCCTTTACATCAACGCTGTTGGGATAATTCAGACTCGCGCTTACCGCTGCAATGGGCTCAAGATGAGTTTGCTTTGATCTGTAATCATATGCATATGGGAAGTTTAGACATTTCCTTGATTCCCGATCCTAATAAAGGAATCAACGAAACCGCATATTTAGAGAACCGTCGCCTAACGGCTGGATGGCAGACACATTTAAAAACTCGGATTAAACTTGATATAAACGGAAATCCAATCGTCACATATAACCCTTCGCAATGTAATCGTCCTGGCTATTTAAGTGCAGTCGTAATTATGGATCTAGCCAAAATCTATATCGGGTCAAAGACCCCGCCTGCAGATTTCGACCCGTTCTTTGAACTGCCACTTACCCTTTTAGGGGCTGCACATTTAGGTCAAGGTTTAACAATCGCAGCTATGCCGTTTGATATAGTCGAATCGGTTATGATCGGGCGAAATATTTCGAAAAAAGAGTATAAAGAATTCTTAAATGTCATCACATTTGTATCTGTTTTGCATATGGCTTGCCGTCGGCTTTCACCAGAACAAATTATTAGTAGCTTTGGCAAGGTAATGACCCCGCAAATACGAAAAAGAATTTGGCCAATTTATCGTGGGTTAAAACATTTTGAAGATGAGCTTGAAACATTAAGAGGCATGAGCGGGGCGGTCTCTGGAACAAGCGTTTCCCCTAAAAAGGTCTTTACAACCCAACGGGTTAGCCACAGCCTACGCGCGTAATATATCCGTCATCATCCAACTCTATCAGTAAACGTTCCGGGACTTCAGGGCCATCTAACGCGCCTCCGTAAATCGTTTGAATAGAAGAGGCGTAAATTGACTGACCCGGTAAATAATCGCGAATAAGAACATTTGGCGGCAATATATCCATATCGGGTAAAAAATCACTTCGAGCCACTTCAGTTTCAGCTGGCTTGACCACTCTTTTCAACCCCGGAAGCGCTGAGAAATAAACGCTACCCTCGTGCCGACCGACAAGACCTCTGTACATTTGAGACTGACATAGGTCATTGACAGGAATTCTTTGCATTGGTTGTGGACGCAGATTTTGGGGCTGTTGATACAAGCCTTGTCCGGGACGCCGTTGAAAAGGTTCGCCCCCTTGTAGACCGCTCCCATTACCAAAGGCGCAAGCTGATAAAACCATAGCGCAAGCTGAGGATATTAAAACCCGTATGGAATAAAAACGAAAACGAATCATAAGGTTATCATAACCGATTTCGTTGATGAAAGATTACGTTTTATCGCAAAAAACAGCTTAGATATTCATCTAAGCCTTTTTAATCCACTGACCGCGTTCACCTTGTTGGTAGTATGAAAGATTAGCACCTTTAGATTTAAACTGACTCCAGCGTGTGCGTGCATGTGCTACGTCATTAGAATTTTTGCCGTTTATCATAAATACACTGCGTTTAACGCCGTCAAAATTTTCAATGTCTTGACCGTGTGTTAAAATAACAACATCTTTCCCCAAATGTGTTTGAGCCTTTGAAGACAAGAGAATCGGGTTGTAATCAGACAGCGGCTCAGTTTCTAATCCATGTGGAAGAAAACTATCCTTGCGATACGTCCATAAAAAACGGTCAAAGTAATCTAACATTTCAGGCGTTGTTTTTACGAGGCAGGTCCAATTCCGCTCTAAGGATTTTTCAAGGAGCATTGGCAAGACACCTTCAAGCGTTGCGTGCTCAAGATGATAAAACCAATGCTCTGTCAAACCGATCTCCTCTAATCTCAAGACCTTTAGGGGCGACCCTAACCCTCAAAATTATCAGCCACCCAACGATTGAGCAAGCGCACACCAAACCCTGTTGCAAAAGCGGGTTCGCGCGGGTCATGTCGTGTATTTTTCATAGCTGTACCCGCAATATCCAAATGCGCCCAAGGCGTATCGCCAACAAAACGGTGTAAGAATTGCGCCGCCGTAATCGACCCCGCTGTCGACCCCCCAATATTTTTCATATCGGCATTCGGAGAATTTAAAAGACGGTTATAATCACCGCTTAAAGGCATACGCCATGTTCTTTCAGAGGTCGTATCGGACGCTTCAAGAATTTGTTTAGCGAGTTCATCATTATTGGTGAACAGACCCGCATGTTCATGCCCAAGCGCGGAAATGATGGCACCCGTTAGTGTGGCCAAATTGATCATAAATTTGGGCTTATACTTTGTCCGTGCGTAATGCAGTGCATCAGCTAGAACGAGGCGTCCTTCGGCATCCGTGTTTTGAACCTCAATCGTTTGCCCCGACATTGACGTAACAACATCCCCGGGCAATTGCGCCTTACCATCTGGCATATTCTCGACAAGGCCCACAATCCCAATTACATTGGCTTTGGCTTTACGGCTGGCGAGTGCATGCATAGCGCCCACAACGGCCGCCGAACCGCCCATGTCCCCTTTCATATCCCACATATTATTACCAGGCTTCAACGAAATTCCGCCTGTATCAAATGTGACGCCCTTGCCGACCAAACAAACAGGGGCTTCTGATTTAGCGCCCCCATTCCAATGCATAATGACCAATTGTGATTCGCGTTCTGAACCGACACCAACACCCAGCAAGGCGTGCATGCCTAATTTAGTCATTTCTTTTTCGCACAATATTTCGACTTTCAAGCCTGTTGATTGAAACGTTTTAATACGCGTGGCATATGATTTTGGAAATAATTTATTCGGAGGCTCGGAAACCAGATCACGCGCAATAATTTGACCGTCACACGCTGGGCCATGAAAATTATCATAGGCGGCTTGCACGATTTCAGGGTTTTCTATCGAAACATTGATTGTCTTGAAGCTCGGTTTTTTATCGGATGTCAGCTTAGTCCGGTAATTATCGAAACGATAAGTCCCGAGGCGCACACCGACAACAATACGCGCAGCCTCGTCAGCACTTAAACCTAAACCAGCCAGTGCGAAACTAATCGTCTCATCGCCAGAAAACATTTCTGCACGCGCATAATGAGCGGCAAAAACTTCAGGGTCAAACCGGTCACGCGTCCCAGCCCCAAAAAATACAAGCCGTTCAGCATCAACGCCAACTGGGCCGTAAATTGAAAACGACTTTTTAAAGGCCCCTTCAAAACGCGCGGCTTTTTTTGCGGCCTCATACGTATTTTGAATAGGCTTTGTGTAGGTTTCGCCGCCACTCTGTAAGGGTTCACCTTCAAACACAGGAATAATAATCGTTCCATGTGTGAGCGCGGCCTCGGACACAAAATTAACTTTCATAAATCTCTCCAAAACGTAAAATATCAAGTCGCAAACCAATTTGGCAAAGCACTACAGTGTGTTATAGATTCGGAATGTTTAAGTCATTCATTTTCTTAAACATATTTATTCGAAAGCAATCCGTGACCCTGCTACAAAATTATTTCTGCAAACAGGTCTTATTACCGGCAATAATGATATTATCGGCTTTAGCCACACTCGCCCTTTTGACACAAAGTCTTTCGACTTTGGATTTAATTATTGAAAATAGGCAATCGGCACTAACTTTTTTTTACATTACAATCCTAACACTCCCCCAACTGATTGGGATTATTCTCCCGCTCGCGATTTTTATGGCGACCCTATTTGCTTATAACCGTCTAAAAATTGATAATGAGCTTGTTGTTTCAAAAGCATCAGGGATTACACCTTGGCAAATGTCGAGCCCTGCAATGCGCATTGCAAGTTTTGCACTCTTATTCCATTTAATTTTAAACATTCTTTTGCAACCGCTGTCTTTTCGAGAATTTCGCCAACAAGTTTTAAAAGTCAAAACCGACATTGCGTCTCAAGTTTTTCAAGCCGGCGAATTCATGTCTCCTGCTAAAGGTTTTACAATTTTTGCAAGTATTGTGACACCAGACGGACGCATGAAAAACGTTTTCATCCATGATGAACGTGATGAAAGTCAACCGCTAACTTATATCGCACAAGAGGCTTATCTTTATAAAAAAAATGAACATGTCCGTCTTGTCTTACTTAAAGCCAGCTATCAGGATTTAAAGCCCGATAAAACCATTCGAGTATTGGAAGTGGATAGAGATTCGATTGATCTTCTGGAATTTTTAGTCTTGGATACAACGCCTCGTCTCAAGCCATCCGACAGATTTTTACATGAGCTTTTATTCCCAGATCAAAGTCTTTTTTCTAACAATAAACAAAAAAATGAACTGATTGCAGAGGGGCATGCCCGGTTATCAGCGCCGCTTTATAATTGGGCCTTAACGCTCTTGGCATTGTGCTTTTTGACGGCTGGCCAACATAAGAGAATTGGATACGGCAAACAAATATCCATATGCGTCATCATTGGTTTTAGTTGTCGCCTTATCGGCTATACATTAACTTCAGCAAGTGAAAGCACCCCCCTTTTGAATATTGCGCAATATGGATTCCCGCTCTTAATCTGCCTCATTTCCCTATGGTTGATAAATATTCAGTTTTTTGCAAAACCAATAATGATTGCGAGAAAACCCTCAGGGGATCCCCAAGGAAATGTTGGGAAGAGCGCTATGACATATTCAAAATATCCATGAATAAACGTTTTCAATCCTTTCCTTTTTTCGGTGTAGAGCTGTAATGGCCTCCATCGTAAACATCTATATAGCCAAACGTGCCTTAAGAGACGTCCTCATTTCGGCAGCCATACTCACCAGTATAATTATGTTGGTTGATTTGGTTGAAGGCATGCGTGAGTACGGATCAAATGAAATTGTTTCAACCGTTCAAATCTTCTTCATCACCTGTTTAAAAACTCCGAAGATGATTGAACAAACCATACCCTTTATTGTTCTCTTTGCGATTATGAATACGCTCAGTCATTTCAATAAACGGAGTGAATTGATTGTCTTTCGCGCGGCAGGGGTTTCTGTTTGGAACTTTTTGAAGCCCATTTTGTATGTGGCTGTCTTTCTTGGCGTTTTTTGGGCCGTTATTTTTAACCCCATCGTTGCCTTATCCGAGACCGTACAAAACGCATTTATTGCCGAAGTCACTCTTGATAAAAACGCTCCCAATCAAGCATTGAGGAAAGAGACGCAAAAAGTCTGGTTACGCGAAGGCAGTGAAACTGGGCAGGTTGTTATATTAGCCGATTCTATAGATCCTATACAAAACAGGCTAATTAACGCCAAGTTTTGGATCTATACATTATCTCCCAACAATAATTTAACTTTCACGCACCGCTTAGATGCGAAAGTCGCAATTTGGTCACCTAATTATTGGCAATTATCAGATGTGATCGAAAATACGGCTACAGGCAAGCGTTCTGATACGAAATTTTTATCATGGCCCACCCGCCTATCCTATGAAGATGTCTTCGAAGAAAACCAAAAGACAAGTTCAACATCCTTTTGGGATTTGAAGGCTGAAATTGATAAAGCCGAAAAAGCAGGTTTTTCAGCAATTCCCTTACGTCTAGAATTTCAGAGATTATTGGCCCTCCCCTTAACCTTACTGGCTATGAGCTTAATTGCAGCGGCAGCAACTTTGCATATGAGCCGTAGCGGAGGCACAATTAGGCTCATAATTACAGGCTGTGTTTTAGGGTTCCTCGTTTATTTCATCGACAATCTTATCCAATCCTTTGGGCAATCCGCCCGACTTAATATTTATATGGCCGTCTGGATGGTCCCAATCTTTGTACTCATTTGCGCAATCATCTATATCGCTAAAATTGAAGACGGTTAGCTTTATACAAAACCGTATATCAAGCCTGTCTGCATTGTAATTTTATAAGGGGTTAAAAGACAGGTAAAATAAAACAAATCCTGTAAAACAATTACGGCGTTGAATTGCACTTAACTTAGAATTTGTATATGCCACGCATAGATTTAATGGAAATTCGCAAATGACTTACTCTAAACGTTTTTTAATACAGCCAATATTGCGCTTCGCACTTCCCGTTTTAGCAATGATGAGCACAGCAATACCGCACATCAGCTTCGCCCAAACCACGCATGGGATTGCCGCAGTGGTTAATGATGATATTGTGACAAACAGAGATTTGACACAACGTGTGCTTTTTATGGTTGCAACCACGGGGGCTGAACGCGATGAAAAGACGATTGCGCGTATTCAAAGACAAGCTTTACGAAACCTTGTTGACGAGCATATTCAACTCCAAGAATCAGATAAGTTCGAACAAACTGTTTCAGACGAAGAGATAAACCGCTCTGTTAGCACACTCTTTAGTCGCAATGGACTTGACCCGAATGAAGTTGTTGAACAACTAGCGTCTGTCGGGGTATCAATTGAGACGTTACGCGATCAAACGCGTGCCGAAATTGCATGGCAACGCATAGTCAACGGGCTTTATGGATCACGTATTCGCATTAGTGATGCCCAGATTGATGAAACCCTTAACCGTTTAACGGCTAATGCCTCAAAACCCAATTACCGCGTTGCAGAAATATATATTGAAGCGACCCCAGATATTGGCGGTATGGACGGCGCGATGGAAGGTGCCCGCGCTATGATCGAACAAGTCGAGCAAGGCGCCCCCTTTCCGCTTTTGGCGCAACAATTTTCATCATCACCTACGGCAGCAAAAGGCGGTGACGTGGGCTGGGTCCGCGAAGGCGAGCTCCGCGAAGAGATTGACGCCGCGATTTTACAGATGGAACCTGGCAGTCTCTCCGCGCCAATCCAAGTTCCAGGCGGCGTATATGTAATTGCGCTTGTTGATAAAAAAATCTCTGAATCAGAAACGGTTTACAAATTAAAGCAAGTGAATCTTCCTAATATTGCCCCTGAAGGCATGGAAGAAGCAAAAGCCCGTATGATCTCATTTAAGGATATGCTGAAATCCTGCGAAACCTTAAAAGCGGATGTTAAAAAAATTGAAGGCTTAGCAACCGCCGATATGGGCGAAGTTAAATCAACCGATATGACCGATGAAATTTTAAATGCCATTGGTGAGACTGAGGTCGGCGCCCTGACGGATCCCATTGTCACGCCCCGTGGCCCTGTTGCAATTATGGTTTGTGATCGACGCATTTCGGGCAGTGAAATCCCAACCCGTGATGCTATTGAAAACCGTTTGATGGATCAACAACTGGCGCAAGCTTCTAAAAGGCATTTACGTGACTTACGTCGGAAAGCAACAATTGTTGTTCGATAGAAATGATAAAAAATAGCCGTGCCCCCATACTACTGAGTATGGGGGACCCAGCTGGAATAGGCCCCGAAATCACGCTTAAAGCTTGGTCTGCTTTACGTGAAAATCCCGAATATGCATTTGCCGTTATTGCGCCTTTATCTGTTTTACAGGACGCAAAGCAAAGCCTATTTAATGCACAGCATGTCCCCCTAGTGGTTGTTGATCACTCAAATTTAGACGCGGTAGCCCCCCTTTTTGTAAATGCCTTACCTGTCATTCCGATAGATTTACCCAGCCAAAACATATTGGGTCGCCCCAACTCGGATAATGCACGCGCGATATTACACAGTATTGAATTTGGTGTTTCAAAAGCCCTAGACGGCAAAGCGTGCGGCCTTGTCACCAACCCGATTTCAAAAGATGTGCTATACCGTGCAGGTTTCAAACATGCGGGTCATACAGAATTTTTAGGCGCATTAACCCAAAACGACAAAGCCCCTTACGACTCGCCCGATATAAGAGGGCCAATAATGATGCTCTCTGGCGGCGGATTACGCGTAGCCCTCGCAACGGTACACATTCCGCTTAAGACAGTCGCCCATACCCTCACGAAAGACCAAATTATTAAGAGTGTGCGCGTTATGCACGCAGCCCTAAAAACAGACTTTGGAATTCCCAATCCTCGTATCGCGATCGCAGGTTTAAATCCCCATGCCGGTGAAAACGGAGCGCTCGGTCGAGAGGATATCGAGGTCATTAACCCCGCCGCGAAAGCGTTGCAGGATATGGGGATAACCGTCACAAATGCCCAACCAGCCGATACATTATTCCATAGCGAAGCCCGTCAAGGGTATGACGCCGTACTCGCTATGTACCATGACCAAGGCCTAATTCCTGTCAAAACGCTCGACTTTCATGGCGGCGTAAATATTACACTGGGCTTACCAATCATTCGAACATCGCCCGATCACGGCACAGCCTTCAATATTGCAGGTCAAAATAAAGCTAGACCAGACAGCCTCATTGCAGCCATAAAAACGGCGCGAAACCTCGCTGATCATCGGCAATCATATAGAAATAAACACCATGCTTGAAATCCTCCCAACCCTTAAGCAGACGGTTCAAATTCACAATTTATACGCCAATAAAAAACTGGGACAACATTTCCTATTGGACATGAATGTAACGAAAAACATTGCCCGTCTTGCCGCGCCTTTGGAGGCAACCACTGTTATAGAAATAGGGCCTGGCCCAGGTGGATTGACCCGTGCTTTACTCTCAAAAGGCGCAAAACATGTGATCGCTGTGGAAATGGATGATCGCTTCCTCCCCCCCTTAGATGATATATCGAAAGCCGCAGAAGGGCGATTAAGTGTTTTCCATGCCGATGCACTCAAATTGGATATTGCCAGTACAGCCGCCGAAACCAATCCCAATACAGCTATCAAAATTGCGGCCAATTTGCCTTATAATGTTGGTACAAAGCTTTTAATTAACTGGCTGACCGCCTCGCCCTTATTTTGGGAACAAGCCGTTTTGATGTTTCAAAAATAAGTTGCAGACCGCATATGTGCGGGGCCAGAAGATAAAGCCTACGGACGTCTCGCCATCTTAACCCAGAGTGTTTGCCAGGCTCGAATTGCCTTTGACGTTC
>CALCKU010000108.1 GCA_937965735.1 uncultured Caulobacterales bacterium
TTTTTGTAGGCTTTATTGTGTTAGAAATTCTTTTCACGAAATTCTTTCATAAAAAAGGACAAGTTAAAGGGGATGGCACGGTTGAGCTGATCGGGTCTTCAATTCTAGTGTTTTTTACCCAGCCGTTTATTATTGCCACAGAGATAGGGCTCGGCACATGGCTTTTGCCACAATACGGCGATGTTCTGAAAACTTGGCCATTCTTGGCGGTGTTTGCGCTGTTTCTGATCTTTGATGATATGACGCAATATTGGTGGCACCGTATCACGCACAGCACGCCGTGGCTTTATAATTTACATCGTCCGCATCACGAGGCTGAATATCTTTCTATTCGGATCGTTTACCGCAATAATATCTTTTATTACTTCCTTATGCCGAGCCTGTGGTTGTCAGGTCTCTTGATTTATTTAGGCGGTGGCTGGGTTTATGCCGTCTATATTGTTATGAAAATGTCTGTGATTTTCGGGGCGCATTCCGATGTGCGTTGGGATGCTCCGCTTTATAAAATTAAATGGCTTTCACCTTTCATGTGGGTCGTTGAGCGCATACTCTCGACACCCGCGACCCATAGCGCCCATCACGGAAAGCATGTCGCGGATGGGGTTACGAATTATAAAGGCAATTTTGGCAATTTCTTATTCTTTTGGGATGTTTTGTTTGGTACGGCTAAAATTACACGGCAATATCCTCAGGTGATGGGTGTTGAAAATCTTCCGCCAACCAGTGTGACCGAGCAATTATTTTGGCCTTTGCTTAGGACCAAATCCAATAAAACATCCAGCCGTGTGGAATCCAATATTATACCGGACATATAGTTTCCAAATATAAATTCCGATATAGTTTCCAGATATAGTTTTGGGCGCTTGGAATCTGGTAATTGGAATTTGGTAATTGGAATTTAGTAAATATTGAGGTCAATTTTTCTGAATTCGCGCTAAATAGGCGCGGGTCTCATTTTCCGCTTCACCTTAATTGTTTTCAATCCTATCGTGGGAGAAATTTAATTTAAGAGGGTCTTGTGACTGCTACGATTGTTTGGTTTCGAAATGACCTCCGCTTATCGGATAACCCCGCTTTGATGGAGGCTGTGCAATTGGGGCAACCGCTTATCCTGCTTTATATTTTAGAAACGGACGGGGCACGCCCAATGGGGGCGGCGAGCCTGTATTGGTTGCATCATAGTTTGAAGGCGTTGCAAGATGAGGTTAGAGCGCTTGGCGGGCAATTGATCTTGCAAAAAGGATCGGCGCAATCCGTCTTAGAGCGTTTGATTAAAACTTACGGGCCGAACACAATTGTTTGGAACCGTCGTTATGAAAAGCAAGGCCTTGCCACGGACACAGCCCTTAAGACGGCGCTTAAAGCGCGGGGTCTGTCCGTGCAAAGTTTTAACGGAAACCTTTTGACGGAACCTTGGGAAGTCAAGACAAAAACGGGCGGTTATTATAAGGTATTCACCCCGTATTGGCGGGCCGCGCGCGTGGTTATCTCCGAACATGCGCATAAGGTTGAACCCCAAGCGGCCCCGCAATCTTTATCATGTCTCGTAGCAGTAAAGGGGCTTGATTTAGCGGCGCTTGATTTATTGCCGAGTCGTCCGAATTGGGGCGCAAAGATGGACCCGCTTTGGACACCGGGTTCAAAGGGCGCACATTCGGCCCTTCATGCATTTTTAGACGGGCCAGTTGGACATTATGCGGAAGACCGTAATCGTCCTGATAAAGCGGCTGGGACCTCAAAGCTTTCGCCGCATTTGGCCTTTGGTGAAATTTCGCCTCGTGAAATTCGGGCCGCATGCGAGCGTTGTGACTTGAATACAGATAAATTCATGTCTGAAGTCGGCTGGCGTGAGTTTTCTTATGTCTTACTTTATCATAATCCTGACTTACCGACTGCAAATTTCAAACCTGAATTTGATGCGTTTGAGTGGGAGGAAAACGAAGACAATTTACGGCGCTGGCAATTGGGGCAAACGGGTTATCCTTTTGTTGATGCTGGTATGCGTGAGCTGTGGGCCACGGGATGGCAACATAATCGTGTGCGTATGGTAACGGCTAGCTTTTTGATTAAGCATTTACTGATTCATTGGAACCGCGGCGAAGAATGGTTTTGGGATACGCTCGTCGATGCCGATACGGGCAATAATTCTGCAAGCTGGCAATGGGTGGCGGGAAGCGGGGCGGATGCTTCACCTTATTTTCGGATTTTCAACCCGTTTACCCAAGGCGAGAAATTTGACCCGAACGGTGAATATGTTCGTAAATATATTCCTGAACTGGCCAAGCTTCCAAATCAATATATTCATAGGCCATGGGATGCGCCTAAACAGGTTTTAGCACAGGCGGGTGTAACCTTAGGGCAAGATTATCCGCATCCGATTGTCGATCATAAACCCGCCCGGGAAAAGGCGCTTTCCGTTTATAAAGACAGTCGCTCTGAGACGTAGAGCTAGGCTGTTGAACTGAAGCTCAAGGCGAGTTTCCCAAACTTTGCCCTGCCATAAAAGCGTGCTTTTGTGACGTTGCCCAGACTTAAGGGTTACTCGGCGTCAATAAATACCCAATAAAAAGGCTCGCCTGACGAGGTCAGGCGAGCCAAGTTTGGCTGTTGAGAGTATATATTTTTATTATATTTAGAAGCGGGCCTTAAACCCAACATTTACCGCATGCGCTGTTGTTGAGTCGTTTGAGACCTGTTGCGGAGCCACAAAGGGTATGAAACCTTTATTATAGACATATTCCGCGCCGACTTCCAGATAGGGGCTGATCGGATATTCTAACGAGAACGCATGTTGTTGGTTTTTCGACCAAGTCGTCGGTTGACCGAAGGCTCCGACACCCACAAAGTCATCCCCAATATTGCCCCAAGACCCTGTTGCCGCAATTGCAAGGCGATTTCCAAAGACCATAGGTTTGATCCGGGCCTGTGCGACCAATACGCTTAACTTCTCATCAAAATTGATATTGTTAATATCCGTGGTGGACCCGTTTGGATCGATTAAATAAGACGCGACAGGTGTGCCGTCTGTACTTTGCGGGATAGCCGCCGCCCAAGGCTTCAGCGTTGTCGTATATTCCACCATCGCGTCAAAGAACGGGCTGTTATATTCGGCAAAAGCGTTAACCGCACTATTTCGGTATTCTATGAAGTTAGCGGGCGGAGTGCCTGTCTGACGGCCTTGGAATGTATGTGCGGTAAAGTTGTCACGATAAATCGTGTCGTGAAGATAACCGCCGCCCAGTGTGAAGGCTTTATTCTTGCCGATCAAAAATTCTTTTTCAGCGTTGAAAGCGTAATTGGCAAGATTATTGTCTTCATTGGCAAAGGCGACACGCAATTGACGGCCACCCGATAAAGCAGAGGCACTGACTTTGAACCCATTGCCATAATACCCAACCTCTAAGACAGGTTGGTCTGATACAGCGTGGAAGTAATGTGCACCTTCATTGTGCGTGAAAGCATTATAGCTGTCGAAATTACCAAAATCGATCGTCTTCCGACCAAAGGCAGCATAAAACGGTGTCTTTTCGAGATTACCAAAGACAACAAAGGCTTTGCGTAGTTGGAATTCTTCTTGGTCCGGCGCATATTCTGTTTCAGAATATTCAGGCTGCATATAGATCGTTGTCCAATCACCAAATGTGCTTGTAAATGAAAGCGCGGCATTATTGATTGCAAACACGCCAGCAGATTTATCTGTTCTGTTCGAGAAAAATGGGAAGCGAGAGAGCAATGGGAATTGCCCAGCTTGTGACGTGCTTTGGAACATGAAACCTCCGCGTATACCGCCGCCAATATAGAGTGAGTCGTCCTGAAGCTGTCCATTTGCGCGATTTGCAAGTAAGGTAATGGTCTTCCCGGTAACACTTTCCTGCCAATCCAACATTTCACGCGTATGAGCTGCATTTGTCTTAACGGGGCCTCCTAAATTAAATTGCGGTGCCCGTTTTCTGCGGAAATCTTGAGCGGCTTGTGGTGAGTGACGCACTTGGCCTTTGTTAGAAAAACCACGAAGGCCAATTTTATTAAGCGCGCGTGTCATAAATTTTGGACGCGCTTGCGCCGTCTGATACATAGGCGCTTGCGCCGTATCATAAACAATATATTCGCCCTGAACTTGATGTTGACCCTGATATTGACCCTGGTAGGCGACTTGCGGTTGACCGTAATTCGATTGTAGCCTTTGGGTTTGCCAACTTGGAACATATCCGTTGGGCGCAGAAGTGTGGTAGGTGGGTGTGCCATAATTCATTTGAGCGGGCGCCATGCCCCGTAAGTTAACAGATTTGTGACCCGCAGCTACTGGCAGTGCTACAAGGGTAAATGCGCTTGTAAGCAGAAGGCTCGCTTTAAGATAATTGTTCATAAGGTTTCTCTCTTTTTTTAGGCTGTGCGAACTGTGTCTACATCGACACCGTGTTCTCTGACTTTTCGGTATAAGGTTGAGCGGCCAATTCCGAGGCGACGGGCGACCTCCGACATGTGTCCGCTATAGTTTTCAATTGCGAACTCTATGAGATCCCGTTCGATCTCTTCTAAAGTTCTCAAATGTCCATCTCGGTCCATAATTGAAACGAGAGACTCTTCCGCCATGTTAGAGTTTTCAGGTGAAAGAGATGAAACAGGATCTGACGCTGGGGCCTTGAGTGTCGGCGTAAGTCCTGAAATTTGCGGGAAGTCTTGCGGCGTTAAACGGTCGCCATCTGACAAAATCATCGCGCGAAAAATTGCATTTTCTAATTGTCGAACGTTTCCAGGCCATTCAAACCCTTTCAACAATTCTAAAGTGTCCTGATCGGCTCCGGAAACATTTAAGCGCTCTTGCGCGTTAAAACGTTTGATAAAATGTTCCAATAAGGCTGGAATATCTTCGCGGCGCTCTCTGAGGGCTGGAACCTGTATCGGGAAGACATTTAATCTGTAATACAGGTCTTCGCGGAAGGTTCCGTTTTTGACGGTCTCGGCCAAGTCACGATTGGTCGCAGAGATTATCCGAACATCGACTTTAACGGGGCGTTTTGAACCGATAGGGTCGACCTCGCCTTCTTGTAAGACGCGCAATAGTTTTACCTGCATGTCCAGAGGTAATTCCCCGATTTCATCTAAGAAAAGCGTACCGTTTGAGGCTTCTTGGAATTTTCCCATATGCTTCGTATTCGCGCCTGTGAAAGATCCTTTTTCATGGCCAAACAAGATGCTCTCGACCAAATTTTCAGGAATCGCGCCGCAATTCACTGTGATAAACGGATTTGAAGCTCGGTCTGAAGCGCCTTGAATTGCGCGGGCGACAACCTCTTTACCAACACCCGATTCACCGGTGATGAGAATTGGTATATTGGCCCGAGCCCCGCGCTCACCCATAGCAATGACAGACCGCATAGAGGTTGCATTGCCAATAAGGTCTGAGAATTTTAACCCCCCTTCAGAGGTTTTCTTCAGGCGAGTGACTTCACTGACTAAGGTATTAATCTCGAGTGCGTTGCGAATGGACACAATGATCCGTTCCGGGCTTGCAGGTTTGACGACAAAATCTCTCGCTCCAGACTGCATGGACTCAACAACCGTATCGATACTGCCTTTACCCGTTAAGACAATGACAGGAATATCGGGTTGCATCCGAGTCAGTTCTTTAAGCGCTTCCATCCCAGAAAGCCCAGGCATTACAAGATCAAGTAAAATGACATGCACATTGGAATGACCTTGGCGTTCGACAATGCTGAGGGCTTTATCACCGCTTTCGGCCTGTAATGTTGAGAAACCACTCCGTTCAACGGCGGCTTGTATTAAGCGCCTTTGTGTAGGGTCATCGTCTACAATGAGAATTGTTTTTGCCATATGCAGTTTACCATTCGAGTGCTGATTATTTCAGCTATTGAACGTAGCAATATGGGACACGGGTGTGAAAACGAGGTGTAGAGACACGGTAAAGATATGCTTAAATGCAAAGCGTTTGAATTAAAAAAAAGGCGCAATAATCAGAGCTTAATCCAGAGTGATTACTTGTCCGTTCGTCATTCTCGTGATAGCCTATTATAAAGACAATATTTTATCAGGATTTTAAAATGGCATCGGGTCACTCAGATTACGTTCGCGGCGAAATGGAAGTCGTGGCACATAAAGAAACTTTTGGCGGATTTATGAATTGGACAATTTACGGCGGGGCTGCGGTGGCTTTGGTCGTAATCTATCCAACCCTTATTTTTGGTGTCGGCTTATCTTGGCCGATTTCGCTCGTTGTCACGATTATCCTCGGCATATTAATGGGTATGGGCCTAAAGCTTAAAGGCGGTTGGTATGCGAGCCTAATGGGTACCGCAATTTTTGTCGCCATTGCAAGCGCTGTTGTCAAAATGCTTGCGGGCCTCGCCTAGGTTTATACTCAAGGCTTTAAAATCAAGGCTTTCTCTAGAGAGTCTTATAAGACGGTACGGGTTCTCTATAGCTTAAAAATGATTATGTGATCAAAGCGCGTACATCTAACGCACGCAAGATTGGGGTGAGTTTTGAAAATATCGGTTCTAAATGATATTGGCGACAATGAGGCCCGAGTCTCTGCCACGCCCGAAACGGTTAAAGGTTTTGTCGCGGCTGGGCACACAGTGACACTTGTAAAAGGGGCGGGTGCGAAAGCGAATTTTGCCGACGGCCTGTATAAAGATGTGGGTGCCAAGATTGCGGCGACGAATACGTCCGCAGTGAAAGAGGCTGATCTTGTTTTGTCTGTGATGGGGGGCGATGTCGCGCTCATTACATCGATGAAAAAAGGCGCGGGTATTACGGGCGTCTTATCTCCAACCGATAATCCAAAATATGCCAAAGCGTGCGCTAAAGCCGGTGTGACCGCTTACGCGCTGGATTACATCCCGCGTATTTCACGCGCCCAAGCCATGGATGTCTTGTCATCCCAGTCAAATTTAGCCGGTTACCGTTCTGTTGTTGAAGCGGGCGGTATATATGGCCGCGCCTTTCCAATGATGATGACGGCGGCGGGGACAATTGCCCCTGCGAAAGTCTTTATAATGGGCGTAGGTGTGGCAGGACTGCAAGCGATTGCCACGGCGCGGCGTCTTGGGGCCGTAACAACAGCGACGGATGTGCGTCCCGCGACCAAAGAGCAAGTGGCCTCGCTCGGCGCGAAATTTATCGCTGTTGAAAACGACGAGTTTAAGGCGGCTGAAACGGCAGGGGGGTATGCCAAGCAAATGTCGCCTGAATATCAACAGCTCCAAGCTGAATTGACGGCGTCACATGTTGCCAAACAAGATATTGTTGTGACAACGGCGCTTATTCCCGGACGGGCCGCACCGATCCTGATTACTAAGGCGATGCTCGAGACAATGAAACCGGGATCTGTTCTGGTGGATCTCGCTGTTGAGCGCGGGGGTAATGTCGAAGGGGCGAAGGCTGGCGAAATCGTTACAACGAAAAACGGGGTTCATATTGTCGGACATCTTAATTGGCCGTCCCGAATGGCATCTGACGCGTCAAATATGTTTGCCCGAAATTTGAAAAACTTCTTACCCCTCGTGACATCGGATGACGGATCCTATGTTCCCGATTGGGATGATGAAATTATTAAAGGCTGTGCG
>CALCKU010000109.1 GCA_937965735.1 uncultured Caulobacterales bacterium
CGATAACAGCCCCGCCCTTGAGCGCCCGCTCAAGCGTATCATTAGATGAGCCGCCGTCTGACACCACAATACGCGCGCAACGGGGCGACAGGTCTGCGAGTAACGGCGCCAAAGCCGCTCCAGAATTTAACGTTGGAATAATTGCACAGATCATATCTGTCTTTTGCGTGCTTCAAAATAAACCGCAAGTCAATTTCTCAAGATGTCAATTTCTCAAGATGTCAATTTTGCCAGAAGTTTGATAAGAATTTCGATAAGACACTTGGCAAAAAATTGGTCAAAACTTGGGAAAAGGGTTTACAAGAAACGGAACCGTTTACCTAAATTTGAATCAAAAAAAATCCAGCTCGAAATGAGCTGGATCAAAAAATCGATATTGAAAAACAATCCTATTTTGCAGCCTCTTTAGCCGCTTTCTTAGCGGCTTTTTCGGCCTCTTTCTGGGCCTTTTTGGCCGCGCGCTCTTCAGAGCGAGTCATAGGCGCTGCAGTTTCTGTCATGGTGTCACTGCTTATGTCTGTCATGGATGTCGAAGACGCGGCTTTTGCACCATCACGTAGGGTGACTGGGTACATGCAATAGACACCGTCATTAAGCTTATTACCGGGGCAATTGACGACACCCAATTGGTTACCATCGTAAATCGGATCTTTATATTCATCCGGACGGATTGGCACAAGACAGAAATCACTGCCCTTAACATTCAGCATATCGCCGCCTTCGCTCTCACATTCAGCGGCAGAGCCGATTGCAAATGCAGGAGACGCGAAAGCCATAAGGGTGAAACCCGCAGCCACAACGCCTGTTTTTAATTTAGACATAAGTCACTCCTTTAATTTAACTTTAAGATCTATTATCAGACCTTTATGTCTCTAAAAAGACCTTCAACTGCAAAAAGTGCAGGAATCAGGCCAAATTAACGATATGTCACATTCGATACCCGATTGGAGTTTTGAAAGCCGCGTGATCCGCACATCGAGCGGCTTCGTATGCGGTGTGGATGAGGCTGGACGCGGCCCGTTAGCTGGACCGGTAATCGCCGCCGCCGTGATTCTAAACCCAAACAATTACCCTATCGGTCTAAATGACAGTAAGAAATTATCGCAAAAAAAACGTGAATATCTTTTGAATGATTTGCAAGAGTCTGCGATTTCTATTGGAATTGGCATAGCGGAACCCGAAGAAATTGATCGCTTTAACATTCTACACGCCAGTTTACGCGCGATGGCCCGCGCGGTTGACGCTCTTAATGTACCGATCGATATGGCTTTAATTGACGGCAATAAAATCCCAACCCTGTCTATGCCTGCGCAAGCTGTGATTAAAGGCGATAGCCTGAGCGTGTCGATTGCCGCAGCCTCTATTGTCGCCAAAGTTACACGCGACCAAGTTATGCAAGCGGTCGATTTACGTTTTCCACAATATGGTTTTGCAGGCCATAAAGGCTATCCAACGCAAGCGCATAGAGAGGCTGTCGCCCGATACGGCCCCTGCCCTGTCCACCGCCGCAGCTTTCAACCGATTAAAGCGTTTTACGAAACTCAGGAATATTAACGTGCGTGTAACACCTAATTTTTTTTGGAAAAGAATTATATTGGCCCGCCCAGTCCCTCGGACTATAGTTTTTAAATTAAACCCTTTTCTAGGGCCTGCTGACACAAAAATATAGGTGCCTTATGCATGATGAAACACTCTCACGCCGTAGCCTTTTGGGCGCGATTAGCGCGGCCTCTGTTACCGCAGTCACCGTAACAGCCTGTGCACCTGCAAAGGATACAACGTTTCAATCCGCCTCTGTCAATGCCACAGGCACATTCATGCACGGGATTGCCAGTGGCGACCCGACGCCAGAGGCGATCATTATATGGACACGCATCACACCCGATGACATGAACCAGCCTTTTATTGCAGTGAAATGGGAATTATCGGAAACATCCGATTTTAAACGTCTATCCGCTTCAGGCACAGCCAAAACTAGCGCAACCCAAAACTGGACAGTCAAAGTCGACGCGACAGGTTTGATGCCAAACACAGCCTATTATTACCGGTTCCAGATTAACGGTCAAAACTCGCCAATTGGTCAAACGAAAACTCTGCCCAAAGGGTCAATTGATTCTGTACGCTTTGCCGCGGTCTCATGCTCCAACTGGCAACATGGCTTTTTTAACGTCTATGACTATATCGCCCGCCAAGATCATTTTGATGCGCTTTTACATTTGGGTGATTATTTTTATGAATATGGGGCTAAATCTTATTTGAATACGGAAGCGGGTAAGCAAGGCCGTTTACATGAACCACGCCACGAAATTGTGTCACTCGAAGATTACCGCATAAGGCACGCCCAATACCGTACCGACCCCGCCTTGCAGGCCGTGACAGCTAAAATGCCGCTTATCACCATATGGGATGACCATGAGAGTAGTAATGATAGTTACAAGACAGGCGCGGAAAACCATAATGATAGTGAGGGGGATTGGGAGGCCCGAAAGGCGCACGCATTGCGCGCTTATTATGAATGGATGCCCATTCGCGACCCGAAAGAAGGCCGTCTAAGAGAGGAAATATTCCGCGCTTATGATTACGGCGATTTATTGACATTAGTGACGATAGAAACCCGTTTACTTGCGCGGACAGAACCGCTTATTTTTGAAAACAATGTTGATGAAATTGAAGCCGATCCTCAAAAATATAAAATGGAAGTTTTAAACGATCCCAAACGCGAAATGATGGGCAAAGCCCAAATTGATTTTGTTACAGACGCACTGAGTCAATCAAAATCCAAAGGCATGCCGTGGCGGCTTGTGGCGAATCAAGTCGTGATGGGACGTGTTTTAACAACTGATATGACGCCTTATATCGATCAGGCAGCGATTGACGCCTTGGCAAAAGATTGGCCAGGCGTGCGCGATGTGGTTGGTCTGTCTAAATACAACTTACCTGTCTATCCCGATAGCTGGGACGGCTATCCCGCGGCGCGCGAACGGTTTTACCAAGCTTTGAAAGCCAAGGGCGTCGAGGATATTTTTGTGATAACGGGGGATAGCCATGAATATTGGGTCAATAATCTGACCACTGACGCAGGCAAGCCTATGGGAGTTGAAATTGGCGTGACTTCTGTTTCATCTGAAACCCTCGTCAAATATATGGGCGACGGCACAGCCGATTATAACCTTTTGATTACGCAGAGTAATCCTGATGTGCGTTATTATAATGCGCTCTATAACGGGTTTTTAGACTTAACCTTTACGCATAAAAAATGTGATGCTAAATTGATCGCTGTGGACACTGTCTTATCCAAGACTTACTCCGCCTTTGAAACAGCGGCTTTCACAGTAAAGCCCGATGCGAAAACACTTAAATTTGGTACGCCAAAAGGCCTAAACTTAAAACAACGCGCGCTGTTTAGCGGTTTAGGGTAATCAAGAGCGGTTCAAACACGAAGCGATGCGGTCTCTTAATCCCGATTTGATACATAGGCTGGCAAGCCTTGCATGCCCGCTTGGTCGGGATGGGCGTTAACATATTCCTGCTTTATCGTCTCGCTACGCTTACGCGAACCATCATGGGAATACCCAGGCGGAGCCAATAAATAACCAAGTCTTTGACGCAGCGTTAGATCCCGCATGAAAGCATCCTTAAAAATATTAATCCATTCCGAAAAGGCCACTTTAAAAGGATTATAAGTCTCAACAGGTTTCACCGTACCGTAGCGTATGTCCTCAAGGTCTGTTTCTTCGACATAGGATCCGAACATTTTATCCCAAATCATAAAAATTCCTGCAAAATTTGCATCCAAATAACGCGGATTGGTCGCATGATGTACACGGTGATGGCTCGGCGTATTAAAAATCGCTTCATACCATTTTGGCAGTTTTTTTATCGACTCTGTATGTATCCAAAACTGATAAACCAAATTCACACTGCCTATGAACCCGACTAAAAGGGGATGGAACCCCAGCACAACCAACGGTGCTGTCAAAATCACAAATCCAGTGAAATGATTATTCCAAGGCTGACGCAAGGCGGTGCTCAGATTATAATGTTCGGAACTGTGATGGACAACATGAGCGGACCAAAACCAACGAATACGATGGGCGGCGCGGTGCTTCCAATAATAAATAAAATCTTGTGCAATCAGGGCCGCTAAAATCGCCCCTAAACTATAACCCCAATCAAAAATTCGAAATTGCCAGACCCAGAAATAAAAAGCCAAGCTGATAAAACCAAACAAAACATCTGTGATCAGATTTCCAAGCCCCATTATCATCGAGGTCATAGCATCCTGAGTTTGGTAACGCCCGCTAAGGCGTTTACGCGAAACCAGTATCCATTCTATTGTCACGGCAAGAAAGAAGAACGGTGCGGCATAGGCCAAAAGCATTGGAAAATCAGGAGTTATTTCGGCGACAGTTTGTGACATAAGGTGAATTTGAAGCTTTTCAAATGAATGTCAATTCACTATGCCAAACAGTGAATTATTTCGCCCCAAGCGTTTGACACAGGTTTGGACTAGAAACGTCTATGACATTATTTAACAGTCTAGGGTATATTGAGTAACATTATACAATCAATAATGAAACTTTCACAAATATAAGATAGACTTAAACGACACCCATAATTGGAAAATAAAATTTATGTGCGGAATTATCGGGATCGTCGGATCCACTGACGTAACAGATCGTTTAGTTGACGGCTTAAAACGCCTAGAATATCGCGGCTATGATAGCTCTGGCATTGCCGTTCTTGATAAAGGCGTTCTTAAACGCGAGCGCGCCGAAGGTAAAATTAAAGCTCTCGAAGCCAAACTAAAAGAGACGCCGTTAGACGGCTCTATCGGTATCGCCCACACACGATGGGCCACACACGGCGTCCCGAATGAAAACAACGCACATCCCCATTTTGCAGGTCGCGTGGGGGTTGTGCATAACGGCATTATTGAAAACTTTCTAGAGATTCGAAAAAAACTGGGTGGAAAAAGAACCTTTACAACGCAAACCGACACAGAAGTCATTGCACATCTGGTCGACCTTGCCCTTGATTCGGGGCTATCCCCAATTGAGGCGTTTAAAACGTCACTCAAAGAATTACACGGTGCTTATGCATTAGGTCTGATTATCAACGACAATCCTGGATATATTTTTGCCGCGCGGGCAGGCTCCCCGCTCGCACTTGGCATAGGCGAGACAGAAATGTATCTCGGATCTGATGCCACGGCCTTAGCCCAGCTCTCACAAAAACTCGTTTATCTTGAAGAAGGCGATTGGGCCGTTATTACAAAAGACAATTATGATATTTTTGACAAAGACGATAAACCTGTCGAACGCCCAATCACAATTATTTCTGGCGGCCCTGCAATGGCTGAAAAAGGAAATTATCGACATTTCATGCTCAAAGAAATTTACGAGCAGCCTGAAACAATAGGACGAACCCTTTCAAATTATATTAGTGATTTTCACCGAGAAACCAATATTCCCGAAGGTATCGACTTTAAAAATCTTGACCGCGTGATTATTGTGGCCTGTGGCACGGCTTATTATGCGGGTGCTGTTGCAAAATACTGGTTTGAACAGATTGGTGGCATAAGTGTAGAAGTCGACATTGCCTCAGAATTTCGGTACCGAAAACCTGTCTTGTCTCAAAACTCACTTTTTATTGCTGTTAGTCAATCCGGCGAAACCGCTGATACGCTTGCAGCCCTTCGCTATTGTAAAGCCTCTGGATTAAAAACAGCGGCACTCGTCAATGTGATGACATCGACAATGGCGCGTGAAGCCGACATTGCCCTGCCTATTAATGCAGGCCCAGAAATTGGCGTGGCTTCGACAAAGGCTTTCACATCCCAATTAACAGCCTTAGCGGCCCTCGCCCTCGCAGCTGGGCGCTCACGCAATACACTATCACGAGACGGCGAAATTAGACTGTCACGAAGTCTAATTGAAACCCCCCGCCTTGTTACCCAAACTCTAGAACTGGATTCGATTATAGAAGCCTTTGCTTTTGATTTTTCTAAAGCCAAAAGCGCGTTTTATTTGGGCCGAGGGCCTTATGTCCCCCTTGCCTTTGAAGGCGCATTAAAGCTTAAAGAAATCTCGTATATTCACGCTGAAGGCTACGCCGCTGGTGAATTAAAACACGGCCCAATTGCTCTGATTGAAGACGGCACACCTGTCATTGTCATTGCGCCCTATGATAATCTTTACGAGAAAACAATCTCTAACATGCAAGAAGTCTCAGCAAGGGGGGCGCGGATATTGTTAATAACAGACGCGGCAGGCGCCAAAATTTCCGAAGAGCTCGCAGATGATCTGATTATAGTGCCTACATGTGATGGATTTGTCGCGCCTATAATTATTGCGATCGTCGTTCAGCTTCTGGCCTATCACACAGCGGTTCACTTAGGCACAGATGTTGATCAACCCAGAAACCTAGCGAAGTCAGTAACCGTAGAATAAAAACGTACACACAAACATTAATGGGGCAGAAAGCGATAAAATGAAAAAAATCCGAAAAGCTGTTTTACCCGTTGCAGGGTTTGGCACGCGTGTTTTACCAGCGACAAAAACAATACCCAAAGAAATGCTGCCCATTGTTGATCGTCCAGCCTTACAATATGTGGTGGATGAGGCGCGCGAAGCGGGTATTGAGCATTTTGTCTTTGTTACGGGCCGGAATAAAGGCGCGATTGAAGATTATTTTGATCGGGCTTACGAGCTTGAATATTCTTTACGCGAACGCGGCAAAACCGAAATTTATGATGAACTTGACGCGGCGACACCCGAAGCGGGGACTATGAGTTTTGTACGTCAGCAAAGCGCCAAAGGGCTTGGCCACGCCATCTGGTGTGCAAGAGATGTGATTGGCAATGATCCATTTGCTATTTTGTTGCCCGATGTATTAGTTAAATCTGAAAAAAGTTGCCTTGCACAAATGATCGAAGCTTACGAAAAAGTAGGTGGGAACATTATTGCCGTTGACGCTGTACCTGAAGAAAACGTGTCTTCATACGGGGTCATTGCGCCCAAAGCGGGCCGCCAGACAAGATCGGATGGATTGATTGAAATGTCTGGAATGGTTGAAAAGCCTAAGCGCAAAGATGCACCGTCTAACTTGAAGATTACAGGTCGGTATCTCTTACAACCCCGTATTATGGAATTATTATCTGATCAAGCGGCTGGCGCGGGCGGTGAAATCCAACTGACCGATGCTATGGCACGTTTAATGCGTGAACAGGATTTTCACGCGCTAGAATATCAAGGCCAAGACTATGATTGCGGCTCTAAACTGGGTTATTTCGAGGCCGTTATGGCTTATGCTGTTGACCATTCCGAGATCGGCGAAGGGGCACGGGCTTTGATAAAAAGTCATATGCGTTAGTTTGGATGAGCAAGCTACGCATTGAAGCCAAAGCCTTACGCGATTGGGCAGTTGATAAAGCGCTGCCTTTTTGGGCCGAAACCGCAATAGATCCCGAAGGCGGTTTTTACGAAGATTTAGATCTGTCGGCGCGTCCAAATTTAAACGCCGTACGGCGGGTACGGGTACAAGCGCGGCAAGTTTACGTCTATGCCCTTGCGACTGAACGCGGTTGGTTTGACGGGCAAGATATTGCAGAGCGCACATTTGACTTTATGATAGATAAAGGTCTGTCACCAGATGGAAACGCTGGCTTTGTACATTTAATACATCCAGATTATAGCGTGAAATCTGACCGCCGTGATTTTTATGACCATGCCTTTTACTTGCTATCATGCGCGTGGATGCACCGAGTTTTCAAAACACCGAAGGCCTTAACGCTTGCGCGTGATATTCGTGCAATGATGCAATCAAAAATGTCTTCCCCTTATGGCGGTTGGGCAGAATGTGTACCAGACGGACAACACGCTTTAACACCCAGACGGCAAAATCCGCACATGCACTTCCTAGAGGCCTCTATGGCGCTTTATGATGCCACCCAAGACGTTACGCATTTAGACGATGCAAAAGCGGTTTTTCATCTTTTCACAAAACATTTCTATGATGTCGAACATGTTTTTATTCGTGAATTTTTTACAGATAGCTGGACACGGCTTTCGGGTGAAAAAGGCGGGAGTGCGGAACCCGGGCATGCGGCGGAATGGGTTTGGCTTTTATGGGAATTTGAAAAACGCACAGGTCTTTCAACCGAACGATATGCCCATGCACTATACGCGACATGTATAAAGCCAGACATTTTTTTAAATGATGAAGAATTTTATGACGGCACGCATATCCGGAAAACCAAACGACTTTGGGTGCAGACCGAGCTTATTAAAGCGCATCTTGCACAAATTGAACGGGGTGTAACTTTATCAAAAGAACCGCTTGAAAACACACAGCTTGCGAAAGATATGGCCGCAAAAGCGATTGCAAAATTCAGAACCGTTTATTTAAATTCGAATGGCACATGGATTGACCAAATTGATGAAAATGGGAAGCCTTGCGCTAAAACGGTTCCAACGAGTACATTTTACCACATACTCTGTATGATTTCAGAAGCCGTGCGCATTTCTGATCTTTAATCTCAGAATTCTGTATCTACGTCTCCGTTGTTCCCGTCCCGATTAATCACATCTTCTGTGACCACTTTGGCAGAAATATGGCTGATTTCGATCGGCACACCCTGCCCGTCAGGACTCGGCCATAAACCAATATAATCCCGATCAGAAACAACTATATTCGACTTTGGTCGATAATAGAAATGATAGGTTTTATAAACTTTCGAAACCTCAAATGAGTTCCAAGCACTGTCACCATTGCCTAATGTAAAGTAAGCCATATCCAGATTACCGAATTCTTCATTACTAAGGTTTTCTGGCCCTGAAACATTCTCTGAAACATTCTCTGAAACATTCTCTGAAATTCTGGCCCGGACTTTAATTTCTAATAACTGACCCGCAAAGGCCGCTTCAAATTCAGGCCCTAATGTCGCAAAAATCCCTGCACCGCCTGGCGAGTCTACACGTGCCACACTGGATTTCAAAACGGCTGAATTGGGCTTCAAAACAAAAGACGTTGTTGGCGAGGCTCTTAATTTCCAAAACGCATCATTTTCGAGTTTAAACCCTTGCTCCAAGATTTCCGCTTGCGTCAAAACGGGGTGCGGTTCCCGAAATTGCAGAGCAAAGCCGACCATACACACAATAACCCCAAAAATAAGTGGATAGAAAAAACGATCTTTCATAATGCCTATGTGCCCTGAACTGACACACGGTAAAAGAGTTTTTGCGCTGTAACCACAGGTTTACACGGCGGATCGTGTTATTTATGGTTAACAAACCAATTTTGTGGAGGCATTGATGAAAACATTCCTTATAACCGCGAGCATAATCGCACTCACCGGTGTGATTTTTATAAATGCGCCTTCAAGCTTTGCTCACCCGCACGAAAACGATTCCGCCCCTTACAAAAAAATAGTCAAAGACCCAAACCACACGATCGATAAAACGGTTGATGTTGACTGGATCGAAGACAATATTGACGGTAAGCCAGATGTTGAAGTTTTTATTATTGAAGACGATTCATTTGACAGTCGTGACGCAGACGGGGGAGAGGCCGAAAAATTGCCTCAAAGCACTGAGGCTAAAGTCATTGAAAAACATCTTGAAACCTATTCAAAATCCTTAAAAGAGAAATTTGACGCCTCTGAAAGCCAACACACACGCGCTGTAAAGAAATTTAAACAATCCTATAAGCTAGACGGAGAGACCTTATTGGACGATCCAGAAGCCTTGAGTTCCGCAGCACGAGATTTAGAAGTTTTAATCGCTGAATCAGGTGTCATTTCAAATATGGCTGATATTCTTGCAGGAATTGTTCAAGATATTGAAGTTGAAAATAACCG
Organism: uncultured Caulobacterales bacterium; assembly: GCA_937965735.1. Taxonomy (GTDB): domain Bacteria; phylum Pseudomonadota; class Alphaproteobacteria; order Caulobacterales; family Maricaulaceae; genus CALCKU01. The sequence goes on from CALCKU010000109.1 coordinate 9,860, forward strand.
TGCGGGTATGGCGCTTTTCTTTGACGGGGTGAAGCTGGGCAGCTTTAACGTTAACGAAGAGAATGATGGTCTCGACGTGGATGCAATGGGTCGGAATATGACCATAGAAAAAGAAGTGACCCAAGAGAACGGTAAAACAAAGACCCGCATCATCATCGAAATGGACGGCAATGAAGATGTCGACATTGATGTGAAGTCAAAATCGAAAAAATCTGGATTCTAAAACCTGCTGATTTAAATCCCTCTCTTATTTAGATTTTAAATCATAAATAATACCGCGCGGTCATCGGCCCGCTCGGTTAAGGCTTGGCGAAGTGTATCCGTTAAATCCTGCGTGAAGCGCTCAGATGCCGCATCCGTCCAGGCTGTGTTGACAGCAGAAATCAAGTCTGATCTTTGTTTTTCAACCGCCTTTCGCATCCGCCGATCCGTCATAACTTGACGCGCTAGAACGGGTACGCTGGCTTTTTTAAATTTCCCTGCCAACGCTTTGCGTCCAAATATAAAACTGCCCCCTGCAAGTGCCCCGCCGACGACCAGACCGATGGGATTTAAAAATAGCGGCGCAAATAAGTTCACCTTTGCAAGCAAAGCGCCGATTATTACGGCTGTCAAAGTTGTGCCCATCAAAGCGGTATCACTTTCGAGCGATGCGACTTGAGGGGCATTGACAGACAAGCCTTCAAGGTGACGGCTAATATGCTGACTATCATCAAGCGAAAGCACCATTGCGGGTAGACCATGTTCACGACAAAGCGGGTCTGTATCTTTTTCAATATCACGCTGTAATTCCGAGAACCAATTGGTAATTACGGGCTTTAGTACCGCTTGCGCCTCTGGGCCTGACAACCAATCCGTTACCCGAATATCCAGAACGCCTTCGATATCATCAAGCGCGCGAATTTCACCCGAACGCCACGCGCGCATTGTTGGCAAGATACAAGCCTCTGTCAAAGCATCAACAAGGACAGGCGATAGACGCTCACCCAGAGCCGTGCTGGCCTTTGACGCTTTCGCATAAACCGGCCCATTCTTTGACAAAATTTCACTAACAGAATTTTTAAAACTCGCATGTAAATGCTCAAATCGACCAAGCCATGCGAGACCTCGCGCAATAGCAAATTCAGGTTCCGCCCCTTGCACGACCTTCGCGTTTGGAAAGGCTTTGGTGCAAGCGGGCAAAACAAGCGGCAACCGCGATGCGCCGCCTGTCAACAGTACCGTTTCAGGCGCTCTACCGCCGAGCTGTTGAACCGTTTCTTTGAGGGCGTAATCAAACGCTTCGGGCCAAGTAAATCCGTTAAGTGTTTTGAGCGGCGTCGACAAAATAGTCTTGGCATCATGTGCGTCTAATCGAATTTCAAACAAAACACCGCCATCAATCGGTAAGCGTTTTAAAATTTCTACGGGGACGCCTGTGCCGTTAAAATATTGTTCTTTCGCTAAACGACACCAATATTCCATAATCGGTTGATAATGCGGAAAGCGTTCGATCAATTGTGTAATCTTCTTTTCTTCCTTTTGACGCGCCAAATTGATTTCAAAAATTTCTCGGTCTAAGAGGCCAGAGCCAAGGAAATTATGTCCCACATCCTCCGCAATAAGGTCATGGCAATACGTAAAATCTGTCGTGCTGGAGCCAATATCAACAATCAAAACCGTACTCCGCGCCGCCTCCAGCGAGAGATAGCCTTGCTCTAAGGCGGTCATTAAAGCGGCGCGGCTCTCGGGAACAACGCGCACAGACTTCAGACCCGTTTCAATGAACACTTTCTGGTAAAGGTCACGCGTGTCCTTATCCCAGCCCGATGGGCACCCAACGATAAATTCGCTTTGACTGCCGCCGCGTATCTTTTTGTCAGCTTTTAAAACCTTCACCAAATGCGCGGTAAAGAGCTGCGTTGGTTCTAAAACCTCTTTGTCAGAGAGATCACGGCTTTTAAACTTCACCCATACACGCGTCGGGTTGGCTTTTTTATCTGTGGTTTTTGAGGTCCTGCTGTTTTGGGCGTCGACGCCTTTAATATCATCATTTAGCGAGCCACGATTCAGAGCGGCTAGATTGACAGCATCCGCACCAATCTTAATGCCGTCCACAGTGCGCGCAACCGCCGAAACAAAGCTTCGCTCACCGCGATATTCCAAGATTTCAGGCTCACGCATAGACCGACTATAAGCGCGCCCCAAAGCAGTCTCGCCATGCCCTAAATCAAAGCCAATAAATTCAGAATCTGTTTTCGTGGGTTTATCCATTATCATACCTTATTCACGGCCCAAATTAACGGCCCAAAATTCATGGACAAATTTACGGGCAAATTTATTCCTCAAATCCTTATAGGCCGAGTTCACACGCCACCCTATTCACCTTGCCAGACCGTCCCCCGAGCAATGATGTGCGGGCCAAATTTCAAAGCAGGCGCAGCTTCACGTAGGCCCGTCTCTCCTAAGGCGGGAAGGACATCAAATAAATCCTGCGTCTTTCGCGAGTATGGCACGACCTCTACTCCTTCACCCGCCAGAATGGATTCGAGTTCTTGGTTAATCAGTTTAAGCGCAAAATCGCCGTCATTAGCCCTCTGTGCTTCGAGCAAACTTTGCACAACGCCCATCAGGCGAACATCTTCCCGCCAATGGGTTTCTGTTTGAGGGTCAGATAAGCGTAAAAGGATATGATCGGCGGTTTTTACCGCATCTGTTAAACTATCGATAAACCCGTCCGTATCGGCCCTAATCTGTGCTTGGGCCAGAAGCTTTCGCCCTGAATTATCTTCGAGCGCGGGTGGGCGTTTCATAAAGGGTAATTTATATTTTAAATGCCCCCAATCTTTGGGGTCAAAAAAGCGAAGCCCCGCGAGCATGACCGCACTGAAAATAACAAGGCCTTGACCTTGTATAAATCCTGCCAATGCAAACACCCCTGCCACACCGTAGAACAGACCGCGCCCCGCAATCTTTAGCCCTTGCGGTTTGGCAACTTCTTGCCAAATAATTTCGGCCTCTGTACCACGGTCCAACACACCTGCGCCCGATTTCACCATTTCAATCAGCCAGAGCCCGGCCTTAACGAGCGTCGGATCTGTCACATCCTTTGAAAAGACACGCCCCGTATTATCCAAGGCTTTACGCGCCTCGGACACAATTTGGGCCGCGCTCATATCGTCTGTGATGATTTCACGCAATTCTTTCCGCATAGGGTAGAAAGCGCGGCTCAGGGACGGTATCGTAGCAGGCGAGTTTTCAGTCATAAACACGATGTTGTGCGCGATTGGATAAGAGTCAAGCCTCACACTCTAAAAGGACACGCCATGACAGATTCATTCATTTAGGGTTTAAGTGAAAACCGAGGGTTAAAGACAATGTGTAAAACCCTGACAGAGGGTCATACACTCAAGTCCTCTCAAATGCTCTCAAATTTATTTAAGCTGTTTGGCGATATAAATTTTGACAGATTTTAGTCGTAGATTTTTACGCTAGAGAGAAAAGTCTTGGACTTGCTGACATCTTTTGGCCCGCCGTAAACCTTAACACTGCCAACGCCAGCTGCGCTAACATCAACCGTTTCGCTAGCATAGGCTGTCATTTCGCCAACGCCTGCAAGGTTAATTTCAGCTGTCTTGCACCGCAAATCCTTTGTGTTGATTTCGCCAACACCCGCTATGTCCGCCTGTAAAAACTTGCATGAGCCTGAAATGGACAATTCACCAACACCGCCAATTTCAAGCGTAAACGCATCGGCTTCAACACCCTGAATTTCACCCGTTCCCACACCTGCAATTTGCAATGAATTTAGGGATGGCAGATTAATCTGCGCAACCATGCCCTTGCGTGAATTTCTGTTATAGGTTTTATTATTCTCATCTTTTTTACCAAGTATGAGCGTACCGTCCTTGAGCGTGATTTCGACCGCTTCCATTTCTGATTTTGGGCCTGAAACCTCAAGACTATATGGCGCGCCCACTTTTACATCTAAGTCATAAACGCCTGTGATTGAAATTTTGTCAAACCCTTTCAAATCATAAACTTCGGAAATACGCGCCTCTTTATCGGTTGAAGCTTTCACTTCATGCGCATTGGCGATTTGCGACATAAGAACAATGGGCGTTGAAACCGCCAATAAAGCCACGGATAAAAATATTTGGGATGAAGTCTTAAAGTTTAACATATCGCCTCCGTTATTACTGTTTATCAATAAGTAATTGACGCAGCCCTGTCAAGAAATTATTGTTTATCAATAATTTTTAAACGTTTCATTCATTAGATCCCGCTTCATGCGGGCTAAAGTAAAGCCTAAGTTCCGTTTTTTAAAGTTAGCGGGAAGCATCGTAATTTTGTGCGCATACCGCTCTTTGAACTTGGTTTTAAGTTCTGTATGCAAAGCCCGAATCATCAATATATGACCGCCCCGTATCAAAACAAAATATGTGATGAAGAACCCGATAATTACGGAGGTGTGATCGAGAATATTCGGATCACGCGTTAGAAGCCGTAATAATAAGAGCAAACAGACCAAGATCAGAGCACTTGGTAAGACACAGCCCATAAGCCAACTCTTCAGTGAGAGCATACGCTGTTCTAATTCTTCAATCGTCATAGGTGTAATTTACAGAGTATTGACTTCATGCCTATGCGACACAAACCCCTATCCTGAGCGGCCATTCCAAAATTTTAGAAAACCCAACTAACCTTTTGGTTTGTCTGTAATGCGGATATGCTTTGAATGGTCTGACATACGGTCAAGCCATGATAACACATTCGGGTAGTTCGATAGATCAAATCCACCCTCATCAGCCACATGACTATAGGCATAAAGCGCAATATCAGCAATCGTCGGCTGATTGCCGATAAACCAAACCTGATCCTGTAAATGTCTTTCCATAACGCGCAAGGCCTCATTCCCTTTACGGCGTAATTCTGGCAATTCATCCGCGCGACTATCGGTCGCGTAATGACCAATAAACCGAGCAACGGCGATTGACGGCTCGTGCTTATATTGTTCAAAAAACATCCATTGCAGGCATTTGGCTTGATCAAACACATTTAAAGGCCAATAAGGCGTGCCTTCGGCAAGAAAGAACAAAATTGCATTACTCTCGGCAATACATCGTCCATCACCAAGCTCAAGCAAAGGAATTTGGCCCGCAAGGTTCTTGGATTTGAAGGCGCGCGTCTGCGTATCACCTGCGTGAATATCAATCGGAATATGGGTATACTCCATACCCAGATAAGACAAAAGTAGGCGTACCTTATAGCTATTTCCGCTCGGCAAGTAATCATATAGCTTCATAACATCTCCAAAGATTACAATAAATTAAATAGAATCGGACGCAGTTTCTTTTGTAATAAGTTGCAACGTATTTTTAAAGCGTAGCGTTTTTTAAGCGTGGCCTTTTTTAAAACGTACCCATTTGGGGGCAACTCACTGGATTCACAGATTGGATCCGTCTGATAATTGAAAGGAATATCATGCCTTATAAATTACTTCTCACAACCGCTTTTGCGTTTACAGCTCTGGGCGCAACGCCTGCACTCGCCAACGGGCCACAAGAGGCGGGTCAAAAATTAGTTAAAGAACAAGCCGAGAAAAAAATGGAAAAAACCATCTCGGATAAAACGTCGATTGATGTCAAACACGGCAAGACAATGTTAGACGGCAAGAAGAAATCAAGCCTGACTGACAAGGCTGGCGATATGGTAACGTCTGGAGACGGGCTATCAAAATCATCGGCAAAAGACATGACAAAGACTATGGGCATGAAAAAGACTATGGGAAAGGAAGACGGTCAATCAAAAGTCACGCAAAAGGCTGCTGACACCGCTAAATCCATGAATGCCGAAAAGGCCGTCAAGTCCATTGCCTGTCCAGAAGGCACAACGGCCCAACCCGATATGACTTGTATGATTACAGGCGCATACAAAGCGAAATAGACGCTTTTAAGCGATCAAATTAAACCTGCCTTCGCTGGAAGGCAGGTTTTTTCACACCTAGACTTTAGATTGTAAGATTGAGGGCTTAAGCTTTGCGCCAGCCCGTAGTACCGTCAGGCTTGTCTTCAAGGATAATGCCGCGCGCTTTCAAAGAATCACGAATTTCATCGGATCTTTTGAAATGTGCCCCCATGAGCGCTTTATCACCCGCTTTCTTAGCGACAATTGCAAGCGCCTTAGCGTCGTCCCGTTCAACAATCAAAGCGACAATTTCGGCTTCTTCGTCGGAAGAAGTGTTACCGCGGAACCAATCAATAGGGTCTTTTTGCAGGAGGCCGATTAGATCCCCCAGAAACAGAATGAGACCTAGATATTTCCATTCACAAATCTGTTCTAAATTTTCCGTCAAATTATAATAGGGTGAGAAACTTTTAATATTCGAACCTAAACCTCGTGCAACATAGCCTGCGGATGTGTTTAAATTTTTCAAGAAATTGGGTGTATTCAAATCTCCTAATATTGAATCAAAAAACGGGACTAATTCATCTTTGTGTTTCAGCCAATATTGACTTTGAATGATGGAAAAGTCCAATCCGTACTCTTTTAATATACCATACCACCCATCTAGCTGAGCCTTGCTCTCTCGCAATAAACCCTCAGACCAAACCAGTTCACTGCGGTAATGGGCCTTCAAGAGCGCGAGCCGAATAACTTCGCCGTCCCAATCCTTAAGCAAGTCACGAATGAGTTTTACATTGCCCAATGATTTGGACATTTTATCGGTGCCCATATTAAGGAACTCATTGTGAACCCAGTAATTGGCAAATTTTTCCGTGCCATTCGCACAGCAACTTTGGGCTTTCTCATTTTCGTGATGCGGGAATTTTAGGTCTACACCGCCGCAATGAATGTCAATCGTATTGCCATAGTCTTTATCCGTATCGCAAAGCGTCGCCTTCGCCATAGCCGAACATTCAATATGCCAGCCGGGGCGACCGCGCATATTTGAATTGTCAGGCCCAAAAAGTGCGTCCCATCCCACGCCGTCCAATTCAGGTTTCCACAGAACGAAATCGGCCGCGTTTTTTTTACGCGCAACTTCGCCTTCGCCGACCCGATCGCCGCCGCGAAGCGCATCAAGCGTATTGCCCGATAACATCCCGTAATCCTCATATTTTGAAACATCAAAAAACACATGTCCGTCAGACGGATAAGCAAACCCTTTTTCAATCAGGTCTGAAATCATCTCGATCATGCCGCCAATATGGTCTGTCGCCTTTGGCTGATGGGTTGGCTCTAGGCACCCAATGGCGGTGAGGTCTTCATTGTAAATTCTGGCATATTTTTTCGTGATTTCTGAAATCGGCACGCCCTGCGCTTTTGCCGCTGCGATAATTTTATCGTCTACATCCGTAATATTGCGCGCATAGACCACGTGATCTTCGCCGTAAATGCGGCGCAAAACGCGGAACAGAACGTCTGCCACAACGGCGGCGCGGGCATTACCTATATGGGCGTAAGAATAAACCGTCGGCCCGCAATTATACATCGTCACACGCTTGGGGTCGCGCGGCTTGAAAGTCTCTTTTTTGCGCGTTAGCGAATTGTATAAGGTTAGTTCTGGAGCGTTCATATCAGTCATGCGCCTCCCATAGCGAAACTCTGCCTTGTTTTAAAGCCCGTAATGCCTAACTAAGGTCTATGCAAAAGCGAAATTTATTGGTTGTCGGCCTTTTGGCGATTGGCGCGCTTATCGCTGTAAATGGCGCCTTAAAGCCTGACGTTGGACTTTTAAAATTTAAAGTCAAAGGCGGCTATGCCTATGCTTACGGATATACAGACGCACGCTCTGTCCCTCAGACGCGCAAATTTTTGGACACTCATCCCGAAGTCCACACGCTTGTGCTCAAGAAAATGTCAGGCACACGCGATTTAGATATGAATACGCGCATTGCCCGTGACATCCGCAAACGCGGCCTTAACACGCATTTAGACAGAAATAGCTACATCGCCTCTGGCGCTGTGGATTTATTTCTTGCCGGGAATGAACGCACTATGGACTGTAAAGCCTATATAGGTGTGCATAGTTGGTCGAGTGGAAAATATTACTACCCTGCTAAGATTTGCCATGACCCTGAACAGAAAAAGCATGAAGCCTTTCTCGAAGATATGGGGATCGACCCGGCTTTTTATACATTTACACGCGACGCCGCATTGCCGTCTGACATGTACTACCTAAAGCCCGAAGAGATTGAGCGCTTTGGGCTTTTAACCCAAAAACCAAAATGCGATTAAGGCCCGACCCGTTTATCGTAATATCGCTTACAGGCAGACTTTTGACTATATTTACAACACATCACGCGCTATAGGCCTGACATGACAAATGATACGCCCAAAAAACCTGTCTTGAAATCAGTACTTACGGCTCCGCGTCCATCAAAAAATGAAGCCATGGCCGCCGTACGGACTTTAATCGCATGGGCAGGCGATAATCCAGACCGCGAAGGCCTAAAAGATACGCCTAAGCGCGTGGTCAATGCTTATAGTGAATGGTTTCGCGGTTATGACCAAGACCCTGAAGAGATCTTGTCTCGCGTGTTTGAAGACGTATCGGGCTATGATGATATGGTCATCCTGCGTGAAATCGATGTTGAGAGCCATTGCGAACATCATATGGCCCCCTTCCTCGGTACGGCCTATGTCGCCTATTTGCCAACGGATAAAGTGGTTGGAATTTCGAAACTCGTTAAAGTCGTTGAAATCTTTGCAAAACGCTTACAAACACAAGAAACGATGACCGCCCAAATCGCTGAGGCGATTGATAATGCCCTTAAACCGCGCGGATCTGCCATTATGATAGACGCGATTCACCAATGTATGAGCACACGCGGTGTACATCACCCGAACGTCTCAACAATCACAACCCAGTTCACGGGTGAGTTTAAAACAAATCCTGCCCTGCAAGAACGGTTTTTAAGACTGATAGGCAAATCTTAGGCCATTAAACTTTCGCCTAATTTCGCTCATTTTTGGCACTTTCGTGAATATGGCCTGCTTCTTGCTAAAGTCAGCCCAACATACACTTTGGGTATGTCTTAATCCTTTTCGATTAGATTGCCCACAAAACAGATAAGAAGCCTATAACAATGTCCGCACGCCCTCAAATATTTGCCGCGAACGAAACGCCGCACACAATCGAAAAGCTAAATTCTGTACGCATTCTGACTGTGCTCGCTATTGCTTTTGGCTATGCCTCTACAATGTCGATTGGCCCTGAAAGCGCTGAATTGCTTCACCATTTTGGCTATAATCCAAGCTGGTATGGCTTACAGGTCCTATTTGTTCTTTCAGGATATTTGGGTGCTAGAAGTCTTATGCGTCATGGCTCTGCTTGGCAGTATTTAAAATCTCGGACACTGCGGACAGTCCCTTTACTAGCCCTTTATACGTTTGTGGTTGTAACGATAATTTATCCACTCTTTAACGCGTCGGGTAATAGCCTATCCGAAGATATTGTTGTCTTAACGCACTATTATCTTCAAACTGTCTCCATGATAAATCCTGGAAAACCCCTACCAGGGTTACTAGATAACGCGCTATATGAAAGTCTAATCCAAGGGGCTATTTGGACATTACGCTGGGGTGCGATAATACATATTTGTATGGCCATAGGCTGGCATTTCAAAATTTTAAATTCGAAATATGTACTCCTCGCTTTGGCTCTCTTGTCAACTTTAGCCTATATGCTGATCAATTTTTATATAATTCAAACGGGTAACACCACGCTATGGTCGATTGCGGTAGCTATTCTCTTTGGATATGCTTTTCTCATAGGCGCGGCAGCCTATGCTTGGAAAGACAAATTTCCTAATCGGTGGGCCAAGCATATATTAATTCTTTCAGGCCTTTTGATCACTACTTATATTATCGAACAATTTATCTTTTGGCCCCCCCTCATAGAAATCCTTATGACCATTTTTTGGTCATATCTGGCACTAGCCTTAATCTTGACACCCTCAAAAATAACACAAGTCTTGAAACATTGGCCAAACCTAACCGCATCAATTTATTTTTTGCATTGGCCTACAATTCAAATCATTCTCTTTTCTGTTCCAGACATAAGTGTAGCTCATTTGATTGGTTCAAGCCTATTGGTTTCAGTGTTATTGGCAATGATAGTGCATCTATGCCTGTCACAGTTCCTAAAACACAGGACAAAAAAAGCGCAAATTAATAAGAAAATCGTCACGGGTTAAACGCTCAAACGCACCAAGCAAACTAGTGGTACAAGACTAAATAGCACAGATAAACCGTCCAGATAAACCGCGCAAACAAAGCACTTGGGCACAATACCGCATTTCTATCTTGATTTTAAACTGTGCTAGAAGCATGGAAACATCCAAAACCCTCACAAATACGGGGCATTACCTACACGCAAAGACAAGCCTGTCTTTTACCCAAGCTCACATATAACCAAGCTCAAATGTAATCAGGCGGCATTGGCATGGGCGGTTCCATGTCAATATTTGACAAAGACTTCAAAGACATAAAAAAACCCGCCTTAGAGCGGGTTTGTTTCAAATTTAAAAGAAGATAAACGATTAAGCCGCTTGGACTTCAGCTTCAGCTTTCTTTTTCATTAAAGATTTTTTGATCGTCTTGGCTTTGTCTGTAAGCTTGTGGTTTTTTGTACCCAAGAGAAAGCCGTCAAGGCCACCTTTAAAATCCACAGTCCGCAATGTTTTCGCGGCAATACGCAAGCGAAATTTTTGACCCAAAGCTTCAGAGGCAAGGGTAACATTACAAAGATTGACTTCAAACCGGCGACGTGTCCGCACTTTTGAATGAGAGACGTTATTTCCGGACATTGGCCCAGTATCTAGAAGATCGCAGCGACGTGACATCGATATACCTATATAATTAAAAGGCCCGCTTCGACAGCGAGCGTGTTATTTAGGATGCGATTTAGTCACGTCGACCCTACACGTCAACCTTTTTTTGGCACGCAATGTCCAGTTTCAATACCTATATCCAGCCCCTAAGCCGTACACGCTTCATCTTTTATCAGATATATTCGGTCCTGCACTCAAGAACGTGTTAAATGACATAGGGTTTTCAATGCATTTTTTAGATCTATATCCCAAAAGCGATTCTTTTCCCAGACGCGACACATACCGCCTGCATACGAACTGTTATTTCCTCTAACATGGACAAGGTTTCATCCAGAATACGGGATATATTCAGCTTCGGGCCAGTTTTTACGTGGTAGAAAAAGCTTGTAACAAAGGAGTGTGTTAATGAAACGTCTATTGGTCTTAGGCTTATGTTTAGGTTTAATGTCTGTTGCCTCCGCACAGAATAATACGCAAGAGGATCCAGCTTGGCCCCTACCAGCACCTCCGCAAGGCGCGACCCAATTTGACTTTAAACTCAAAGGCTATGTCCTCGGTCTCCGTATGATTAAAGCGCAATATACGGGCCACTATAATGATGATCTCTATGCGGCACGGGCGAATTTGAAAACATCTGGACTTGGCGCCCTGTTAAAAAAACTTCGTATCTGGGCCATCACAACAGGGACTTTGACTGAGAATGTTTCAGACACACAAAGGCTTTCTCAAATAACGCCTCAGGCATCTCCGCAGATATCCGCCCAAACATCCTCCCAGATATCCTCCCAAACATCCTCTGAGGCACAGTCGGAGGCATTAGCCCAGAAACCCGACGCGAATCGTGACCCCGTTTCAACTTTAAGACCTATGCGCCATGTTCAGCAAAACTTGGATAAAAAAAGCCGCCGCGTTGAAATGGATTATGACACTGGCACACAAACAGTCTCCGTTGATATTAATCCACCGCTGGGCTCGCAAGGCATTCCCCCTGCATCCGAGGATGAGCGATATAAGGCTTATGATACAATTACGGCGATTATGGCCATGATGTTACAGCCCCGTGATACGGAAGGACCACTTTGTGCGGGGCGCGTACCCGTATTTGACAGTAAACAACATTATAATTTGCGCATGGTTCGCGCGGGTACGAAATCTTTGAAATATGAGAATGACAAATATAAATCCGTTAAATGCAAGGTTTATTACGAACCTGTTTCAGGATTTGACCCAGAAGATTTGCCCGATGCAGATGAAAAAAATACGCCTGTCATGGTTTATTTTACAGCGCAACCCATTCACGGTCTGCACGTACCTATGCGGTTCACCTATAAGGTCAGCGGGATCAAAGTTGTTATTAAAGTCACTGACTTGAAGATTTCTCCGCCGCCCTTATAGCCCCCTTAGAGACACACGCTAAGAGCCATTCGGTTTTAACCATATGCCACACTTATAAGAATATGGGCGAGAAACGCCTAATGTCTGATTGTGCCAGTATCTGATTTCAAAAGTATCTGATTTCAAAAGTATCTAATTTCAAAAAGTATCTGACTCCATATGAAACTGAAAGGCTATAGACTATATCTATGATAGCCAAGACGACGTCTATAATAGCAAAAGCTTATGGTAGTGGGTCAGTTTGAAATTGCACGTTTCTTGTAAGGCCCACGTAATTTTGAAGCCTTATCCTCTTCTATTTCGAT
>CALCKU010000110.1 GCA_937965735.1 uncultured Caulobacterales bacterium
GTCACTGAAGACAATACAGGCCTACAGCCTAGCCTTCAACCGAATGATTCTAAATCCAATCTTTCTGAGGCGAATATCACGGCGCAAGAAGAACAAACTCAGTCAAAAAGCTGGCTTGATAAATATCTCAGACGGGGTTCAGAAGATACGCGTCAAACACAGAATGTCGAAACAGCTGAGACTTTTCCGAAGGTAGACGCCCTTAAAACGTCAAATGATATGACAAGCCGTCACTATCCAAATCGTAACATTATTGGCGATGATATCGATCAAAATATTGAAATTGCAATGCGTGAAATAGAAAATATTTCTGAGGCAGGGCTTACAGAACAGGCTTATTTCAGCCTTGTCAGTTACGCGCTTAATCATGAGCGTTTTGACGCTGCAAATTCAGCACTGAACCGGATTCGGACTGTTGAAATGCGCGAAACGGCCCGCATCAATATGGCCGTATCTTTGGCCAAAAGTGGACGGGCCGATGAAGCATTCGCTATGGTCAATTCCGTTGAGGCGCCCGAATATCGCGATATTCTTAGGTTGCAAGTTATCGAAGCGCTTTTAGTCCGCAAGCAAAAGTAACTTTCCGACATTATTGTCTGTTTGAGACAATAAAAGTCTTAATTTTTATAGCTTTACGTCCTATACATCATGCGTGTTTTTATTTGATAAAGGCGGATCGCATGACATCCACAGCTTATGACGTAATTATAGTGGGTTCAGGCCCTGGCGGCTATGTGACCGCAATACGGTCGTCGCAATTGGGGTTTAAAACTGCGATTGTTGAAAAAGAGGATCTTGGGGGTGTGTGCTTGAATTGGGGGTGTATTCCAACCAAAGCGCTTTTGCGGTCTGCCGAAATTTATGACAATATGCAACACGCTAAAAATTACGGTTTAACGGCGGAAGCGGGTTTTGATTTAAAAGCTATTGTAAAGCGCTCTCGCGATATCGCCAAACAACTTTCGTCTGGTGTAAAATTTCTAATGAAAAAACATAAAATTGACGTAATTTCTGGTTTTGCAAAATTGGAAAAAGGTACATTTGCGCCTAAGGTTATCGTGGACGGAAAAGCCTATACAGGCAAACATGTTATACTGGCCACGGGTGCAAGAGCACGGGTTATTCCGCAAGCCGGATTGGAACCAGACGGGAAATTTATCTGGACAGCCAAGGAGGCTATGGTTCCCGATACAGTTCCCAAAAAGCTACTTGTGATCGGGTCCGGTGCGATTGGAATGGAGTTTGCCAGTTTTTTCAATAGTTTTGGATCTGATGTCACTGTGGTTGAAATGGTTGACCGTATTCTTCCTGCCGAAGATGAAGAAATTTCGGGCTTAGCGTTGAAAGCGTTTAAGAAACGCGGTGTAACGATTAAAACTTCAACGCAAGTTAAATCCGTCATTAAAGAACAAGGCGGCGTCCAAGCAGTTTTGTCTGTTAAGGGTAAAGATGAAACGCAGGCATTTGACCGTGTGATCTTGGCCATTGGGATTGTCGGGAACACAGAAAATATGGGCCTAGAGGCTTTGGGTGTTAAAATTGATCGCTCGCATATTGACGTAGATGCATTTTCGGCAACGAATGTGAAGGGGTTATATGCGATTGGCGATGTGACGACGCCGCCTTGGCTTGCGCACAAAGCGTCGCATGAAGGCATTATCTGTATTGAAAAAATTGCAGGCGGTGCTCCGCATCCCTTAGATGCCAATGCGATCCCGGGCTGTACTTATTGCCAGCCGCAGATTGCGAGTGTAGGCTTAACTGAAAAACAGGCGCTCGCCGCGGGACGAAATGTCCGTATTGGCCGTTTTCCGTTTATTGGGAATGGTAAGGCGATTGCACTTGGTGAACCTGAAGGTCTTATTAAAACGGTTTTTGATGCCCAGTCTGGTGAGTTATTAGGGGCCCATATGATTGGGGCGGAAGTTACTGAGTTAATTCAAGGCTACACCATCGCTCAAAAATTAGAAACGACCGAGCACGAGTTGTTGGAAACCGTGTTCCCGCATCCAACATTATCAGAAATGATGCACGAAGCCGTCCTTGATGCGTATGATCGAGCAATCCATATTTAGGGAATCTGTAATTAGGGTCCCTCTATTTAAAGTCTCTCTGCATATTGTCTCTCTATTTAAAGTCTTAGCCTAGATATTTAATACTATATTCAAGGCTAAGAAACTCTATTTTCAAACTTGTATATGGCGATCTCACATAGGTGAATTTAATTTTGCCTGTGCGATACTAATTTTCTGAAAGTAAAACATTGGCCTTAGGTTTAGATTTGAAGCCGATGGAATTAAGAAAATTTGCGAAAGCCTTCTTTTGTGTAAGGGCGGGCTTTTCAACAAAGTGCCATGACAATGCAGCCAAAATTATGGTTATGCACATTGTGCTCATAAAGAGACTGAATACGCCGAGTCCTGGGTAGTAAAAAGACAAGGTTTGCATGATGCACCAATGATAAATATATATGCCGTAGGACAAGTCATTCATCTTTTTCATCCAATTTAATTTGGGGGCCTTAATATAGGCAAGGTAAAAGACGAAATAGGCGAGCGTAATATTGACTGTAACTTCTGAAAATATCGTTGCTTGGGTCATACAAGTAACAATTATGCATAAGGTTAATCCCCAAATATTAAAGCTCAACTTGTCTTTATAAGCATAGATTGTCGCCCCAAGACTGTAAGCAACACCAAAGCGCAGAAGACTTTGTATTGTTGCTGGTAAATCCTCATAAATCCCTGTTTTCTTGGCTGCAATCCAAAGAATGGCAGTGATTACGAATTGTGCAAAAATCATCCAACTACGTTTCATAAAACCAAGGTAAAATGCCAACAACGTACCAATATAGGCAAGAATTTCATAGCGTAGCGTCCACAAAGGCGCTGATCCAATTGGCTCTAATGGCGCAATGCCTGTGTTCGATTCAAACATGCCAGGCATTATCATGTTGGTTTCAAAAAATGTAAGAACCATAAAGGGTTGCATGAAAAATTGTGGATCAGACATGAAATCGCCAAGCGGTAGTGACGTCGCTAATGGCCCTATTATAAACATAACAAATAAGACGTGCACAATCAGTGCTGGATAAATCCTCAATACTCTTGCAGATGAGAACTCGGCCTTGTCTTGTCGGAAAAGCATGCTTTTTGTGACTAGAAACCCGGAAGCAATAAAGAATAAGTTTACGGCAAGATAACTGAATGTATAGATATAGAATATGTGTGGTTCAGCATTCGCATCTCTTAATGCGATCGAAAAACTGTGTCCTACGACAACAAATATTGCAAAAAGAAGCCTCAAAGGCGTGAAAAAGTTGTCATGACTGTCGTGGATTTTTACTGATTTGAACATAATTATCAAACTTCTATGTGATATTGCGTTCATAATGACATGAACCTATAAAAGTAAGGATAATGCAAAACCCATTCCATCTTATAGGTTTAGGCATTCTTAACTTGTTTTTTTACGCTAATCAGCCCATTTGTTTTTTATGACAATATTGATTGATAACTCGACAAACTTACGACCACGCCATCCAGAGAAGGTCAATCGTCCTGATACTGACATTATACGCAAGCCAAAATGGATACGGGTCAAAGCTCCGACCTCTGAGGGATATGCGAAAACGCGTAAAATCGTTAAAGATAAGGGATTGGTAACGGTTTGCGAAGAAGCCGCCTGTCCTAATATAGGAGAATGCTGGGAAAAATCTCATGCCACCTTTATGATTTTGGGTGAAATTTGTACGCGGGCTTGTGCGTTTTGTAATATTACAACAGGCTTGCCGAATGCCATTGATGTCGAAGAGCCGCGAAAAATTGCGGATGCTGTCTCTGAAATGAATTTACAGCATGTGGTGATTACCTCTGTTGATCGCGATGATCTAGAGGATGGTGGCGCTCAACATTTTGTCGATGTTATCAATGCCATTCGGTCGAAATCACCTAACACTACGATTGAAATTCTTACACCCGATTTCTTACGAAAGGCTGGGGCGGCAGAAAGGGTCATTGATGCCAAGCCAGATGTTTTTAATCACAATCTTGAAACGGTTCCGCGTTTATATTTGAAAATCCGTCCTGGCGCGCGGTATTATCACTCGCTTAGATTATTAGAGCGCGTGAAAGAGCGTGACCCAAAACAGTTCACAAAGTCGGGTCTGATGGTGGGGCTTGGTGAAACCAAAGAAGAGGTCATGCAGGTTATGGATGATATGCGTTCAGCGGGAATAGATTTTTTGACAATCGGTCAATATTTACAACCGACACGAAAGCATGCCGCGATTGACCGCTATGTAACGCCGGAAGAGTTCAAAGCTTATGAGACGATTGCAAAAGCTAAAGGGTTCTTGCTTGTATCGGCCAGCCCTTTGACGCGCTCAAGTTATCACGCCGATGCTGATTTTGCGAAATTGCAAACGGCGCGTCAAAAAGGGTAAGCGTCGAAATGCCTGCCACTAAACTCACCCGACATGCGCGCTACCGCGCTGATGATTTATTGGGCATGGTTGCCGATGTTGGAAAATATCCAGAGTTTATTGATTTGGTTTCGCAAACACGGATTACAAAAAAAAACCAAATCAGTCCGCATCATATGCAATTTGAAGCGGATGCTGTAATTTCTTTTAAATTTCTCAATGAGACTTTTCGTTCGCATGTGGATGTCAATACACTCGAAAAACGTGTGAGTGTAACCAAGCCTGATAAGGCGGGGGCTTTAAAGGCTTTAAGCAATAAATGGGTGTTTCACGAACTTTCGGATGGCACAACATTGATCGAATTTGAAGTCAATGTCCGTTTAAAAGCGTTGCCTTTAGAGTTTTTACTGCGAGAGAAATTTGATAAAACCAGTCTATACGTGCTTAAAATGTTCGAAAAACGTGCTGAAACTTTGTTTGAAATCATGCCCGAGACACAGTTGGACTTACATGCGGAAGTGAAAAAACGCGAATTATCGGGTTTGATTGCGTAAGGATTATTCTTCTAAGTTAATCCTGAAAGATAATCTCTAATGTGAAAATTCACTTTCATATATGGCCGTCTGTAATGTTTTAAGCGCAGAATAAACGGTAAGGTCGCGGACTTTATTACGGCCTATCGTACCAAAATTATAAAGATGACTTTTCGTAATAACTTCGTTTTGGTGTTGGACTGCAAGGCCCATCCAAACTGTACCGACGGGTTTATTTATGGTTCCACCCTTGGGGCCCGCAATGCCTGTAACAGAAACGGCAAGATCAACCTCTAGAGCCTTTAAAGCGCCTTTGGCCATGGCGATGCAGACGGGTTCGCTAACCGCGCCAAATTCGATAATCAGATTCGGCTTTATGTCTAAAAGGCTTGTTTTTACTGCATTTTCATAAGCGATAATACCGCCCTTAAAGACTGAAGAAGACCCGTCAATCGCCGTAATCGCCGCGCCGATTAGGCCGCCCGTACAGCTTTCAGCCGTTGCAATTTTTACGTTTTTACTTTTTCCAAGTGCTATAAGGTTAGCAGCCTCTGTAAAAATATCCTTGAGTGTGGGTTGATATAAAATGGGTTGGGTCATTCTGGTAAAACCACTGTCGCAATCGCTTGCGCGGCGAGACCTTCCTCTCGTCCCGTAAAGCCTAGTTTTTCTGTTGTCGTGGCTTTGACAGAAATGCGGGACAGGGGCAGTCCTAATATTTTTGAGATACGGGTGCGCATGGCCGCTCTATGGGGTTTGATTTTTGGCTTCTCACAGATCAAGGTAATATCAACATGTTGTAAAATACCGCCGCGTTTGCGTAAGCGATCTACAGCAAATGCTAAGAACTTATCAGAGGCTGCGTTTTTCCATTTTTTATCTGTGGGTGGGAAGTGATCGCCAATATCACCGTCTGCCAGAGCGCCCAAAAGAGCATCTGTTAAGGCGTGCAGTCCTGCATCGGCATCACTATGTCCAAGTAATGTGTAATTGGCAGGGATTTTAATACCGCAAAGCCAAATACCATTGCCCTCAGTATAACGATGTACGTCATAGCCAGAGCCTGTCGCGGTATAATAAGATGGTGGATATTGAATCGTGTTCATTTTTAAAACAGCCTCTGCTTTGTCAAAATCGGATGGATAGGTGATTTTGAAATTTGTTTCATCTCCTTCAACCGTGCCAATGGCAAGCCCCGCAATGCGCGCAACGGCAATATCATCAGTATAATCGCTTTCTTTAGCAAGAGATTGGTACGCTTGATAAATCGCGTCAAAGTGAAAGGTTTGTGGCGTTTGAACACGTCTTAAATGGATGCGTTCAATATCGTCGCCAAGGGTCTGATGTCTAAAGTCTTTAACCGCGTCAACAATCGGCAGAATAGGAACGGCGGCTTGGCACGTCTTCATTTTATCAATTAAATCCGTTAAGCACGATAGGGAAATAAATGGACGCGCGGCATCATGTATCATCACATAATCTGGGGGATTGTCTTTCAGGCATTCTAGGCCCGCTCTAACCGACTCTGTGCGGGTTTTTCCGCCGATGACTTTTGTAACCAGGTATTCGCCAATGGACGCGTCAACAAACGATCTGTCGTGTTCTGCATGCACAATAATGAGGCGGGTTTGAATCTCGGCAATGTCCGCTCTTGGGCTGTTTTTTAAATCCGATAATGCTTGTAAGGTTCTGAAAATTAGTGGTTTTTTGCCTATATTTGAATATTGTTTTGGGATGTTTCCGCCTGCTCTTAGGCCCTTGCCCCCTGCGACGATTATTTGTGCAAGACGTGTCAAAGCGGGCCTCTTAAGGTGATGAATTATTGTGCAGGTCGAATAAGGTGGTAAGATAACATAATGACGACCTCTATCCAAATCGGCAAGCATATTCTGACCTCTCGCGTGCTTGTCGCGCCGATGTCAGGTGTAACGGATCTACCGTTTCGCAAAGTTTTACAGACTTTTAAACCTGGTCTTGTTGTTTCGGAAATGGTTGCAGGTGAGTTTCTTTCAAAGGGAGATCCAGAGTCGATCGCGCGGGCCGCGGGGGGCGGTGTCGTCAAACCTTTAGTCATTCAACTGGTTGGACGTGAAGCGAAGTGGATGGCGGAAGGGGCCAGACTCGCCGAAGAAGCGGGTGCGGATATAATTGATATAAATATGGGATGTCCTGCCCGTAAAGTCACGCATGGTCTCGCGGGGTCGGCTTTGATGAAGAATCCTGCGCATGCGATTGAATTGATTGAGGCGACTGTGAATGCGGTGAAAGTCCCTGTGACATTGAAAATGCGTTTAGGTTGGGACGATAAGCAATTAAATGCTCCTGAAATTGCGGTCGCGGCAGAAGCCGCAGGCGTGCAGATGATTGCTGTTCACGGACGTACGCGGTGCCAGTTCTACAAAGGATTTGCGGACTGGGCCGCAGTTCGCGCCACAAAAAAAGCGGTTAACGTCCCTGTTTTTGTAAACGGCGACATTGAAACACCGCAACAGGCGCGTGAAGCGCTTAACGCGTCGGGTGCAGACGGGGTGATGGTTGGTCGAAGCCTTTTAGGGGCGCCTTGGCGTTTATCCGCAATAATGGCAGAGATAGACGGTGTTGCAACAGTTTCTAAATTTTCTAACGCGGATTCTCTGAATTTAATTCAGGATCATTACCGTGATATGCTGGCCTTTTACGGTGAAAAAAAAGGTCTGCGCGTCGCCCGTAAACATCTTGCCGCTTATATTGATTATTTTTCAAATCCAGAGGATGCGCGTGTTCAAACGCTTAAGTCTGAAATTTGTCGCTCTTTAAATCCAGATTGGGTATTGGAGAGTCTTGGTGATGTTTTTAATCCTGTGCAAACAGAGCGCTCTGCGTCTGGTGTGGTCGTATGATTAAAGCTTTAAATAAATCAAATGCTTTATTGGATGACTTTCCATTTCCTGTCTTTTTATTGAGACGTTCAGACGCCGCCATTCTGTGGGTAAATCAAGCGGCAGAAGAATGGCTCGGTCAATCCAGACAGACTTTATACCTAAGCGCGTTGGAAGCGCATTTTGCAAAGGTTGACTTTTATTTGAACGCGCATGCGCGCTGCATTGAGAGCCAAGCCCCGATTACAATTCGTAATCACACCGTAAAAAAAATGGGTATTCCCGATCAGCGTCATCACATCACTGTGTTTCCAAGCCTTGAGGGGATTGGGGTTTATTTTCAACCCGCCAATGTTCAGCCGAGTGAAGGTCGCCGCAATGGTGAAACGATGTCAGCGATGGGCCGTATGCTTGCCCATGAAATTAAAAACCCTCTAGCGGGTATTCACGGCGCGGCCCAGCTTTTACGGGATGACGTTGAGAGTGCAGAAGGGTTGGCACTGATAAAGCTTATTGGGTCTGAAATAGAGCGTATCAGTCGTTTGGCTGACCGTATGGAACGCCTTGGAGATCGCGACCCCGAGAATTTGTCTTTCGTCAATATTCACGAAGTTTTGCGGAATGCTAAAAAGGTCACCCAAGCATCTGTGCCGAACACAATTCAATTTGTTGAACGCTATGATTTATCCTTGCCACAGACATTAGGGGATGCGGATACATTGATGCAGGCATTGTTAAATCTTATTAAAAATGCAGCTGAGTCCATTCAAGAAAATGGTGGTGTTGGCGAAATAATACTCGAAACCCGATTTCGATCTGGCGTAAAAAGCTTGTCTCAATCTGGGGAGGCGGCCCGCTCTCTACCGATTGAAATTCGGGTGCATGATGATGGCCCGGGTATCCCCGAATCGATTAGACACGATATTTTCCAACCTTTTGTTACCAATAAACCAGCGGGGCAAGGTTTAGGCTTAGCCTTGGTGTCCAAAGTTACACAAGCGCATGGCGGTATTGTTGAGGTTCAATCACAGCCCCATCAAACCATATTTTCGGTACTCTTACCAAGGCATGAAGAGGATAGTTTATGAGTTATGAAATTCTGCTCGCAGATGATGATGATAGCGTCCGTTTAGTGTTGAGTAAGGCGCTCACACGCGCGGGTCACACGGTGAAATCAACCGATAATGCTGATACGCTCGTTAAGTGGGCCGCGAGTGGTCAAGGCGATATTGTGGTAACAGATGTTCTAATGGGCGGAATTGAAGTTTTTGAGCGCCTACCTGAATTAAGCCAAGCGCGTCCAAATATGCCGCTTATCGTCATTAGTGCCAATAATACGGTGAACACAGCCCTTAAAGCGGGGGAGCATAAAGTCTTTGAATATGTGCCCAAACCCTTTGATCTTGAAGACGTAACCCAAGCTGTGTCGCGGGCTGGCCTCAGTGTAAATCCCCGTAAAAACCGTGTCAGTGCAGAGCTTGGAAAGTTACCCATGATTGGACGAAGTCCTGCTATGCAACCTGTTTACCGCGCAGTGTCGCGATTTGCTTCGGGGGACTTGCCTGTTTTGATCAATGGCGCCGTTGGTACGGGGAAAGATTTGGTCGCGCGTCTTTTACATGTTGGTGGGCATAGGCGGGATCGTCCTTTTTTACGGACGACCGATTTTAGCAATACCTCCCTGACCTTGCAAAAAGTCAATGGGGGGGATATTTACATAGATGAAATTTCCCAATTGACCGCAGATCAACAGATTGGACTTTTATCATTGATGACTGAGGCGGAAAATATTCCGCCAAATGCAAGGCCGCGTGTCCTCTCCGCGACCCGTAAAGATTTACGCGAATTGTCAGCGCAAGGCATATTTCGGGATGACCTTTTGTTTCGGATAAATGTTGCGGAAATCAGAATCCCACCGCTCGCTTTACGTGACCGTGATACCTATGAGCTTGCAGAAAATTTTTTAGCGCGTGAATCTGCTAATAAAACGCGGCGGTTTGAGCCTCAAGCGCTCAATATTTTGCATCGCCACAATTGGACTGGCAATGTAAGGGAGCTTGAAAACTTGGTTCGAAGGCTGTCTGTCCTATATTCCGATGATGTCATAACAGCCGATATGGTTTTGCAAGAGTTCTCGAAAGATATGAAGATCGGCGTTGAAGCACAAAATAAACAAGATTTAACCGAGCAATTACAAGAGGCTTGCCGCCGTATTATCGACCAAGACGCGACAGATGTGAATATGCTTTCAGATACAGAACCAACCTTGTATCAAACGGCATTGGCTTGGGTTGAAAAGCCGCTCATCATTGAAGCCCTTCGGGTGACAGGGGGAAACCGGGCAAAAGCGGCCGAAAAACTTGGAATTCACAGAAATACGCTTCGGACGCGACTCACCAGCCTTGAAATTGAATAACTAAAACCTGTTCTTAAGGGGTAGTTGATTTTATGCAACACTGATGTAAAAGAGTAACGAAATTGGGTTTAAGTTTTGCAAGGTCTCTTTATATCTATGGCGATTATTGCAAACAACGAAACGCAAAAAGGGCCGCGCCAAAAGAGTTTCGCGAATTCGCCGACCGCCTATCAACAAAGTGAATATGAACAAGGCGAACATGAAAAGAGCGTTTTTGGACAGGATAAAGCTCTAAAAGATATTTCGTCAGGGTCTGGTAGGGATATTAAGCCGATTTCCCGCATTCCGAGAAACACATCTTTTGTACAATCGGCATTGTTTGTGACCTTGTTCTTTGCAGCGCTTATTTTAACGGTGTTGGGAACTTTATATTCTCTCTCTCGTGATCCTAGACAAGCCGCGCAAGCTTATCCAATTTTATTATTTAACTTACCCTTGATTGGGTTTTTAGGCCTCTATTTAGGCTTAAGAGTTTGGCAGGCTTTGTTTTCAAAAGCGCGGCAATTGTCGGCGCCACTTCTCCACCGTCGTTTTGTTTTAATTTTCAGTTTGGCTGCGCTCCTACCGGCCATTCTCGTAGGGGCGTTTTCGACAACTTTGATAAGTCGGAATATCAATGAATTGTTCGGTGAAAATGTGCGAACCAATATGACACAAGCTCGGCAGTTTCTGAACGATTACCTGTCTGAACAAATTCAAGATCTAGCGACGAATGTGCGATCTGCCAAAACCGTGATTGATAATAATAATGGGCTGATTGGAAACCGGATCACTTATGCTGCCAATTTACAAAAATTGGCAAGAACTCAAGGTTTGGATGTTATCTATGTTTTAAATGAGCATGGTCATGTCTTAGCAAGGGCGGAAGGTCCTTCTGCACCAGAGTTTCGTATACCGTCTCCAGATGTTTTTAAAGAGCTTGATTTACCGGGTGAAATGGGATTTCAAAGTCGAGACGATATAGACTTTCTAATCGGTCTGTCACGCTTGGAGAACTATGAAAATAGCTATCTTTATGTCGGGCAGTTTTTGAAATCTCGCAGTCCTGTTTTATCGAGTATTTTTGGCATTGAAACTGCGAGTTCACAGCTCGATCAATATAATACCGACCAAGTCCTGTTTAACCGAATTTTCCTGCTAACCTTCCTAGAAACAGCTTTGCTGATATTGTTTGCGGCGATTTGGCTAGGCGTTGTCTTGGCTAATCGGGTGGTCATGCCTGTTGCCCGCTTAGTTGAGGCGGCAGAAAAGGTGCGTGACGGCGATTTAAGTGCGCGTGTAAAGGTGGAAGGGGATTGGGGTGAAATAGCAGATCTTGGCGGAGCGTTTAATCGTATGACCCAACAATTAAGTTCTCAACGCGACGATCTTGTTCGGGAACATGATATTTCAGAACAAAGCCGCCAATTCTCTGAGGCGGTATTATCAGGTGTCAGGGCCGGGGTTATTGGCTTAACGCAAGAAGGTCGAATTTCTGTACTCAATGATTCCGCTGAACGTCTTTTAGGGCTGTCTTCAACGCGCCTTGTCGGTTCGCCAATTGATGAGGTTTTATCCGAATTTTCACCAGCTTTTATTGCTGCGCGCGAGAGTATTCACGCTACAGCAGAAGACCAAGTGAATTTTGAAAGTGAAAACGGGACTCGTAATTTTGATCTACGTGTATCCGCCTATAAAGGTCTTCGGTCTGATACGGGTTGGGTTTTAACCTTTGATGATATGACCCGTCTTGTTACGGCGCAAAGGCATTCGGCTTGGCGCGAAGTGGCGCGAAGAATTGCCCATGAAATTAAAAATCCTCTGACGCCGATTCAGCTTTCAGCAGAACGACTACAGCGAAAATATCGTGACGCCGATTTGAAAAACCCAGAAGTTTTTCAAAAATGCACAGACACAATATTACGCCAAGTCAGCGGTCTTGAGCGCATGGTGGACGAATTTTCCGCCTTTGCACGCATGCCAGCGCCTGAGTTTAATGATATGCGTATTTCTGAGCTCTTGGACGGAATTCTTTTTGCACAAGGTGTTGCCTATCCTGAAGTCGAGTTCAAATTGATAAATAATGCGGATGACGATGTAGGGGTTCTGTGTGACCAAAGATTGATTACACAAGCGATGACAAATATTTATAAAAACGCAGCAGAGTCGATTGGGCGTCGTATAGCTTTGGGCGGGACGGAAGATGATGCGGGTTATATCGAAACACGGGTCGATAATTTAGGCGACTCCATTATTGTCTCTGTCATAGATAACGGAATGGGTTGGCCCAGCGCAGATAAAGAGCGCTTACTAGAGCCTTATGTCACGACAAGAGAAACGGGGACAGGCCTCGGCCTTGCAATTGTAAAACGGATTGCCGAAGATCATGGCGGCGACCTTATTTTATGTGATCGTATTGACCAAAAATCTGGGGCGCGTTTGCAATTATATCTCCCAACCTCTGAAGCGGATGCAGGGTTAGAGCGTAACGGTCTAGCGCAAACAAGTTCAAACGGATTAGAAAGCACAGTCGATGAAATATGATATTTTAATCGTCGAGGACGAAGATGATATTCGGGATATGATTTCTGGAATCTTGCAGGATGAAGGCTATAGCGTTCGCGAGGCGGCCAGTAGCGAGGCTGTCTTTACAGCTGTTAAATCCAGACCTCCGAATCTGATTGTATTAGATGTCTGGTTGAAGGGTAGCGCGATGGACGGCATTGGTGTGCTTGATGCGCTTAAAGACTCTTATCCTAACCTTCCTATCATCATCATCAGTGGCCATGG
>CALCKU010000111.1 GCA_937965735.1 uncultured Caulobacterales bacterium
AAGTCGCGGCTATTCTATTTCAAGCCCGCAACAGGCGCGGCGTCACCGCATGAATATTGGAACAATTGTCGAATATGCCAAGCTGAAAGTGCGGCGCTTCCCGAATATGAAATCCAAGCGCGGCCGCAATATTGGCGAGATTGAGGAGCGCTTCGTTATGGGCCTTGCCCCCGGGGATAGCTTTATTTTTGGCGGGGAGGTTCTGCGCTATCACGGCGTCCGCGACATGGCGCTGGAAGCCAGTCCCATGCCCAAAAACGTTCCGCCCAAAGTCCCGTCTTATGCGGGGGGCATGATGCCGCTTTCGACTTATCTTGCCGACGGTGTGCGGGCTTTGGTTTCGGACCCGAAAGATTGGCTGACTTTGCCTACGCAAATCCAAGACTGGCTATCGCTTCAACAGCGTTTCTCCGCCTTGCCCAAAGAGAGCGGTGTTCTGGTCGAAGGGTTTTTTGACCGAGACGCGCATGTCATTGTTCTGCATACGTTTGAGGGTCGCAAAGTGAATATGGCATTAGGGCTTTTAATGACACGGCGCATGGAACGTTTGGGGTTAAAACCGCTCACCTATTCGATTACGGATTACGCGCTGACGATCACTTCGCTTGAGCCTGTGAACCATATTGAACGCCTTCTGACCGAGGATATACTTCAAGATGAATATAGCGAATGGTTACAGTCTTCGCCTATGGTCAAACGCAGCTTTCGTAAGATCGCGACAATTGCGGGTTTGACGGAACAAAGATTACCAGGTCAAAAGCGGACGATGAAACAGGTGAGTTTCTCTACAGACCTAATTTATGACGTCTTATTGAAATATGATCCTAATCACATTTTACTGCGAATTGCGCGTGAAGAAGCGGAGCGGGACTTGCTAGATGTGCCGCGCTTAAAAACATGGCTTGAAAGCGTACAGGGGCAAATCGTCTATAAGACCTTGCCGCAGGCTTCGCCTCTTTCCTTGCCGTCTATGCTACAGCTTGGAAAAGAAACGGTGATCGGCGAAGCGAGAGTTGCAATCTTGCAAGGCGCATCGTTTGAAGACGACGCATCTATGCGTCTTGAACGCGTCCGAGATTTCATTGAAGAGAGCCCGTAAATGCAACATGAAATAAATCAAAAAATATCTCATCAAAGAATATCTACTAAAAAGTGTCCAACCAAAAATTTCCCAGCCAAAAATTACCTATGCAAAAAATGATGATGAAAACACGGGCAGGCGAAATCATTTTTGATGGTCGCAAAGTGGCGTTCCTGCCTCAGTCTCAAGCTTTATTGGTTGCGGATATGCATTTTGAAAAGGGGAGTTATTTACGGGAATTTGGGCGCTCTGTCCTGCCCGCTTATGATACGCGCGATACGATAGAGCGACTGGCCGCGATTGTAGACGATTACCAACCTAAAAAAATTATTGCTTTAGGGGATAGTTTCCATGACCCGCGTGCCAATGAGCGTCTTGACCCCCAGTCTGCAAACGCTTTGAATACGGTGTCACAAGGCGGGGCAGAGTGGATTTGGATTTTAGGCAATCATGACCCTGATATTCCTGAAGTCGTTTTCGGAGCGCGCGAAGACCATGTCGATATTGACGGGTTTCTTTTAACGCATCATCCGCACAGGGTCGACGCGAATAGCGTTAACATTTGTGGCCATTATCACCCTAAAGCAAAGGTAAAATCTAGGAATGGGTCAATTTCGGCTCCGTGTTTTGCCGTGTCTGATGACTGTTTGATTATGCCGTCATTTGGAACGTTTACAGGCGGGTTATTTGTCTCTCATGCAGACTTTCAAAAGGCTCTCCCGGAAATGACACGTGTGGTGATGACGTATGAAGGCCGTTTATTTCCAATTAAACAGTAAAGTCTTAAATCGCTATTCCCAATTGTTATGCAGTCAGTTGTTATAGAGGCAGTTGAAATACTGGGACCCTCTGGACAACAATCAAAAGGACGCATAATTCAAGATCATGCAAGGCTTGTTCTTTAATTTTTGTTTTTCCGCGTGTTAGCCGACCTCATGAAAGCGCGTACAGCGGCTTTGCATACTGAGGCCGAGCGCACAGGTGTTGTCTCTGACATTTTGAAAAGTACAGTCAGTCGTCAGGCCTATCTTCGTTTTATGCGTAATTTATTACCCGTATACGCGGCCTTGGAACGCGACCTTTCTGCCCTGTCGGGCTTTCCGGCACTAGACGTTGTTTTTGGAAGACCTCTCTTTCGTACAGAGTCTATTCAAGCGGACTTAACCCAAATTTCTGGTGGAAAGGATTGGAACGATCTTGTGGTTTTTGATGAGACACGGGCCTATTGCGACGCAATAATATTGGCGTCTGAGGCCAAATCTGCGGCGCTTATAGGGCATATCTATGTGCGTTATTTGGGGGATTTAAACGGGGGACTCATTTTAAAAAAACTTGTCGGCACACGCCTCGCGCTATCTGAGTCCGCTCTTTGTTTTTACGAATTTCCAGAGATTAAAGACCTCGTAAGCTTTCGCCAGCGCTTCAGGGCGGCCTTCAACAATTTGACTTTATCACCACAGGATATTGAACGGGCAATTCAAGGCGCATGGGATGCATTTTCTTGGAATATAAAAATTTCCAAAGCTGTAAAGGACAAGTCCGCTCTTTTATAAAACGCAATTTTATACCCCTCATTTGGCCATTCTTTTAGGCGCAAAATGGGGAGGTGACGCGAGTTTGAAAATGCTGTAAATTCCTAAAACATTTTAAACAACACAATAATTAGAAACTACATGGCTATGAAAATGGCAAATGCGATACGCCGGGAAGCCGTTTCACTTGAGAATTGTGATAAAGAACCTGTCCATATTCCTGGGCATATTCAAGGATTCGCAGTCATGATTGCTGCCGATCCTGATCTTAAATTTATCACGCATTGCAGTGAAAACATTTCGACTTTATTTGATAAAGTCCCCTCTGACATTTTAGGGGCAAAGCTCTCGGAACTTTTCGACGCCTATACACTTCATGCGTTAAACAACACGCTGAGTCTTGGATCCTCTCGTGTTCAGCGGGAGCGGGTCACGGAGTGGGTGCATGTCAATAAAGAAACAGGCGAGAATGAGGTCGTTGAGATGTGGGCCCATTTTAGCGGTGATATCCCGATTATTGAATTAGAGGCGGCGCCGTCCCATAGCTTTAAACAATCGAAATCTATAATGATTGTTCGGTCATTGCTTGGTCATTTAGGTCAGGTCGATTCTCTTTCACCTTATTTGAATGATGCGGTTTTGGGTTTGCGTAATTTGTCAGGCTTTGACCGCGTTTTACTCTACCAATTTGATAGTAATGGCGACGGGGAAGTGAAAGCCGAAGCGTGTGGGCCGCATATGGAACCGTTTCTGGGACTTCGGTTTCCGAAATGGGATATCCCAAATCAAGCGCGTGAAATCATGAAAAAGCTGCCTTTGCGGATGATTGCAGACATAGGCGCTGCTCCTATTGCTATATTGGCGTCTGACGAGACCTTGCCGCCTTTGGATATGACTTATGCGGCGTCACGCGGGACTTCGCCCATCCATATTGAATATTTGAAAAATATGGGTGTCGGAGGGTCTATGACGCTTTCGATTGTTATTGGCGGCAAGCTTTGGGGTTTGTTTGCATTCCATCATAATGAACCCCGCCGTATTGACCCGGGGCTGCGCGGGGCGGCCGAATTATTTGTTCAGTTTTTCGCGCTTCAAATTGAACAAAAATTTGAAACGATCCGCAATCAAATCCGCTCGAATATATTGTCCTTCCAATCAGATTTGCTCAGTGCCTCAAATTCTGTAGGAGACATTAATGACCTCATCAAAGATGTTGCAAAACCGTTTTGTAAATTACTAGAAGCGGACGGCTTAGTCTCTTTGTCTAAAGATAAAATATATCAATACGGGGTAACACCAGACCCTAATATGGCTCGTAAGATCGTGTCTCAATGGCTGGTCGCGGCGGATGAAGATATTGCCTTTACAACGCATTTAAAGGGTGAAGGTTTTGATGTAAGCCGCTGTGCGGGTGCCATAGGCTTTGTGCTCGATCGCGAGGCGGAACACTATATTGTTTTCTTTCGGCAAAAGGCTAAACACTCGATAAACTGGGCGGGCGCCCCTGAAAAAGATATTGTTGATACGGATACAGGCTCTAGACTTTTACCACGGAGCTCTTTTAAGGCCTTTAGCATATCTATTATTGATAAGTGTCTGCCTTGGGAAGATTTTGACCTTCTGACAGCGTCGGAAATACGTAAAACTTTGGTAAAAGCCGATGCAAGCTTACTGAGGCGACTCAGTTATAAACAAGAGCGCCAGCGAAGCTTGTATATTGCCGAACTTAATCATCGCGTTCGAAATATTTTAGCTTTGATACAGTCCTTATCGCGCCGCGCTAAAGAATCATCACATTCTCTTGAAGCTTATGCCTTGGCGTTAGAACAACGCATCACGGCCTTAGGCGTGGCGCATGATTTGGCCGCGAACCGAATTATGTCAGGGGTGTCTATACGCGAATTGTTTGAAACTGAATTACGACCCTATTTATTGTCGCGGGATGCACAGGCTTCTATCACGGGGGAAGAACATATTTTGCGTCCGGATATCGCGCCGACTTTTGCGCTTATAGCGCATGAACTTGTTACGAATTGCGTAAGGCATGGCGCGCTTTCCCGTAAGACAGGCAAAGTGTTTGTTAGCGTCAAGGCAAAAAAGCTGAACGGCACTGAAGGTGTTGAGATCACGTGGACAGAACAAGGGGGCCCACCAGTTGAGACTCCAAAAATCACGGGGTTTGGTTTAGGGCTTATTGAAAATTCCGTTCCTTATGAACTCGACGGAGAAAGCGAACTTATATTTGCGCCAGAGGGATTAATAGCGCGTTTTTGGATACCCTCTACCCTCATTAGCCGTAATGAAGATCGCTCTAGTCGCGAAAAAGACAGTGTGCGGGATATACCGGCTCCGATGGACGGTATTCCGCGGTCTGTTTTAGTGTTAGAAGATCGTTTAATGGTTGCGATGGACATGTCTCACATGCTTAAAAAAATGGGCGTAGACAATGTGCAAATATATCCAACGCTTGCGCAGGCCCGTCGCGGTTTGAAAGCGTCTCGCCCTGATTTTGCTTTGCTTGATATTAGTTTACGCGATACGTTAAGCTTTGACTTTGCAGAAGAATTGCAGGGGGAGAATATACCGTTTTGTTTTGCATCGGGATATACGGTGAACAATGCGATTCCTGAAAAATTTCAAAACATAAAACTTATTACGAAACCTGTTAAGTTTGATGTTTTAGCAAAGACTCTTAAAGACTTATATTTACGAGCCTCTAAATGAAACGGATTTTGATTGTTGAAGATAATACGCCGCTCGCTATGGAGTGGAAAGCGGCGTTTGAGCTAAACGGGGCCGTCGTTACGATTTGTCATAATGGCGATGAAGGTTTAATGTATTTAGAGAGCCATAAGTTTGATTTGGTTATTACGGATATGTTTGTCAGTGAAGGCAGTGGGGGGCTTCATATCTTGCTGAGATTATTTAAAATGGGACATTCTGCACCTCCCGCTATTGCGGTCACGGGGGCAAGGGGGTCGTTATCGTCTTCTCAAGAGCGGAATGTTTTCTTAGAACAGGCTAGTCGTTTAGGC
>CALCKU010000112.1 GCA_937965735.1 uncultured Caulobacterales bacterium
GATATCGGCCGCTTTAAAGGTTTGGGCGAAATGATGGCGGGGCAATTGAAAGTGACAACGATGGATCCCAAAACGCGAAAGCTTGCACGGATTACAATTGACGAAGAAAACTTGCCGACAACTGAAGCGTTAGTGGAA
Organism: uncultured Caulobacterales bacterium; assembly: GCA_937965735.1. Classification (GTDB taxonomy): domain Bacteria; phylum Pseudomonadota; class Alphaproteobacteria; order Caulobacterales; family Maricaulaceae; genus CALCKU01. The sequence continues at coordinate 139 of CALCKU010000112.1, forward strand.
ACACTGATGGGTAAACGGGCCGATTTACGGTTTCAATATATTCAAGAACATGCCCAATTTGTACAAGAGATTGACCTTTAACGATCAAGAAACGCGCATACGTGTCTGACGTTAAGGTGTGTTTTTTGAATAATACAGAGTGTTTGTATGAAATTGAAAACAGGGTCTGAGTGTATAGGCTGAGGTCAAGATAAAGATTTTTGAAGACTAATCAAAAATGATTTAATCTTCACGAAAGCGTCACTTTGCATGAGGCGTTAAGGCGTTTATGACTGTGTTATAAGTTTTAAAAACTGCAGTTTCTCTATTGATGTTGAATTGATAATAAAACGTGCAGGTGATCCTATAAATAATAAAAGTGCTTTAAGGAGATGGCTATGGACGGATTTAATGATGTGGATGCCACTAATGCGGATGTTCGTGACGAGGTGCAAGATCGTTACGGCGCTGGCGCGCAAGCCGTTGAAGCGGCTTTGTGTTGCCCGATTGATTATGATCCGCAATATTTGAAAATTATCCCGCAAGATGTCCTTGATCGTGATTATGGATGCGGTGATCCGTCCCGCTATGTTCGCGAAGGTGAAACCGTCTTGGACTTAGGCTCTGGCGGCGGAAAAATCTGTTTTATCGCTTCGCAGATTGTTGGCCCAAAAGGCAAGGTTATCGGCGTTGATATGACTGATGCCATGCTGGATCTCGCCAATGAAAACGCGCCGATTATTGCCGAGCGTGTGGGCTATGCGAATGTTGAATTTCGCCGTGGCCATATTGAAGATTTGAAACTTGATCTTGATCAATTGAATGCATGGTTGGCTGAAAACCCAGTTAAAAACGCAAGCGATATGGAAAAAATGGAAGCTGAAATCCTGCGGCTAAAATCAGAAATGACAATGATTCCAGATAACTCAGTTGATGTTATCGTCTCTAATTGTGTCTTGAACCTTGTATCCGATACAAAAAAGAAACAGCTCTTTTCCGAGATGTTCCGAGTTTTAAAAGTCGGTGGCCGCGTGGCTGTTTCTGATATTATTTCCGATGAAGACAGTCCAGAATCTCTCAAAAATGATGCCCGATTATGGTCGGGCTGTATTTCAGGGGCATTGACAGAAACGGGGTTTATCGAAGCCTTAGAAGACGCTGGGTTTCACGGGATTTTGGTCGATAAATTCGAGGCTGACCCTTGGCAAATTGTAGAAGGTATTGAATATCGCTCTGCTACTTATTTAGCGTATAAAGGTAAGCAGGGCGAATGCCTTGAGAAGAATCAAGCTGTGATCTACCGGGGGCCATTTCGTCAAGTTCAAGATGATGATGGTCATGTCTTTATGCGTGGCGAGCGCTCGGCTGTGTGTGAAAAAACATTCAAGCTTATGTCGCAAGAACCCTATACAGATATGTTCTATGCGGTTGAGCCGTCTGTGCCAGTTAGTGAGCGGATTGAATGGCCAGCGGATTGCGCTGTGCGTCGTCGCGACCCGCAGGAGACAAAAAAAGGCGCGCCAAAACTAACAACGGACCCGAGCCAGAGCAGTTCGTGTTGTTAGGCCTTTAAAGTGTCGCGTTTTCATAAATTTTCTTTCCGTAAATTTTCTTTAGGCCTTAGAACGAAAATAGGTATGGGAATGAAAATAGGTATGGGAATGAAAATGGGTATGAGAATGAAAATAGGCATGGGAATGGGCTTGGTTATAAGCGCCGTGCTGTCATCTTGTGCCCCTGTCAATATTTTAAACACACTTACCCCTTCGAGTAGTTTTGATCGAACAAAGAATATAAGTTTCGGCTCGCTAGAGCGTCAAACACTTGATATTTACCGTACAGACCGCCCAAAATCTGGCGCGCCAATGCTTGTCTTTATTCACGGCGGAAGTTGGAGCGAGGGCAATAAAGATATTTACAAATTTTTAGCCGAGGGCTTCACGTCTAGTGGTTATGATGTTGTTGTGCCTAATTACCGTCTTTATCCCGTGGCTCGTTATCCCGATATGATCGTCGATAGCGCTAAAGCGATTGCCTATATGGTCAAAGAAAACCCAGAAAGAAATTTTGTTTTGATGGGGCATTCTGCGGGCGGGTATAACATGCTTATGACGATGCTTGTGCCGAAATATTTGCGCACCGAAAATGTCAGCCTCTGCCGCAAAATTGTTGGCGGTATTAGCTTGGCCGCCCCGACAGGCATTATTCCACTTTCTGAGGAACCCTATATTACCATCTTTCCCGATCGTTTTACTGGCTTAGACGCGCCGTTGAATAATGTGAATGCGCCTACCCCGCCGATTTTCTTAGGCAATGGGGCGAAAGACAAAACGGTTTATCCGCAAAACGCTAAAGCGCTCGCCCAAAAAATCACAGAGCGCGGCGGCGTTGCGAAAGTCAAAATTTATGAGGATTTGAATCACATAGACATGGTTAAAGTTATTTCGCGCTTGTTTGACGGGGGCTCAACTTTAAAGTCTGATATTATTGATTTTATTGATCGTTTACCGAATGAACTTGATCCTCAATCTGTCAATGGGTTTTGCCAATAAGACGGGTTTAATTGAGATTAGCTTGAATATGATGAACCAAGCATCATTAAAATAGATTAAATTTTCAACGTTGAAGTGATGGAGGATTAAACAGGTCAATGCCTGCCGAGTGGCCGAATGTACGGGTTAGCCCTGTTAAAATTGTGTCTTTAGCATTTGAGATAATATTCGCATACGAATGACAAGAGAGTTGAAAAGCAAATTCAGTTATATCTTGGCTTGGTATGGGTTGAAAACCCATTGACCAATTTGGAAATTCACGCATGTTGAAATGCCCAGAATGCAGGACATAACAGTCAGAATTCCGTGGGTCTTTGCGTATGCGTGCATATAAATCCAGTACCGTATTGGCTTTGCCTTCTAAAATCTGCATGATATTGCTATCATACCAAAAAAGCATGCCTGTAATTCCGTCCTCTTTATTACGGAGATTTGAAATTTTGGCGATGTCTTTTAAGTCTTTTTCAGTAATCTCTTTGGAAGCAAAACTTGCATAGACCAGTCGGTATATCATCTTAATTTCCTAAACATGGTTATGCAGAGTTCCGCATTGCGTTCACTTAAGGGACTTAAGCTTACGGAATTAAAACTTACGAGTTTAAACTTCAATATATTCTAGCCTACTCGAATATTCAAATTGTGTCCAGATTAGGCTGTATTTCTAAACCTTTGGCGGTGAGGGCGGGTTCTGGAAATCGTGTATTTTTAAAGTGCAATATGTCTGGAGCCCTGCCAGAAAACACCCGTTAGAGACTTAATTTCCGTAAAAAAAATTGGTAAAGTCTTTGTTAAAGCGATTTGGCATGAAATATGCTTCTGAACGCTTATGATAACAACTTTTTCAAAATTATGGTTCATTTTGTCTTTAGGGGCCGTGTTTTTTGTAGGCGGTGTGTATTTTGCACAATCTCCAGAATTCGAATCGACCCTAGCAAAGCTATTTCCTAAAGAAGCTGTGACAAATTCAGCACAAGGTTCATTGGCACAGACGTCTGTTTACGGGCAATCTCAGCGCGTTGCACCGTATATTGCACCGGCTCAGAAACTTTATAAATCAGGGCCAGTATATAGAAACTCTAGATCTGCGCCGCAGAGACATACAATGCCCACTCAGGCAGACCCCGCAAAGGCGAACGCAACTCGTAATGCATATAATTCCAACCGCTTAGGCGCACAGGCCTATGATGCTGCGACTGTGCTTGATAATTTGTGGCAAACACGGTGGATATATTCAGAAGCTGGTATCGGGGCTTGCGCTACGAAACCACAAGATCATTGGGTGTTTTCAAATACAGCGCCACAACAAGGGTTTCAGTGCCGAAAAGTGTCATCCTCTTCAGATGATTTGATCTATGAATGCGGTCAGAGACAACGATTCCATAAATATGCTGTGAAGTTTGGTAATGAACATATTGGGAATGGCATTCAAGAGCGTCCACATATCACGCTAGAGCGTGTCACACGGCGATCAAAAAAAGTTCGTCTGAAAATGTGTATACGCGGGGATACAGACCGTGCCTCAATACAGGACGTGTCCCCATTACCCGGATAAACACGCCCCGGATAAACACGCTGAGAATTAAATCTGAAATGCGTGTCTGAAACGCGTGTTTGAAACGCGTTAAGGTCAGGGTAATTGATTTTAAGTGTGTGAAGGAAAAAAACGGTCCCATAAGCGCGCTATAAAATGCTTTAAAATCTGAATCGCTTAAAATTGCCACCAAGGTTTTTTCTGGGTTTCTTGGATAACCACCGTATCTGTCACCGTTACACCGTTAATCTCTAAATGGTTTTTGACGGTAGCCAATTGGTCGGCGCAATCATCACGCGAAAGCTCTAGGCGCGTAATGAACAGTGCGAGCGCGCTATCGGCGCTTTGCGGGGTTGGCAAGCTCGGCTTGTCGAGGCAATGGAACATTTGTTGGGTCAGTGTCAGGCTTGGCACGGCGGGCGCGGTAGTCTGACAGCCAATCAAGAGACACGCGAATAGGCTCACTCGCACCGCAATGCTGGGCGTCTGGAACGGTTTGGATACTCTCTGCGGCATTGGCGGCCTCCTTTGAAGACGTGGCTCTACGGGCGGTTTGACGGGATTGTGTGATAAGGGCATTTTGATGGCCAAGCGCGGTTGATTTCCATTCATCACGCTCGGCTTCGATTTTAATAATATCCGCTTGAGTGTCTTTATATTCCAAATAAAGGCCACCCATTAGCGCGGCAAAAATGACGTAAAGCACGGTCGAGTGACCGCCAAATAGGCCCGCAAGGAATGTTTTCATAAACCCAATTCCATTTCAAAACGATACTTCTTTATCCGGGTGACATAGGTGCGCGTCTCATGCGCGTTCGCCTTGCCTGTAATCCTGTGCTGACAGGGTGCAATTGCCTCCCACAATCGCGCCCCGCCGCACGCCCTTTGGGCTTTAAGCACACTCCCAAGGCCTGAATTATACGCGGCAAGACCAAGCGGCCATGTTTGCTCGTCCGTGCGACCTCTGCGCTTGAAGACGCGCATTTGACGGGCCTGATAATACGCCCCGTAATCAATCGCCATGGGCGAGAACGGGTCAAATTCCACACCAAAGGCGCGGCCAATGTCACGGCCCGTTGGCCCCATGATTTGCGCAATGCCTTTGGCCCCTGCGGGACTAATGGCAAAACGGTCGCAAAGGCTTTCTTGGTAAAGCTGGGCCGCCCACGCTTTGGGTTTTTGAAATGTGCGCGGAAAATGCCGTTTAACGGCACGGTCAATACGGGCTTTATAAGGCGTGCAATTGGCAAAGCGCTTGGGATAGGTGTCCGTGGTTTCAGACTTATGAAAGAATGACTGCGCTGACAACGCAGGCGCATGACAGGTAGACAAAACCAACAAGAACAGCATAGGGCAAAGTGATTTCATGGGTGGCTCCTTTCGAGAACGCGGCACGGGTGAAACGGGCAATCCAGACCGCAAGCAGTAATGTGGCAATGCCGACAAAGCTTTGGGCAATGACAATAATCGCACCGCCCAAAAGATAGTCGGCAAATTCAGGCACGCGGAACGCCGCAAGGCCGACAAGGATTGCCAGTGCCATGAGAAAAAATGGGCTTGTGAGAAACGCTTTCAATCGGGTCATAAAAATATCCTATTTTGGTTCATGGTGTTTTTTGAGAGATTTAATGTCGGCTTTTGTGTTTGAAATGAATTCCGTACGATCTTTCAAAGCATTGCTATTTCTTGCAATTGCTACGGCGTTTCGGTCGATTGAAGCGTCAATACTTTCACGCTCTCTCAAGAAATCAGCACGTGTGAAACGGTCTTCAGTTTTCTCTTCAATCTTTGAGACCGCTATTTTGAGGTCATCCAGATTATCTTTCATCACAGGCAGAGATACTGTCATCCAGCCAATCCCGGTTGCACAGGCCAATACAAGGCCTTTAAACAACATATCCAATGCATTACCCGACGATGTACTCTGTCTTTCAGGTAAAATTGCGAGGGTGCGCGTGATAAGCTCTAAGAGTTTCTGTTCAGAGATAGGGGGGTGTGTCACGGGATTATCCTCATAATTCGAATGCAATTCGTTCAGGCTGATTAGAATAAAAAGGATATGTGCGAATTTTACGGTGTGGATATATTTAAAAATTGCCCACAGACCAGCGGCTTTATCCACAGGCTTCGTTCGGCTTATACACAGGCTTATGCACATAGAATTTGAGGGCTAAACAGCTATCATCTTTTGAGGTAAAGGCTTGAGTCTATGGACGCCTTCTTTTATGCGTCTTGCATGTTGGACTTTAGGCACATCACTGTAACGCTTCGCATATCGATCTTGTCGACCTTCGGCATGATGATCATATGGGCCGGGGATACGCACGCGGCATCGTCCGGTAAACCAGCGCAGGCCTATCAAGATGTTGATACTTATAGTGCGTGTCAAAGTGTTCAAAAATGCGTGGATATTTTAAACCGTCACGGGCCAGAGAGCTTTGATTATGATGTCCTTGCAGATGATTTTTATAGGCTTGGCCCGCACGGGCAAAGGGCTCTTTTGCGTCATGTTGAAACGAAACACCAAAATACGAAAAGCCGCGCTCATATAAATTCTAATGCGGGTTTTAATAAGGCGTTAGAGATTCTGGCGCGACGGGCATTTAATTTGACGCCCAAAGCGCAAGCTGAACTTGTTGAAAATTGGCCAAACCAAGCCCCTGAATATATGAGCCTTGTTTTTGCGGCGAATATTTCCCCCGTCTTTACAAAAGCGGTGATAGGGACGCTTTCCCATCCAAGACCTGAAATTCGGGATATGTCGCGTGAAGTTTTGGCGCGGGCTGTTTCGGAGACTATTATTATACCGATTGATACTGCGTCAGAACACGATCTCAAGTCGGCGTTATACGATCAACCGCATCCAGCCCTCATCGCTTTTTTGAAGACGGGCTCGCAGGATAAAGTCTTTCAAAATTTAATCCCCGCTCTGGGTTCAGGGGATGGTGATACCGTTCTCGTAGCCTATGAAACCTTGTTTGCAATAGAGCCTGCTCGCGCTTTTAACGCCCTTGTTGCGACCCTGTTTCGTCTAACGGAAACGGATTTTGACGCGGCTATGGCGCTGTCCCATTTACTGGTTGTTCGACAATCCACGCGCCCAGACGGGTTTTACATGCGCTTTGCGGCGAAAATTATACGCGATAAAACCTTAAGCGATATGGGCCGTGTTGCCGTGTTAGAGGCGATGGTAACAGCCCTTGACACAGAGCAAGCCAAAACGCGTTTAGTGCCTTCGCCCTCATTACTGAAGGCCTTTGAAATGCGTCTTTGGCAGAAGACTGCGATAGATTCGAAATATATTTCCCTCGCGGTTCATTTGGAATCTAGCAAGATTAAGGGCTGGATCGCCGCTTTAAATGCCTATTTCGAGCCTAGCCAAGAGCAAGCACTAGAAGGGTTCAAAAATCAAGACGCCCAAAATCAAAAGGCCCAAAATCAAAACGCCCAAAATCAAGAGTGGGGCTATGCCGAATTTATAGACCAAATTGGGACGCTAAACACGCCAGAAGCCCGAAAAATTGTTCAAAACAGCCTATCGAAAACGGATAATTACCGTGTCTTCATCAGTGCTATCCGGGCGAATAGCGCTCAAGGTCAATCTATCAATACTCTCCAGCCATTAAAGCAGAGCGACCTTCAAGCGCATCCATGGACTGCGATTCGCGTTGCAGCCAAACAAGGGCTGACCCTCGCCAAATCGACACAAGCCTTACAAGGCTCACAAGCGGCCCTTCTTTTAAAGCGCGAGAATGCGGATGCCGTTTATTGTTCGATTCCCGCTTTTGATTTGACGCAAGCCGTACGACAAATGCCAAATTTTGAACCCCCTATTTTGGGTGACGGTGAACGGGCGGTGCGTCCCAACCTTAAAACGGCAGCGTCTTTAAAATCAGGCTGGTTAGCGGGATATGCAAAAGACTTGGTGAAGCCAGAAACAAGTTACTCAGAAACAACTTACCTAAAGAGACGTGACCTCGAAAAAAGGTATCAGGGCGTTGGGGGAGTATTTTATTTTGATTATCAGGCGGATATGGCAAAGCCAGTCCTTTACGGCAATGTTCAAGCGATTCTCCCCGTACGGGATTTGCCATTAGGGCAATATGAAACCGTATTTTGGGCGTTTATGACATCGGGTTTTGGCGATGATAAAGAGCAATCTATCTATCAAATTATCTTTGATAAAGGCGCGTTTAAAACTAAAAGAATTGTGACATATCCGGGCGTAGCAACGCAAATTGGGCGGTTGTCAGCCTCTGATTGGGCTTTGAGTTTTGTGCCGCCTTTAACGCGAATAAAGACGGATTATAATCCCCCTTTGCGATTATCGGCTAACGGTTTGATCTCACGCGCTTGCCAAACACCTGCACAAAAAACTGAATTACCCAAGCGCGTTTCAGGCGCCATTTAAAGGAGCGTTCTGCATGGCGTATTCAGAAGCAAGCGCTTTAAATGGTCTTGCAAAAGTGTCTGACCCCGTTAGCGGGCTTGATATTATCTCGGCGGGTATCTTAGGGGATTTAGCGCATAAAGACGGGATTGTTCGCGCTGTATTAAAAATTGATCCGTCTCAGGCAGGCGTCTATGAAAAGACTCGCGCGGAGGCGCAATCTGTTTTGCAGAATTTACCGTCTATCCATACAGCTCAAGTGATCTTAACGGCCCACACGCCGGCACCGTCTATAGGGACTGCGAAAGCCCGACCGCAAATCCGCAAAGGGGTTCAACCGCATCAAGCGCGCCGTCCAGCAGGCTATCAAGGCGATGAACAGGTCAAGGCTGTGATTGCCGTCAGTTCTGCCAAAGGCGGGGTTGGGAAATCAACCATAGCCGTTAATTTGGCTGTGGCGCTTTCAAACCTTGGGCACTCTATTGGCATATTGGACGCGGATATTCATGGACCTAGCCTGCCTATGCTTTTGGGTTTGTCGGATAAAACTGCCGAAACTGAACCTGTTAAAGGGAGGACTTTAATCAAACCCTTTACTGCCTTTGGTATCAAAGCCATGTCGATTGGGTTTTTGACCAAGGATGACGGCCCAATTGTTTGGCGCGGGCCAATGGTTCAGGGCGCCATCTCTAAAATGTTGTGGGATGTGAATTGGGGGGCTTTGGATATTCTGATTATTGACATGCCGCCCGGTACAGGAGATGCACAATTAGGCTTAGCCCAAGATATAAAGCCCAAAGGGGCGGTGATCGTTTCTACGCCACAGGACTTAGCACTGCTTGATGCCCGTAAAGGGGTCGCCATGTTTCGCAAAGTCGAGATTCCAATTCTCGGGCTTATTGAAAATATGAGCGTTTTTATCTGTCCCGATTGTGGTCATCAGCATAATATATTTGGTAGCGGTGGTGCCCAATCAGATGCGAAAGCTTTAAATGTGCCGTATTTAGGGGAAGCGCCTTTGCATATGGATATACGCATAAGCGGCGATACGGGCATACCAATTGCGTCAACCGACACAAAACAGGCCAGTATATTTAAAGCGTTAGCTGAGCGTTTTCTTACGCAAATGCGTAAAGTTGACCCTTTAATTTAATATGGAGTCTTCTTTGACTAATAGTGTTTTAGGCGTGACCCAAGGGTCCATTTTAACCAG
>CALCKU010000113.1 GCA_937965735.1 uncultured Caulobacterales bacterium
GAGAATTCTAAAACACGTCAAATGGAGCGGCAAAATTCACTCCAACGTGAAGCCGAATTACGCGAAGCCAAACTGAAACAAAAAACGGTCACAAATTACCTACTTATCATTTTGTCAGGATTTATGGGAATTGCCGCTTTGCTTTCAGCCCTTTTTGCGCGTTACCGTTCAAAAGCGGCCGCGCATTTGCGAGTTGCACGCGATCAAGCCAAAGCGGGTGAGAAAGCCAAATCTGAATTTTTAGCGATTATGTCCCATGAGCTTAGAACCCCTTTAAACGGGATTATTGGTATTGCGGATCTGCTCTCAAATAATGCGCCGACCGAAGATCTTCGACACAAAAATGATATTATTTTGCAGTCTGGAAATGAGCTATTGTCACTGGTTGAAGGTATTCTAGACATGTCTAGGATCGAGTCCAAGGAGATGGAACTCACTTATGAAATGACAGATGTGCGCGCATTAATCCGCGCTCTTGAAGATTTTTGGCGGCCTAAGATTGAGAGTGATAAAATCACCTTTACTGTTTATGTGGACGAATCTGTACCCGTAAACTTTTTGACCGATTCAAAACGTCTGCGCCAATGTTTAAATAATTTAATTTCTAATGCCCAAAAATTCACAAACTCTGGACGTATTCATATTCATATCACCGCAACACCTGCCGAGAAGAAAGACACAATGAACCTCTCGGTTATTGTTGCCGATACAGGCTATGGGATTCGTACAGAAGTTATAGAGCGTCTGTTCAAGCCTTTTGTTCAGGCAGACGCATCTATTACACGTCAATATGGCGGGGCCGGTCTCGGACTGGCTATAACGCGAAGTCTCGCCCGTATGATGGGGGGCGATGTTACGGTTGTATCACGTGAAAATAAAGGGTCAGAATTCACCCTGACTTTGCAAGGGGAAACCCAGGTAAGTGCCCAGATAAATGCTCAAGTAAATGCTCAAGTAAACGCAGACGCAAATCTGCAAACAAAAACACTCAAGCTCAGGCATAGTGGTGCGACGCCAAATGTTTTATCCAACGCTGTTGCCAAACCTCTTGCGGATACCGCGCTAGAATCCATCCCCGCTAAAAACCCTGTACACGCCGATGTGACACAACCAAATGTAATTGAAGAGACTCCAGCAACAGCCCAAGGTGACGCGCAATCACACACTACGATACAAGATGACGTTCAGGCGAACATTCAAATCATTGCGCCGTTACCGCCTGCCAACCCGTCCGCATTAGACACGCCTATGCTTGGTATATCGACACGGTCTAAATCAACACTGGACCCATCAACACAGGATTCGTCTGTGTTAGATTCGCAATCAGTTGAAGGCAATCAAGCCGTTGAATCCCTCGCAACAGAATCTGTCGATCTTACGCCCGTTACCCCCTATGTGAAGCCTGAAATTAAGTCAGGTCTGCTTACAGGATTATGCGTTCTGATTGTTGAAGATGTTGTCTCTAACCAAGACATTATTCAAATGTTTTTAAGGCCACTGGGGTGTAAATTCGTTATCGCCAATAATGGTGTTGAAGCCCTTAGAGCTTTGAACATTTATGATATTGACCTTATTTTAATGGATATTCGGATGCCAGAAATGGACGGGATCGAAGCCACGCAAAGAATCCGAATCTCTGATACGAATTATTCTGATCTGCCAATCATCGCCTTAACAGCCGACAAAACGGATGCGACTCAAAAGGCCTGTGAACAGGCGGGTGTAGATTTGTTTCTAACGAAACCTGTCATTGCCAAGGATTTAATTGCGGCTATTAGATTTGTGATTGAGCATCCCCCTCGGCAGACCGAAATTTTATCGTCTTTTCCAAAAGAGAAAAGCGCTTAAAGCTTTCAGACCTCTTTGAGTTAGACACTCCGCTGTCGTCTTTACAGTATTAAAATTTAGGCATGACGAAACAGCCCGTATTGAAAATATTTAGTGCTTTAATATACGCAAAACATCAGAGTCTGCGTCATTATATCAGCACTCAACCACATTGACGGCGAGGCCGCCTTGGCTCGTTTCTTTATATTTTGACGACATATCAAGGCCTGTTTGACGCATGGTTTCAATGACTTGGTCAAGACTGACTTTCATCGCGTCCGAGGCATGAAGCGCGAGCCTTGCCGCGTTCACCGCTTTGACTGCACCGATAGCATTTCTTTCAATACACGGAATTTGAACCAATCCGCCCACGGGGTCACAGGTTAGCCCTAAATTATGTTCCATCCCAATCTCTGCCGCTGATGTCACTTGCAAAGGGGTTCCGCCCCAAACAGAGGCCAGTCCGCCCGCCGCCATAGAACAGGCCACGCCGACTTCCCCTTGGCAGCCCATTTCAGCCCCCGAAATAGACGCGCGTTGTTTATATAAAAGCCCAATTCCACCGGCTGTCAGTAAGAATTTTCGGATGTTTTGCGGAATTTTATTATCCCCCGCGCAGTAATGTTTAATCACAGACGGGATAATGCCAGCGGCACCATTAGTGGGCGCGGTTACAACTTGGCCGCCATTGGCATTTTCTTCGTTCACCGCCATAGCGTAAACATTCAGCCAGTCAAACAATTGCTCGCGTTCATTGGACGGCGGGGCACAATGAAGTTTCTCCCAAATCGCAGGGGCACGGCGTTTAACCTTTAGTCCGCCCGGTAAAATACCTTCTGTATTCAGTCCCCGCTCAATACAAGCCATCATAACGTCGGCTATTCTATCCAGTGCCGCATTTGTCTCTTCGCGGGGTCGCATAGCGTCTTCATTAGCATAGATAATCTGGTGTATGCTCATTTTATGTTCTGCACACAGACCCAGCAGTTCATCCGCAGAACCAAATGGATAAGGGACTGTCGCAACCGTATTAATAATATCATCTTCGAGCGGTGTCGCAAGCTGTGCATGCGAAGCGATAAACCCCCCGCCCGTCGAATAATAAGTCTGGCTGTAAAGGCGCTTACCATTAGCATCAAAGGCCTGAACATACATTTCATTCGGATGTAAATCCGCAGGCGTATCATAATCAAAAATGAGATCACTTTCAGAATCAAAATCAATTTCGCGAACTCTATTCAGCAAAAGGCGCTTTGTCTCTAAGACCGCGTGATAGGCCGTTTCACTCTCTTGAGGATCAAGGGTTTCGGGCGCATAACCCAATAAACCCAAAAGACAGGCTTTAGGCGTTGCGTGTCCATGACCCGTAAAGGCCAAAGACCCGCGCAAAACGACTTCAATCCGCACAGTTTCGTCAAAAACAGATTCGCGGTTAAGCGCATCGACAAACCGTTTCGTAACGCGTATCGGCCCCACAGTATGAGAACTCGACGGCCCAATTCCAATTCTGAAAACATCTAGAACAGACAGCATAAGACAATCCTGTAAATGCAAAAGACTGCAATATTACAGAAAGCGTTACCCGTCTTGTGAAATCTTCACTATTAGGATTTGGCGATGGGGTCTTTGTGTACGGTTATAGTGCTGTGGTTGAAAACCGTGTGCGTTTCACTTAAAAAAACGCATGCAGACACTATTTTATGTTTTTCATCAAGCCTTTCGGTTTTTGACCTTTCGTCGGCTCAATATTGACAGCACAAAAGATTTAAATCGCCTTGCCGTCGCAGGCGTAATTTTTGCCTAGCTTGCCGGCATTGGCCGCTATTGGGATCACCCCTCTGCTCATATTTGGCAATATATGGGGCTGGGTTCCATTGCCTATATTTTTTGTTTGTCAGTTTTAATCTGGCTAATCGTCCTGCCCATTCGACCTGAGACGTGGTCTTATAAATCGGTCTTAACATTTGTTGGACTGACATCGCCGCTCGCTTGGCTTTATGCCATTCCAGTCGAAACCTTTCTACCCCTCCCCCTCGCCATAGAAATCAATATTAGGTTCCTTGCAATCGTTGCCCTCTGGCGTGTTGCCCTTTATGTTCAATTCTTAAGAAAAGTGGGGCGGCTATCGGGCGGAGTGATATGTGTAATAACCTTCCTGCCTTTAACGGGAATTATCGTGGGCCTGATGGTTTTTAATTTAGAACACGCCGTATTTGAAATCATGGCAGGGCTAGAGATCGAACGAACAGGCCAAGAACTTATCCACGATAGCGTCTATCAATTCATTATTCTGCTTAGCATATTTTCAATGCTTTTACTGCCCCTCCTCTTGATGGCCTATATCGCCATATGCGTCGTCCATAGGAAAGCGCTCCGACGAGACGCCGTTAATGAATCCTTTGATAAAATATAGATTTTACGAAGTCTCTACAGTGTTCCCGCCTCTAAGGCCTTTAGGGTTTTTGCTGCGCGGTCAAGATAAGCCTGTTTCGTCTCATCCTTCATTCGTCCCCATGTTCTATAGGTATGGCCAAGGCGTGGATTATTCCCGAGTGTCTCGCGGTGACGGTGCAGGAAATCCCAATAAAGCGCGTTAAAAGGGCAGGCATTGTCTTCGGTTTTATGCTTCACACTGTAATGGCAGTTTTTGCAATAATCGGACATTTTATTGATGTAATTCCCGCTCGACACATAAGGTTTAGAGCCAAGCAAACCGCCATCCGCAAATTGACTCATGCCCAAACTATTCGGGAGTTCGACCCATTCATAAGCATCCGCGTAAACCGCCAAATACCATTCATGCACGGCTTTGGGATCAATCCCCGCCAATAGAGCAAAATTACCCGTTACCATAAGGCGTTGAATATGATGGGCGTAAGCATATTTTTTTGTCTGTTTCACAGCGTCTTTGACGCAAGACATTTTTGTCTCTGCCGTCCAATAAAATTCGGGCAAAGGGCGCGTGTGATTGAAATAATTCAAATCAACATAATCTGGCATTTTTAAGTGATAAATCCCGCGAATATATTCACGCCAACCAATAATTTGTCGGATAAACCCTTCAACAGCATTTAATGGCGCTTTATCTTTGACATAGGCGGCTTCGGCTTTTTGACAAATCTCTAGCGGGGTTAGCAGGCCGCAATTTAAATATTGCGCCAATACTGAATGATAAAGAAACGGCTCCCCCTCAACCATCGCGTCTTGGTAATCCCCAAAATTAGGAAGCGCTGTTTCAATAAAATGATCCAGAGCCTTTAAGGCGTCCTGTCGTGTCACCGCATAATCAAACGGCAAGAGATCACCAAAATGCGCGTCAAAGCGCGTTTCAACAAGATCCAAAACGTCTTGCGTTATCGCACTAGGTTTAACCTTAAACGGGGTCGGCATGAATAAATCATCTTTGGCCGGTTTACGGTTCTCTGAATCGTAATTCCACTTATCCCCTTCGGGTTTATCGCCGCGCATTAACAGCTGGGTCTTACGGCGCATATCACGGTAGAAATATTCCATACGCAATGTCTTTCGCCCATCATGGGCCCAAGCCTCAAACTCGGCGTGGGTACAGAGGAAGCGGTCATCTTCAAGCATTTCAAGCGGAATTTCAGCGCTCTCGCCCCAAACCCGCATTGCCTCTTGCACACGAAATTCAGACGGCTCGACCATGATGACTTTATCAAAATCATTTGTTTGAACCGCGCGAGTAAGCTCCGCTTCAAAAGTAGCTGTATTCTCTGGGTCATCCAATTTTACATAAATAACCGACCACCCCGCCGATTCGAGCGCTTTAGCGAAATGGCGCATAGCCGAAAATAGAAAAGCGATTTTCTTTTTATGATGGGCGACATAAGTCGTCTCTTCGGCGACTTCGACCATTAGCACACTGTCTGCGTCTTTACGTGCCGCCTTGAGTGAAGCCAATCTATCGGAAAGTTGATCGCCTAAGATGAATATAAGATTTGAAATTGTAAGCCTCTATTGAATGAGGGCCGCCGTTTCAGACACTGTCTTTTTGGCTTCGGGTTGCGGTAAGAACATCCAGTAATGACCCATATCAGGCTCTACCGTCAACGCGACATTCACGCCCTCTTGTTTAGCCTTTTCGCAAAACTTCATAATATCAGGATGGAGCAAATCCCGCCCGCCTGTAAAAACATGCAAATCTGGCAAGCCGGGTAAATAACCATAAATTGGACTGACTTGCGGATCTTGAACATCAAGTTCTCCTGCAAAACGCAGACCTGCGGATTTTAAGGATTTCGGTTCTAAAATTGCCGCACCTAGATAGTTTTTAATCTCTGGATTGCTCATAGATAAATCGACCCAAGGCGACCAGAGAATGAGACGTTTAGGCAGAGGACGGCCTTCATCGCGTCTTTTCATCGCGAGCGACAAAGCCAGTTGCGCGCCAGCGGAGTCGCCCGATAAGGTGATATTCTCAAGCCCTTTTTCGCTAATAATTTGTTCAAAATGCCTATGGCAAAAATCATTGACAATGGACGCCGTAAAACAAGGCGGCAAGGGGTAACACGGCGCGATCACTTCCGCATTTGCACGCTCAGCCAGATCGGCCCAAATTGGAAATTGCAAAGGCAACATGCCGTAAACATGGCCACCGCCATGTAAATGATAGAGTGTCTTCTTGGGGACAGACTTCCCCTTTGGCGAAATACGCCAAACAGGATGGCCGTCAAAATTCTCGCGCGTGAATCGGTATTTCAACAGGCCCGTAGGCTCGGCCCTTTGCGCGCGATTTTTGGCCAAATCCTTACCCATACGGTAGCGAAACCGCGTCAGGCGCAAAGTCGTCCAAATTATATGATGTCGAAGGCTTGGCATAAAATCCTCTTTACACATTTATGCGAGGTAAAACACGCGGCGTCAATTTACGCTAAAGCCTTACAGTCACGCTTATGTTTCTTTTGACAGTCCCGCTGCGTACTGGGCTTGCGTCATTTCTAAACCGTCACATTTGGCCGCGTTCCAAAGCTTATTGGACTGTGGAACCTCTTTCTCAAAATTATCGCCATAGAATTTTCGAAAGACCTTCTGCTCTGTATAATCCCACCGAAACATCACAGATTCCCATGCGTAATCGATATATAAATCCATCTCGTTCCAATGCGCGCCTGCCCATCTTCGTTTTGGATCCCCGAATTTCATAGTCTCTTTCACAAAATACCCTCTCTATATTATCTATAGAAGAGTTTTAGAGAAAACATATACACCTAACCGACACGGTAATGCGACACGATCGGCATTTTCATGCGCCGCTTATATTCACGCGAAGAGCCCGGCCAATTATTGGTGACGCGGTCCCCGTCCTTATACCAACTCGCCTCAATCTTTGACCACGCTAAATCTGCGAGCCGCGCTTGCATTTCGACGTTAAACGCAGCTTCCTCCGATTCTATAACCTCAATCGTTTTATCAGGGTCTGCAATCGCCATAAGTTTAAGGATATAATTGACTTGGTTTTCAAGTTTGAAAATGATTGAGGTGTGACCCGTATTCGTATTCGGCCCGTAAAGGATAAACATATTGGGAAAGCCCGATGTCGCAACACCCAGATAGGCAAAGGCACCGCCCGTCCAATGGTCGCGCAAGCGTATATTGTCTCGGCCAGTTATATCCAAGCTTTGTAAAAACGGATTGGTTTTAAACCCTGTGCCGTAAATCAGAACGTCATGTTTATGGTCTGTGCCTGACGTTGTCTCTATCCCGTCTTCTGTAATTTTGGCAATTCCGTCAATTTCGAGCGTGACATTTTCGCGGGCCAGCGCAGGATAGAATTTATCCGAGAGTAAAATGCGTTTTGCCCCAATCGGGTAATCTGGGAGCAAGGCATCTCTTAGTTTTGGGTCTGTAATATTATCTTTAATCGCGCCCTTGCACATCTTACGGCCTATATAGCAGGCCAATTTATTACCCTTTATCATCGGCCATATGCCGAACTCGCCCAAACACCAAAGGTGGAATCGGTAGAGGGACGTTAACACTGGAAATTTTTTACCTAAGGCTTTTTCAAATCTATAATAAGGACGGTCTTTTTTATACACGACCCAATTTGGCGTCCTTTGATAAACCGTTAAATGGCCAACGCTTTCGGCAATTTCAGGAATGAATTGTACTGCACTCGCGGCATTCCCGATAACCCCAACGGACTTTCCGACCAAATCAACGGAATGCTCCCATTTCCCTGAATGAAAGACCACGCCCTTAAACTCTTCAGCCCCCTCAAATTTTGGCGTGTTCAAATGATGAAGCTGCCCTACGGCAGGGATGAAAAACCGAGCGCTATAGCTTTGTCCAGATTTACATGTCACCAACCAACGCTTTGCACCCGCATCATATTTCGCAGTCTCGACTGTCTGGCCGCATTTAATATGTTGCCGCAAATCAAAAGCATCTGCGAAGTCATTCATATAGCGCAGAATTTGCGGCTGCTTCGCCCATTTGAAATCCCATGTCGGGTTTTGCCAAAATGAGAAACTATAGAGCGCGGACGGAATATCGCACTCCGCGCCCGGATAAGTGTTCTCCCGCCATGTTCCGCCAATCGCGTCGGCTTTTTCTAAAATCAGAAAATCTGTCCGACCCGCTTCGCGCAATTTTGCGCCCATGCATAAACCACCAAACCCCGTACCAATAATCAGCGTTTCAACCGTCAAAACTTCAATCGTGCGCATTGGTTTTTTTGACATATATTTCCCCTATGCGTTTAATCTTATCTTTAAATTACAACACGTCAAATAGAGAGCTTGCCTTACTGCTTCTGATTAAACCGTTTTGGGTCAAATGCTCTCTGACCAATTTGTAACCTAAATGAGCCTAATATGAGTACGATATTCAGCCCCTATTAAACGGGTATTGTGTAAACATGTGTCTGATGTAGTGTAGAAATCAAATGTGAGGCTGTCATGCGTATGATTAAAAAATCCGTTTTTCGTTCTATCAGTATCCTATCTCTCGCTTTTATCGGCACGACGAGCCTCATCAGTGGGGCCAGTTTGGCTTTTGCACAAACGCAACTGGGTGTGGCGCCGCCGCAAAGGGTAGAAGCCGCCCCTATTGCGTTTACCGAGCCACATAATGTTGTAAGGGATTTGGCCCGTATTGATGCTGCGCTGAATAATACGATCAGTTTTTCTGGGCGGTTTTCACAATATGCGGCTGATGGCAGTTATGCCCAAGGTCAGATATATCTAAAGCGTCCAGGGAAATTGCGATTTGAATATGACGATCCAAACCCATTATTAATTGTTTCAGACGGTGTCACACTTACACAACGCGACCGCGTTTTAGAAACAACAGACCGCGTCCCTTTATCGGCAACCCCGTTAAATTTCTTTTTGAAAGAGAATGTAAATCTCGCCAATGATACAGAAGTCATTCGTTTAATTAAAAACTTCAACGAAATCCGTGTCACAGCCCGCGATGGGAGCGGCGATATGGACGGTACCATCACAATGGTCTTTGACCCACAAAGTTTAAATCTAAAAGAATGGATTATCGAAGATAGCTTTGGCGGACGCACGCGTGTGCTTTTATCTGATTTACGTTATAATGAACGTATCAATCCACGGCTCTTTGTTCTGCGGAATGAAAATCGGCGTGAGCGCAATCGGTAAATCCGCGTTCCTTAAATCCGCGTTCCTTTTTTCATTGATTATCCCCACAAGTCTTGTGGGGTTTTTCTTTTTGGCCTTGCTAATACAAGGCGGTAGCGGCACAAAAAGATATGTCTATACACTCGCCTTCTGATAAACCTATATTTAATAAAGCAACAGAAAAGACCCTAACGACTTGTAAGCTCGCCACTTGGAATATTAATTCTGTTCGCCTTCGTATCGATCAGGTTATTGCGTTTTTAAACACCCACCAACCCGATATTTTAGGCCTTCAAGAAACAAAATGCTTGCCCGAACAATTTCCGTACCAACCCTTTATTGAGGCGGGTTATGAATTTATCGAAGTCTCTGGACAAAAAGGTTATCACGGAGCCGCGACCGTTTCTAAATTACCTTTAGAACGATTAGAGACAGATTTCTGTCCAATTGGCGAAGCGCGACATGTTTCAACACGGGTTAAGATCGGCATAGCTTCTGATAACGAAATGGGCGCCGGTACGTTCGAGTTTCATAATTTCTATGTTCCAGCTGGAGGTGACGAAGCTGATGTCACCCTCAACCCCAAATTCAAACATAAACTAGAATTTCTTAAAAACATGACGGATTATTTCACGGATCGCGCCAAAGGCGATGATGCGCGACATGTACTTGTTGGCGATTTTAACATTGCCCCGGGCGAGCATGATGTATGGAGCCACAAACAACTTTTAAAAGTTGTCAGCCATACACCGCTTGAAGTTGGTGTTTTAAAAGGTTTGCAAGACAGTCATAATTTTACCGATACATCACGCCTGCATAGATCGGAAGAAGAGAAGCTCTATTCATGGTGGTCATACCGCGCCAAAGATGTGTTTAAATCAAATCGCGGACGCAGGCTTGATCATATTTGGGTAAGTCCAGCCTTAAGACAATCGGCGATTGCAGCAGGCATTGATGGATTTGAAATTCACACCAATTGCCGCATTTGGGAGCGTCCGTCAGATCACGCGCCAATTACGCAGATATTAAAGTTTTAAAGTCCGTTTAAAACTCAATCGCTCTAAAGGCCAACACTAGAGGCAAATAGTGCCTGGGCACCAAAATAGAACGGCGTAATGACGAAGGCATTTTTTGAATCGAGTTTTATAAATCGGTCTCGGGCAACAAAGAAATCAGAGACTGCAAATAAAAATGCCGCCAATGATACGCTCCAATATGGGCTATTCAGTTTCTGCGCACTTATAAAAACCATAACGGATATAAGCACTGTATAAATCGCAACGGCCCCTTTCAGCTTTGAGGGTATTTTGGGCTTTATATGTTTCCAAATGAAATATGGAATCAACACACATAAAATCATAATCGGGATACCCGCATATAAAGGCAGTAAAATTGAGTGCGGCACGAAAAAGGCTGCGAGGATATAAGCCATGTGACCCAAGGCAAAGGCAACCATACCCCAAGTGAATAATTTTTCTGATGTTCGGCTTAGCAAAACGATATCCCCGATCGCGCATGCGACTAAACCTGCGAGGATAATCTGGCCATATACTGATTCTAACGCACCCATTTTCAGAGCGATTAAACAAAACCCTAAGGCAGCCAATGGTTTGAAAATATATTGCGCGCACAAATTTTGTGAAAACTCAGCCCAAAGCAAACCAAGCACACAAAAGGCGTAAAATCCAACGATCAAAATTATCGCGCTATCCATTTGACAATTTTGATACTAACCTAATACTAAACGATAACCACCTGGTTCTGTAACCAGTAAGGCGGCGACCCCTTTTTCAAGTTCGATTTTTTGACGTAAACGATAGACATGTGTTTCTAATGTATGTGTTGTTACACCCGAATTATAACCCCAAATTTCATGTAAAAGCGTCTGCCGATCAACGGGCTTCCCACCCGCGCGGTAAAGATATTTTAAAATATTGGTTTATTTTTCTGTAAGACGAATATCGCGTACAGACTTTCCGTCTTCGGCTTGTGGCGGCGTTAAACGCTTCATGGCAGGTTTAAATTCATAAGGCCCGACTTGGAATGTTGCATCTTCTGACTGTTCAAAACTGCGTAAATGTGCACGAAGCCGTGCAAGCACAACTGCAAATCGAAAAGGTTTCGTGATATAATCATTCGCCCCAGAATTAAGGCCAAGAATTTCATTCATCTCGCCGTCATTGGCCGTTAACATCACAATCGGCGCGGCGACATCGCCTTTACGCATAAGTTCGCATGCATCAGTACCCAACATATCGGGCAGATCAACATCCAATAAAATCAGATCAAAAGTCGATTCTTTAGCCTGTTTTATACCTTCCCCTGCCGTCCCGACATCAACCGTTTCAAATTCATCATAAAGGTTAAACTGCTCTACAAGTTCAGCCCGCAAATCGGCATCATCATCAATGATTAAAAGTCTTTTTTTAACAGCCATTGTGTGTCCCTTTTAAAATTTATTGAGACTATGATAAAAATCAGCTTGCGGCGAATCCCAGTCTGTTCTCATATGTTCACTTTTTTGCGATTACATTAAAATGATTTTAGTTAACACCCAAGAAAAACTTCTGACAATCGGGCCGCAATCCTATCCGTGCCGAATTGGGCGAAAAGGAACAATCCCCGCACAATATGGCCGAGAAGGCGATGAAAAAACACCCTTAGGACAATATAATCTACGCTTTGGACTTTACCGCGCGGACCGTTTGCCAAAACCCAATAGCCCTTTAAACTTTTTACCCCTACGCCCCGATGATGGTTGGTGCGACGACCCCAATGACCCTGCCTATAATCGCTTTATCCGTATACCGGTACAGGAGGCTCAAAAAACACCATCCCATGAAAACCTTTGGCGTGAAGACGGTGCCTATGACATAATTTTGGTTATCAGCCATAATGACAACCCGCCAATAGGCGGAGACGATTCGGCCTTGGGCTCCGCCGTTTTTATCCATATTGCACAAGCAGATGATCGCCAAACTTTGGGCTGTATCGCCCTCTCGCCAGACTGTTTCGTTAAAATTTTAAAACGGCTCAAGACAGGGCAGGTTGTGACAATTTTCTAAGCTATACCCTCTGTATTTATTTATAATCCCGGGCTCCAAACAAAGCTGTGCCAAGCCGAACATGGGTTGCGCCCATTTTAACCGCGGTTTCAAAATCATTGCTCATCCCCATTGAAAGCACAGGCAGAGCATTTTCTGTCGCCAAATTCTTCAACAGCCAGAAATGCGGAGACGCCGCTTCCCCTTGAGGCGGAATACACATAAGACCTTCAGGGTGAATGTCATAAGTTTTACGACAGAGCGCTAAAAACGCGGATAGATCATGCGGGGCAATCCCCGATTTTTGCGCCTCTTGCCCAGTATTCACTTGTATCAGCAGTCGCGGTAAAGTTTGTTTATGTGCACGGTATTTAACAAACGCCTTTAAAAGCTTTTCACGGTCAAGCGTTTCTATGACATCAAAGAGATCACAAGCGTCTGGCACTTTATTAGATTGAAGCGGCCCAATCAATCGAAGTTCAATCTTCGCCCGAGACTCTTTAAACCTATCATTCCATCGGTTCTGTGCCTCTTGCACACGGTTTTCGCCAAAAACACGCTGACCCGTTTCTAACATTGCCTCTATACGGTCATCGGGTTGAATTTTACTAACCGCTGTTAAGGTCACATTTTGAATTGAGCGACCTGCGCGCTTGGCAGCCGCATTAATCTGTGTTAAGATTTGTCTTCGGTTATCATCGAGACTATTTGGATTGGAGGAAACCGTTATCATAGAACGCTCATACCCTGACTATTCCAATAAGGAAAGTGTCGCTGAGGTTTCATCTGATATGCAGTGTTCCGTGCATCCGAACCTAATCAAAATAGCCAATACACTTTTACGCAATCGTAAACATCCGTCGAGTTTATCACCACTCGTTTTAATGACTGATCCTGATTCTGCATTAGACCCGCTTGATATTTCGAATAAACTTCCAAAAGGTTCGGCCATTATTTATCGACATTTTGGGGCTGTTGATAAATTAATTAAAGCCAAAACTTTACGACATGCAACACGCGAACGTGGACAACAGTTTTTAATTGGTAATGATCCAGAGCTTGCCATAGAGGTTGAAGCAGACGGTGTTCATTTTCGCCGTGACGAAGCCTTAGTCGCGCCCACGGTCTGGCGTAAACACCACCCAGAATGGTTGATTACCATGGCGGGAATCAAAGGCAATTATGTAGAATATACAGCGCCTCTTGATTGTCTTGACGGATTATTTATTTCGAGTGTTTTTAAAAGCAAAAGCCCAAGCTCGGGTACACCAATGGGTCTTAAAAAATTTAATACTCTTTGCCAAAAATTAGACGTCGCCGTTTTTGCCCTTGGCGGCGTTAATTCTGAAACCGTCAAGACTTTGGACAATTCATATGCGGCAGGGCTTTCGGGTATTCGCGAAATTATCGACCTAGAATCTGATAAATAGGCGGATATAGAGAGAAGATGAGCGGCGGTAATAGTCAGCTTTTTTGAGCATTTTTTATAAAAACATACCA
Source organism: uncultured Caulobacterales bacterium (assembly GCA_937965735.1). Taxonomy (GTDB): domain Bacteria; phylum Pseudomonadota; class Alphaproteobacteria; order Caulobacterales; family Maricaulaceae; genus CALCKU01. The sequence continues at coordinate 13,982 of CALCKU010000113.1, forward strand.
CGCGCCTAAACCGCCGTGCCGAATATGAGCTTGGGCATAAGTCGCAATCAATGGACGGATTTGCGGGTCTTGTATCCAATACGGAAAATTACGACGCAAAACGCCGTTTAACCGCAGGCCTTTACCGGTCACGACTAAAACACATTGATAATTACGATTTGAAGCGCGGATAATGGCTTTACATAAGGCAGGTTTTGCTTCTGCCTGAGTCATATCATGCAAATCAATCTTAGCATCAATTTCAACCCGTCCGCGCCTGACTTTCTTGTCTTGGTTTATCTCTAGCGTCTGCGGTAAATCCCGTCGCGTCAACGGAATATCAGGGGGAATTCGCATAAGCGCAGCAAATTCGCTCCGACTTGGCATTGGCTTTGCCGATTTTTCACGCCGAGGGGTTACAGTCTTTGATACCTGTTTCCAGATCTTTTTTTCTTCAGGTTTAAGTGGACGATCTTTGGGCATCATCCCAAGATTAACTGATAGGCGCTTGCCGCGCCGCCAAAGCACGCGGCAAAAGCATGCGCCATGCCGCTTTATGTTTCATAACGCCTGCAAGCGCACCCGCGCGAAGGCCTGAACCAAAATAAAGATCGCCCCGTAAGGCACCTTTAATCGCCTTACCCGTATCTTGAGCAATTACCAGTTGACCCGACTCCGTCCCAACATAATCACCTGGATTTTGAGGGACTTTTGCAACGATATAAGCCGGGACACCGTAAGGCATATAACGCGGATCAACCGCGATAGACCCCATTGCTGTCAAAGGCACTCGCATCGCGCCCATTGGGCCTTCGCCTTCTTTTATCGCTTGTTCAATAAAAAATATGTAACGCTTATTTTGGTTCATCACTTCGCGTGATTTTTCAGGCCCTGCCTGTTGCATCCAGTTTTCAATATCGCGTTTGGAGGAACGGTTTTTTGTTAACTGACCTCTGTTTATCAAAACCCGCCCAATTGAGGCGTAAGGATACCCATTATTCCCATTATAAGCTGCGCGCACAGAGCGCCCATCGGGGAAACGAATATGTCCTGAACCCTGAATTTGCATAAAAAACACATCCATAGGTCGACCATAAGCAATCACGCGCGAACTTTTTGCAGACAAAGCTCCCCTTGGTTTCTTTTGCACCGCTTCTGTTTTGGGTTTTGCCAAAATCGGTTCTGAAAATTCGGCATTAGGGACTGTACGGACATCAATTTCGGGTTGGTAATACCCCGTTAAAAGCCCGATTTCTTTATTCTTGGTTTTAGGGCGAACAGGGATAAATTCCCGTTCAAAAAACTGTTTCGCTGCTGGCTTGGTATTGGGCAACATATTTGCAAGGTCACACGCCCCTTTCCAGTCTGCAAAAGTCCCGTATTCAGGAAGATATTGACTTAACATATCTTGCGGATTTGTCCCAGACCACCGCACACATGTATTTTTAAAAGCCGATAAAGCTGGGCGATGGTCTGTCTCATTCCAAAAAGGAAGCGCTGTAAGTGGACTTTGGTAAACGGGAATAATAATGTCTGGCGCTGGACGATCTTTAGGGGGAGCCGACGCAAAAGGGGGCGGAGATTTTGGTATTTTTACGGAAGTCGGATTCGCGTTTGGATTCGCAATTATTACCGAATCTGACGGTCTTCGAGAATTTGTATACGGATGATTGCCCTCTGTAGAGGGATTAGACTGTCGACCCAAACCCTCACCGGGCGAGTCTGGGTCATATGAGTTTTTATCAGACACGCTTTCGTCAGGCGCGCTTTCATCAGGCGCGCTTTGATAAGGTGAATTCTGATTTATTGGCGTTTGCGAATAAGGTTTAGGGGTTGTATTGCAAGCCTGCAGGCTGAACGAAAACAGAATAAGCCCAATTTTTACAAAATTTTGAGACAATCTTTGATTGGGTTTCATCACAATTTATACGCTATTGCGTGCCCGTTTGCGTGTCACCAGATTTCGTATCACCTTGTTGTTTGGTATTACCGGCTTTCGTATCGGGGGTTGGATCGGCCTCTAACGTATCGCCTTCCGATGGAGCCACATCCGAAAGTAACCAATTAGGGTTTTCCGAACTTAAATTACGTTCAAACGTCCAAATTTCGGAGATATTCGATAAAACATCTGGATCACCCTCCACTAATTTTCCTTCTGCGTCCACAAGTGCGGACGTTAATTCCGCGTCAAAACGCACATTCAATTGACCGATTTTACCAGACTTTTCAGCGCCTATAATTTCGGCGTCTTTTAATCGGCCTAAATCTGTGACTTGTGTTAATGATTTTTCTTCGCGGTCTGTAATCGCCCGCTCGTAAACCGCATAAACATTAGGTGTCAAAAGTGACTTTAGCGTATCGCGATCTCCGCTAGCAAAAGCCTCAAGAATAATTGAATACGCCCCTTTAGCACCGTCAATAAACGCCGCTTCTGAAAAATTTGGATCCCCCTTGGCAATATCACTCAACCCCGGCATGCCACGATCATCAATCACGGGCGGTATTATTTTAGCATTTTCGGAGGGTTTCGAGCCTATCAATTCACTCGGGTCAATGCCCGCTTCTGGCCCCTGCCCAACAGATTTACCTAAAACACTATAAAGAACGACACACACAATGGTCGCAATCGCCGCATAAAGAATAACTTCGTTCATATGAATGACTTTCGACCTTATATATTAAAAGACTTCTAATTTCGAAACGGGCAATTTTTTTAAATTTATAATGCATGCCATAACCCGTCTGATATATGACACTGAATAAAAAATCCAATAGGTTACAGATTTAAATTTACCATAAATTGCTTCACTTCAAGAGGCAATCACCGTTGCTCAATCTTTATCTCTATGTTAGCCACACGTTTAGAATTTAAGACTTTATAAGCGTAGACTATAGAAATTTGATAGGAGCGGCGCCTGCCGAAAAACATCATATGGCTAAAAAACCTAAAAATGACGAAAATGACAAGAAAGAGGACGAAACGGCCGCACAAAGCCCGACTTCAAACGGTGCTGTAAATGGAGCCGCGAGTGACGCTCTACCAGAAGGGCCTCTACTGCGTATTCTTGCACAATATACAAAAGATCAAAGCTTTGAAAATCCAAATGCCCCCGGCAGCCTTCGGGCGGGTCTCGACGCGCCCGAAATTTCTATTGGTATAGAAATTGGGCGGCAAATGCTTGATGATGATAGTGTAGAAGTTACTCTCATTTTACGTGCAGATGCTAAACGGGGTGATCAAACCGTCTTTATTGCAGAACTTGAATATGCAGGGTTATTTGCCTTTGCCTCTGTGAATGCTGAACATTTGCAACCGCTTATTTTAATTGAATGTCCAAGACTACTCTTCCCATTTGCACGTCAAATCCTAGCCGAGATGACACAAAATGGTGGGTTCCCGCCAATTATGCTTGAGCCCCCCGACTTTGCCGCCATGTTTCGCGATGAAATGAATCGTAGAAGCGCGGAAATGGGATAATTTAAAATTTATAACAACCGGGGCTTGCTCCGGTTTTTATATTTTATGAAAGCCTTTAAATAGCTTTGAGCTGAAGGCTCTTAATATCATAACCCTATATTATTGGCCTTATTTCAAATGCGCCGATTTTCGCCACACTTTGTGCCACAAAGTTTTTTCACCAAGACTTTCAATAAATGCTTTATGCGCCGCTCTTTCAGCTTCTGTTGAAAGGGGTTCGAGGGGGCTTGGGCGTGGTTTTACTGGGTTGATGCGTTTAGCACCGTTCTCAATGATTTCCGAACCCTGGCTTATGTCATCAAGACCTAATTTTCTTGCTCGCCCGCCATTCAATTCTAAATAAACGCGCGCCAATAATTCCGAGTCAATGATCGCTCCATGTGTATTGCGTGAGGCTAATGAAATTTGGTAGCGTTTACACAATGCATCAAGTGATGCTGGTGACCCTGGAAATTTTGCACGTGCAATGGCCAAAGTATCGGTAAAACGCTGCCTAGGAATTTCTTCAAAGCCAGCACGATCTAGCTCAGCATTAATAAAGCCACGGTCAAAATCTGCATTATGGGCGACAAGTGGACTATCACCCACAAAGTCTAGGAATTTTTGTGCAACTTCTGCAAATAAAGGTTTTCCGCGTAAGAACTCTGTCGTTAACCCTGTAATCTCAGTGACTTTTTCAGGGACGTCACGCTGGGGATCACAATATGCATGAAAACTTTCACCCGTAGGCAAAAAGTCAATAATTTCAATACACCCGATTTCTGTAATACGGTCATCTCCACGCGCATCAAAGCCCGTTGTTTCCGTATCAAAGACGATTTCCCGTTTTCCAGACATTAAGTATTATCCTTATCCGCAAATCGACTCGCACGTATCCTTGATAAAACCGCATCGACTTGTAGGCGCGCATTTTCTAAACCTTTATCGGTATGAATCAGAAAGTCAGCGCGTTTTCTTTTTTCTGCATCTGGCATTTGTCGCGATAATAAATGCGTAAATAAGTCTGGATTCATATTAGGACGCGCCAAAACACGCGCTTTTTGAACGGAAGCTGGCGCTGTTACCACAACTTTAAAATCAACATGCTGATCGCCGCCTGTTTCAAACAATAAAGGAATATCAAAAACAATAATATCTGCATTTTGAAGTTTTGCACTTGCAATAAAATCCGCTCTTAATTGCGCCACCATAGGATGAATAAAACTCTCTAAAACCGTCAGGTTTAAAGGGTCAGCGCGCATATGTTGCCCTAATTGTTTACGGTCAACGCACCCGTCTTTAACCGCGTCAGGAAAAACAGCGCGTATTAAAGGCACAGCCGCCCCGCCTTTTTCATATAGTTTATGTACAGCCGCATCCGCGTCAAACACAGG
>CALCKU010000114.1 GCA_937965735.1 uncultured Caulobacterales bacterium
AATGCACGCATCAATCACTTCACCTCTATCGGTAATCGCACTCAACAGTTTTTTTGTGCCATTAATAGCGGGGCCTTCTTCATCGCCTGTAATTAAAAAGCTTAGCGATCCTGCGGGTCGCCAACCCGTCGAGAATAAATCAGAAACGGCACTGACATAAGCCGCAATCGCCCCTTTCATATCGGCTGCGCCGCGCCCCATTAAAATACCGTCTTCGACCAGGCCTGAGAACGGATCCTGCTTCCATTTATCAAGCTCGCCTGCGGGAACAACATCAACATGACCGGCAAAACAGAAATTTGGAGCCTCTGTTCCAAACCGTGCGTAAAGATTATCCACTCTCATATTGTCGGGGTTCGATGCTTCCCCAAATGGGTAGCGTGTGCAGACAAACCCCAAACCTTCTAATGTCGTTTGCAAGAGGTCAAGCGTGCCGGCCTCTATTGGTGTGACGGAAGGTTTACGAATTAGCGCACTGGCAAATTCAACGGCATCAATTTTAACAGAGCTCACGCGCGTACCGCCTAATCCCGAAGCAGAGCATTCACGCCCGTCTTAGAACGGGTTTTCGCGTCCACAGTTTTTACAATAACCGCGCAAGCAAGACTGTGCGTGCCATCTTGGCTGGGTAGGCTGCCTGGAACAACAACTGAATATGCGGGAATTTCACCGTATGAAACGGTACCCGTCGCACGGTTATAAATCTTAGTCGATTGTGATAAAAACACACCCATAGCAAGAACCGCACCTTCGCGCACAATCACCCCTTCGGCGACTTCGGAACGAGCACCGATAAAGCAATTATCTTCGATAATGACAGGAGTCGCTTGAAGGGGCTCTAAAACCCCGCCAATACCAACACAGCCCGAGAGGTGACAGTTTTTACCAATCTGGGCGCAAGAGCCAACCGTTGTCCACGTATCGACCATTGTCCCTTCATCAACAAAGGCCCCTATATTGACATAGGACGGCATAAGCACAGCATTCGGCGCAATATAAGCGCCTCTACGAACAGAACAATTTGGGACAGCGCGAAAGCCTGCGGATTTGAATTCAGACTCACCCCAGTTTTCAAATTTTGACGGCACTTTATCAAACCAATACCCGCCATTCGCGCCGCCTGTTACAATTTCATTCCCGTGCAAGCGAAAGCCAAGAAGTACGGCTTTTTTGAGCCATTCATGGACAATCCATTTACCAAGCGGACCTTCTGTTGTTTTTGTTGCAACGCGGAGCGTACCCGTATCAAGGCCCTGTATCGCCGTTTCAACCGCATCGCGCCATTCGCCCTTTGTTTCTGGAGATAGATCTGCACGGTTCTCCCACGCTTTATTAATCGCTTTTTCTAAGCTCGCATGACTCATATTACGCTCCTTGGATTTCAGAGGCGCAATTTAGAGGCAAGCGGGTAGAGGTCAATACTCAATACGAATCAGCTTCCGAATAAATGATAAAGCGTTTCTGATACTGGCCTTATAGAAATCTAATCCTGATACAGATCTCATAGAGATCCAAAACCACTAGTGCGAATTATACGCCCCAATATATTCATTAAATTTATAAAGCTTAGATTACTCTACAAGTGAAATCGAATCGACTGCCGATTTACCCGTACGTTCGTTAATCGCTGTATTAAACATCACGACTTGACCGTCTGACAAAGCGTTTAACCCGCCCCGCTGTAGAGCCGTAGCATGTACAAATACATCACCGCCGCCATTCTCAGGAGCGATAAAACCATACCCTTTTTGGTCATTGTAAAACTTGACCGTCCCTTTTTGCATTTCTTCTGACATAGCTGTCCCTTCACACTGCAATTTTAAATAGGTGAAACCTATATGTTTTCGATGAGTGGGAGAAAACTTCACTTGGCCCACTTTAATCACCGCAGCGCCTGTGGGACGATGCGTTTGTCAAAGCAAAACGCAAATGGCCTGATCGTCCGGCCTATCGACAAGATTAAAATAGCCATGGATGGCTCGCTTTGCAAACGAATTTTAAGTTGAAATTCGCTTAAAAAGTGTATTTATCACTTCGAACGCCTCTGGATGGGTAGGGTTAGGAGCCAAAACAGACGGTTCGGATCTGTCGTTTGAAATTCTGATAAGCCAATTTTCATATCAGAATGACCGTTTTTGGGTTGTGCCTCATAGGTGTTAAACACATAATCCCAAATCGATAGGCTGAAGCCGTAATTCCGATTGGTTTCCTCTATATTCACGGAATGATGTACACGGTGCATATCTGGCGTGATAATAAAGTATCGTAAAAAACGATCCAGTTTGAGCGGTAGACGCACATTTGCATGATTAAACAAAGCCGCCACATTTAAAATTATTTCAAAAACAATCACCGCAATAACGGAAGGCCCTAATAAAATAATCACCGCCATCTTATACAACATTGAGACGATGATTTCAAAAGGGTGAAACCGAACCCCAGTGGTAACGTCAATATCGCGGTCTGCGTGATGGACACGGTGCATGGCCCATAAAAAGGAAATTTTATGAAACCCCACATGTTGCAGATACACTGATAAATCCAGAAGAATTAAAGCAACAATAAAGCCTGCCCATACAGGGATGTCGAACATATTTAAAAGACCCCAGCCCTTAGAATGCGCAGTAAAGGCGACACCAACCGCAAGAACGGGGAACAAAACTCGCAAGGCTAGACTGCCGAGTCCCACAAGTAAAAGATTGGATACCCAACGGTCTTTTCGCTTTTGCGTACGGCCTTTTTTTGGAAACAGGGTTTCTAATACCATCATTAAAATTAGGACTGTAAGAAACAAGGTTAGTCGTAGCAGGCTTTCATTTTGCATAATCCAGTTTGGCATTCTCTAGACCCAATTCAGCATTTTATTGTCTCGATTCGGTAATCTGATCTTTAAAATGTTTGGACAAACGTAAGCCTTGTGCTTGGTAGTGCGACCCTTGCGCGCCGTATATAATAGACGGTTTTTCTTGCATGGGTTCAAAGATCAAACGCGCGATGGCTTGCCCGTCCCTTAGGAGGAACGGAACGTCCCGCCCTCGAACTTCAAGCACAGCGCGTGACCCGCGCCCTCCCGCAATTTCAACGCCAAAGCCTGGGTCAAAAAACCCTGCATAATGCGCGCGAAATTCTCCAATTTCAGGTGCAATTGGGGCCATTTCAGCCGCCATGTTTTCTGGAATTGTGACCGATTCTTTTGACGCCAAGATGTAAAATTCTTCGGGGTCTAAAACCAATGACCCTTGCCGAGCGCGTAATGGCTCCCAATAATCTTGAGCGGTATGACCCCCCACTTTAGAGAGATCAACAAGCCCTGCATGGCGTTTGGCGCGGTAGCCAATAATACCGTCGCCCTCTAAATCAATGCTCACTGTTTGTGTCGAGAGTCGCTCTGATTTGCCTTCCCGAAAACGAATTTGTACAAGTGCATCCCCTGGGCGCGCCAAAATGGAAAAAGTCCGCGGAGCAATTTCAACATAGAGCGGACCCGTATACCCTTGTGGCACAGTTTCAAAAGTGTCAGCGTGATCACAAATCACACGCGTAAATACATCCAAACGGCCTGTTGAACTTTTGGGGTTTGCTATCCCTGAAATGCTCTCGGGCAAGTTTAGAGTTTCTTGCAAAGGCACAAGATAGACACACCCTGTTTCCAGCACAGCCCCTTCGGAAAGATCGATTTCATGCATAACCAAATCTGACGTCAAACAAGCGGCAATCGTGCGGTCTGTACCGGGTAAAAAGCTGGCGCGTAATCGATAAGCTTTTTGATCAAGGCGTAGATCAAGCGAGGCCGGCTGTATCTGCTTAGGGTCAAATTTTGAAACGGCGCGAATCACCCCGCTTTGTGTAAAGGCCTGAATGGCTTGGTGGGGTAATATACCGTATGACATTAAAGGGCTCTGTAACGAATGACCAATCGGTCGGATTTAAGTGAGTCGAGTTTACGTGGATCGGGTTTAAGAATGAAGTCTTAGACTTCATATTATACTCTATTTAAGCCATTTTTCTAGCACGCCCTTCGCCTGTAGCAAGAATGAACTGTAAAATTCTAGCAGTCATTCGTTTAAGACCTTGCGCTTGTCGTACAAAGCATAGATGTTAGGCATAAGAGAGAGTCGTTAAAACATGCCTGCATGTTTACACCAGACATAAATCATGGGTACGGCAGATTTGGCAAGGGTCTAAGCATGTTTGAAAGAAAAACACGCGACGTCGTCGTTCGTGTAGAACCCGATTTTTTGGCAGAACAATCATCACCTGATGATAGCCGTTATATTTGGGCCTATACGGTTGAAATCGAAAATCAGGGGCCAACGGAATATCAAGTCATGGAGCGGTTTTGGAAAATCGCCGATTGTCGCGGCCAAGTCCAAGAGGTTCGCGGCGCAGGTGTTGTCGGTGAAAAACCGGTTGTTCGTCCAGGTGAAACCTTTCGTTACACATCGGGTGCGCCGTTGACCGCCCCGTCTGGTGTTATGCTGGGTAGTTACAAATTAGAAACGCCTGACGGCGAACGCTTTGATGTCGACATTCCGCTCTTTAACTTGGATAGTCCGCACGAACCCCGTTTAATGAACTAGCTAAAGTTTAACGCCTGCCATAATGTGGGTGTATTCAAAACAAACGCCCCACAAGTTTTATTATAATTTATCGGCAAATAGCTTTGTTCTTTTAAAGACTTAGCTTAGCTTTATCATATGAATAAAAGCTTGTACCGCAAAGAAGCCTTAGAGAATCGCAATCGCAGCCTTTACGGCGAAATCATTCTACGCGTCCCTCCCAGCACGGTCTGGATTACCCTTTTACTGGTTTTATTGACGGGGCTAATCTTAACAGGTTTGTTTTTAGGTAAAGTCACTTTAGATTCGGAAACCCTCACACTTTTTGATTGGCTAAAGCGGAGTTTGTCGCTTGGCTAAGAAACTTCCCGTTATTTTACAAACTGAAGCCACAGAATGTGGTCTGGCCTGCGTGGCGATGATTGCACGGTATTATGGCCACAATATAGATTTAAATGTTTTGCGCGAACGGCACCTTGTCTCGTTAAAAGGGGCGTCCCTCAAAAGTTTAATGAATATATCCGACAGTCTACAACTTGCCTCCCGGCCCTTGCGGTTGGAAATGGAGCATGTGCATAAATTACAGCTTCCAGCTATATTGCATTGGGATTTGAACCATTTTGTTGTTTTAAAAAAACTTGTACGCGGCAAAGCTCATATTATTGATCCCGGTATTGGGTTGCGTGTGATGAGCCTAGAGAAAATGGGGAAACATTTTAGTGGCGTGGCATTAGAACTGTCACCGACTGCTGAGTTTTCGTCTATTGATGCACGTCTGACACCACATTTAAAGTTATTATGGAGTCGGTTAGTTGGTCTAAAACGCGCTATTTTTCAAACGCTGACCTTATCTATTATTTTACAAATCACGCTTTTAGCGGCACCCTTTTACCTACAGCTTGTGATTGATGCCGCTTTGCCTAGCGGAGATATGGGATTGCTGGTCGCATTGGCACTGGGCTTTGGGGCATTGGCGATTTTAAGGGCTGTCTCTGAAGCCGTGCGGGGCTGGGCGATTTTAATCTTTGGCAATCAAATGAGCCTGCAAATGATCGGAAATGTTTTTCGACACCTTGTGCGCCTACCAACGTCTTATTTTGAAAAACGACATGTTGGAGACCTTATTTCTCGAATGGGGAGCACGAAACCGATACAAGAAGCCCTGACACAAACCGTTGTCGGTGTATTGATTGACGGGGTCATGGCCATACTCATGCTGATTGTCATGTTTTTATACGCGCCAATTTTAGCCAGTATTGTCGTGATCTCTGTAAGTTTGATGATCTTAAGCGCGCTTTTTATCTATCCGCATCTCAGACGCACCCAAGAAGAGGCCATCTATGCCAAAGCGATAGAAAACACACATGTTATTGAAACCATTCGCGCCAGTACCACAATCAAATTATTTGGCCGAGAAGCCGAAAGAGAGGCGGCTTGGCGGAACCTTTACTCTGATTTCATTAATGCCAATATAGAATATGGAAAGTTCACAATCTGGCAAAAGTTTTCGGAAACACTTTTAGTCGGATTACAAGTCATCTTGGTGGTCTATCTGGCAGCAAAAATGATGATGGTCGAAAACAGCGCATTTACCGTCGGCATGTTGCTCGCTTTTCTTGGCTATCGTCAATATTTTACCGATAGTGTTACCCAGCTTCTGCAAAAAGGGATTGAATTTAAATTACTGTCTCTGCATTTAGACCGCCTTTCGGACATTATTTTTGCCCAAAAAGAAAGCTATTCAGAGCGCGTCCCACATAGTCGGTTTCAAGATAGCCCACTTCAAAGCGCCTCACTGGATGAAACCCCTGAATTTAAAGGTCATATCTCACTACAAAATATTTGGTTTCGATATTCAGATTTAGATCCGTGGATAATTGAAGACTTTTCAGCGGAGATTATGGCCGGTGAAATGGTAACCTTCACCGGGGCCTCAGGGAGTGGAAAAACCACTCTGATGAAAATTATATTAGGGCTTTATGCTCCGACGCGCGGCGATATATTGATTGACGGTGTTCCCTTAACCGAAATCGGTTTACAGAATTGGCGCGCGCGAATTGGCGTTGTTATGCAAGACGATTCTCTCTTATCAGGCACGATTGCTGACAATATTAGTTTCTTTGATCCAGAAATTGATATGCAAAAAGTTATGAAGGCGGCAAAGGCGGCAAGAATTCACGATGAAATCGCGGCCATCCCCATGCATTACATGTCTATGGTCGGAAATATGGGCTCTGTGCTTTCAGGCGGACAAAAACAAAGGGTTTTACTCGCCAGGGCGCTCTACAACGCCCCCAATGTTCTATTTTTAGATGAAGGTACGGCTAATTTAGATGTTCAAACTGAAGAACAGATCGTCAAAACACTGTCAAACATGTCAATTACGCGTATTATTGTGGCTCACAGACCCGCCTTCATAAAAAATTCACATAATATATTAACCATATAAGTGAATGAAAATATTAAATATTTTTGCCTCAAAATATTCATTTTTTCTAAACGGTTGATTTTAATACATTTTTTACTTGATTTTTTGGTTAAAATTCGCTTAATAAGGGTATGGCAATCAAGCCACTATACTTAAGGGAGTATATTATGCGTGAATTGACTCAAGACGAAATTGAAGTTGTAACTGGTGGTTTTCCAATCATCGAACTTTAGTTCTTAGAAAATTTTACGAAACCCGTCCAATGGGCGGGTTTTTTTATGTCTAATGCTGAGCTAAGTACATTATCGCCATAATTGATTAACGTTATTCATCTATTTTCGACACAATATTAGGTGTTTGATGTGACGTTATGGGCATTTAAATCTTTAACGACCAAAGCTTTTTTGGTTACGGTGCTTTTAGCTTCGCAAATTGCCTATGCGCAAAAATCAAATAATGCGTCAATTCTCAGTGATAATGATAATTTAGAGGCGTACGAAATTGCTGTTCTTATCGGGCGTAAAATTGATAGCGAAAAGCTTTTCACACACTCAAAGTCTGAAGCGCCATTGCGAGAAAAAGTCGAAAAAAATAAATTACGCAACCAGCTTTCTGAAATCCATACGGAATTACAATATAGTTTTTTTCGGCTAAACTCGGTTCCATATTCACAAGTATTAGATCAATATCATCAATTTCTGGAAAATAATCCAGAATCTTATATTTCTGGAGTTTCTAGAATCTTTGAGGCCTTAGAGCCCTTCTCGAAATCAGAAAACCTAACAGACGTTCTTCCAAAAGTTCTTGCAATATTAGAACCTTTTACAAACGAATCCGATTGGTATGTACAAGCCATGGCTTGGCATTTTATCGGCTACGCAAATCTTTCTAAAGGTGACTTTAACGCCTCACTTCAAAGTACAAATAGTGCCTTATCAATAATTCCCAATGATCTATCGGAAAATACAACTGAAATGCGAATCGTTTTAACCGAACGCCTTTCACACCTCCATGCAAGATTAAGACATCCCATGCTTGCAGTGGTCAATACGGCCCGTTTGATCGATTTGCAGATAGCCGCAGGGCAAGAGGTAGACGGGATTATGCACCTCAATAATTTAATTTATGTATTTTCCCATTGGCGCGATCACGAAACGACACAAGCCTTAGCTGAAATCCTCTTAAGAAACGAATCTAAAAACCTTGTTGCTACGCCGGGCTTAACACAAATGCGTCTTGCACAGACCATGAGCGAACAAAGGAAGTTTGAAGAGACATTAAAGTTCGTAAATGAAGGCCTAAGCATTGCTGAAAATAATACCATTATTAAAGCTCTATCCGCCATTCGGATTACGGCTTTGGCTGGTGTCGGGAAAACATCCGAAGCGGAAGTAGAACTATCAAAGTTTAAAGATGAAATTTTAAAATCAAATGAAATTGTCTCAGAGAGTCTTTCAAGTTACCTTCTATATGCTGAAGCCTTAATTGCCTTTGGCAATAATGACATAAATTTGGGTCAAGCGCTTATGGCAGAAAGACTCGATAGATATGTTCAATCCACTTTAAAACGCAGTAATGATGCTTCTTCTCGTCTCATTGCAACGCTCGAGAATTCTAAAACACGTCAAATGGAGCGGCAAAATTCACTCCAACGTGAAGCCGAATTACGCGAAGCCAAACTGAAACAAAAAACGGTCACAAATTACCTACTTATCATTTTGTCAGGATTTATGGGAATTGCCGCTTTG